>DATKQU010000139.1:0-3109 GCA_035532595.1 Terriglobia bacterium | reverse complement strand
CAGGCTGCGGGCCGCCACATGGCGGAGCGGAAGTGTGGGAAGATCATTAATATCGCCTCGATTGGGGCGATGATCGCCTACCCGTTCAGTATTGCGTACCTGGCCAGTAAAGGAGGGGTGGCTCAGTTGACGAAAGGCTTTGCGGTGGAACTCGCTCCCTTCAACGTCCAAGTCAACGCGATTGCGCCATCCTTATTTAATACTCCGCTGGTGCAGAAGGTGCGGTCGGACTCTGACTCCTTATCTTACTTTGTGAATCGAACGCCGGCCGGGCGACTCGGCGAGCCGGAAGAGATCGTAGGGAGTGCGGTGTTTCTGGCTTCCGATGCATCCAGCATGGTCACGGGGCATATCTTGGCGGTTGATGGCGGATTTTTGGCGGTCTAAGGTTTGCGCACAGGGGTCGATCCCCCGGCGGCCGGAGGCTGATCTGAGCACGGCCGAAGCGGACGCGAATTCATAAACTATGGAGGTCGTGATGACAACACCGTTACCAGAAGTTTCGAAGTTACTAAGTTATGGCACCCAAAAGCTCTACATTGGGGGCAAATGGGTTGATGCGGCGGCGGGAGGGACGTTTGAAACCCGCGACCCTGGGACCGGCAAAGTGCTGGCCAAGGTTGCAGCTGCCGAGCAGGAGGATGTTAACCGCGCCGTGGAGGCGGCGAGAAAAGCCTTTCGGACCAGCGGCTGGGCCACCATGCCGGCCAATGACCGCGCGGTGATCCTCCACCGGCTAGCCGACTTGATTGAGAAGAACCGCGATATCCTGGCGCAACTGGAATCACTGGACGTCGGGAAGCCCATTGCGCAGGCGGCAGGGTTTGACATTCCCCACGCCGCCAAGACGTTTCGGTACTACGCCGACCTCTCGGTTTACTACCGGCGGCGCGAGCCTATCGCCGTTTCCGGCTTCGAAGCCTACACGCTGCGCGTGCCCTATGGCGTTTGCGCGTTCATCTTTCCGTGGAACTTTCCTTTTCTCTTGCTGGGCTGGGGCACCTCAGCGGCGCTCGCGGCCGGCAACTGTGTGGTCGTGAAGCCAGCCGAGGACACGCCGCTTTCCACTCTGTACTTTTGCCATTTGGCCGAGGAAGCAGGAGTTCCCGCGGGAGTGATTAACGTGATTCCGGGGTATGGCGACAAGGCCGGGGCGGCCTTGGCCTCTCACCCGGGGATTCAGCGTATGTCCTTTACCGGGTCTCCGGAAGTCGGTCGCATCATTGGCGCTGCCTGCGGGGGCAACCTGGTGCCCGTAAAGCTGGAACTGGGCGGCAAGGGCGCGGCGGTCTTGTTCGAAGATGTGGACGTGGAAGCTGCCGCCGATGCCTTGACCTCCGCGGTGACGTTAAACTCCGGGCAGGTCTGTTGCACGGCCACTCGCTGGCTTGTTCAGGACAAAATTTGGGATAGCTTCGTCGAACGCGCCGAGCAGCGGCTGAAGGGCCTCCGGATCGGATACGGCCTGGGCGATGGAACCGACATGGGTCCCGTGGTCAGCGCAAAACAGAAGGAGCGCGTCCTGGGGTATATCGAGAGGGGCGAGAAGGAAGGCGCCTCCGCGCTGCTCAAAGGAGGCGCTGCCGATGTTTCAGGAGACCTCAAGGGCGGATATTATGTGAAGCCCGCGCTATTAACCGGGACTCCCGACAACGTGTGCGCTCGCGAGGAGATCTTCGGCCCTGTGGCGTATCTCATGCGCTTCAAGACGGAAGATGAGGCCGTGGACCTTGTGAACCGGTCCACTTACGGTCTGGCTAACAGCGTCTGGTCCAAGAATCTGGACCGGGCCCACAGAGTCGCGGAAAGCTTGGTGGCGGGCAATAGCTGGATCAACGCTCACAACCTCTTCTCGCACGGCGTGCCTTACGGCGGGTGCAACCTGAGCGGATTGGGCGGCGGCGTGCTGGGTCCGGAAACCTTGACGGATTACCTGCGGCCGCAGTCCGTGGTGCGTCCGACCACTTAAGTCGGCCGGGTGAAAAATACGGTGAACGGGGAAGGAGAGATGAAGATGGCAGAAGCGAAGAAAGTCCCTCATGTAACAACTTTCGAGGAAGCACCCAAGTGCAAGCTGCAGGGCGTGGATTTTACGGTGCTGCTGCCCCGCGAAAAGAGTGAAGCCATGGAGGTGCTCCTTGAAAGGTATCCCCCAGGCCTCTCCTTTCCCGTTCACCAGCACAAAGAGTGCGAGCAGTTCTATCTGATCCTGGAGGGAGAAGCCGACGTGAACACCGCCGGCCGCGTCCAGCGGGTGCGGCGCGGCTCGGTGGTCTTTATCCCCAGGAACACGGACCATTCGGTCAGCAACGTGGGGGCCGGCGAACTGGTGTACGTGGTGTTCGAGACCTACCCGGACGGCTACCTGCCCGAGGAGCCGACCTGGGATTCTCATGTCCGGAAGCTCTGGCAGTTTTACGGGGAGAAACCGTCCTAGCGGGTTGCTGAACAAGAGCTCGAAGCCGGTCATCCTGAGCCCGTTCGCCCTCTGCTTGCGAACGGCCCTGAGCACAGCGAGGGGGCTCAGGGTAAACTCCGCGAAGGATCGGCTTTGTTCATTTTCAGGAAAATGCAGCAGATGCTTCGCTGCAGCTCAGCATGACGAGAGGCCGTTCTCAGCAGCCTGGTAAAACCCTCGCGGGCCGCATCGTAATCAAGGGAAGGAACTGAGAGTGGATTTTAGCGGAAAGGTTGTTGTGGTTACGGGGGCGGGTGGAGGCATCGGCCGGGCCACGGCTGAAACGTTTGCTGAGCGCGGCGCAAGCGTTGCGGCGCTGGACATCAATCATGCCGGAGCGCAAGAGACGGCTTCGGCCATCGGAAAGAACGGCGGCCAGGCTCGCGCTTTTCAAGCGGATGTTGCTGAAGAGGCAAGTGTCGTGGAGGCTTTTCGGAGCCTGACGAAGGAGTTCGGCCGGGTTGATGTGCTGATCAATGTTGCCGGCATCGAGTTGTATAAGGATTTCCTGGATCTCGAAAGCCATGAGTGGGACCGGCAATTGGCGGTAAACCTGAAAAGCGTCTATCTCTGCGCGCGGCAGGCGGTTCCTCATATGATGCGGGCCGGCGGCGGGAGCATTGTCAACACCGCTTCGGTTCAGGCGCTGGC
>DATKQU010000138.1:0-6033 GCA_035532595.1 Terriglobia bacterium | reverse complement strand
GAAGTGCTGGAATTCCAGGAAGACATTATCCGCCGCAAAGACTATGCCGTGCTGGGCGAGCTGGTGGAGCTTTACATGCGATCGCTGGCCCTGAAGCTTGATTTCGAGGGTGAGAAGGTTTTGCTGGCTTCGAGCGCGAATGGCAAGCAGATGTACTTTATCGGCGGCAATCAGGACTTGAGCGCCGTCATTGCCGAGTCCAAAGACAAGGTTGATCCCAACAAGGACTTCATCGACCTGGGCGAGATTGACCGGGTGGTTTACCGGGCCCGCAAAGAGTTCACCGACTACGAAATGACCGACTGGGACCACAAGCTGGGCGAGCACGGCCACAAACGGCCGCGGCTGATTTACGACAAATTGAACCGGCAGATGTACATGGCCGGGGGAGAGTATGAGGTCAAATATGAAGGCATCATCCACTAACCGGGACCCTTTCGCTCCTTTTGACGATGCGGGAATACCCAAAGAGTTTTCAGGCGCTGCAGTGCCAAAGGAATTCTCAGGCTCCCCGGGCAACGATCAGCGGTTTCGAGACTTCGTTGCTCAGGAGCAGCCTGTCGAGCGGTACGGCGAGGCCCCGCAGCGGCATTCGACCCAGGACATTGTTCGGCAGGCTCAGATGGATGCGCGGCGAATGCAGTTTGCCCCTATCGGGCAGGTGGTCATCCTGATTCTGGGCAAGCGCACCATCGACTTCTCCAAGCACGGCCCGCAAATCGGCTATGACGGCGATGGCCGTCTGAAAATCCCCACCCCGGTGAGCGCGCTGCCAACCCGCAATGTGATGAAAGACAAGCGCGGCAATACAGTGGAGGATTTGAGCCGCATTTCGGTGCGTCGCCGGGCGGCGCTGATGGCCACCTGCAAAACCGTAAAGGTCCCGCAGAAGATGGAAGAGTATGCGGCAGGGACCTGGAACGGAAGCCTGGTGCTTGCGCCCTTGACCGGGATTGTGATTCATACCCTGGGCGATCAGGGTTATCTTGCCGCCAGCGTCCAGTTCTTTCCGGACTCGGAAGGCAAGTGGCCGATGATGCTCTACAACCCGAAAACGGGAATGTTCGAGATCGTTGGCGGCGGAGGGCACGTCGTTAGATGAATGGCGGCATAAAGCCGCCGTTACGTAGCGGCGAGTTTATCTCGCCACGAGATTTTGATTTTTTGAAGGCCGCTCCCCAATCCCGTAAGAGCCTTCAGGAACTGAGAAGCCGCAACCCGCGCCATTCGACCCGACGTACAGTTCGGGACAGAAAGGAGAAAACAGCTTGCCAGTCATAAGGGCTTACAACCCGTACAAGAGGAAGCGGAAACCAGTTAGGAGGGCGGTCCGGCACAGAGGTGCCGCGACACGCGCCAAAAAGGTCAGCCGCAACCCCGGAGCTGACAAGCTTGTGGTGTTTATGCCAAATCCTCATCACAGGAAAGCTCGAAACGCCAGCCGTCGCCGCAACCGCACAGTCGTTCATGCCAAGCGGCGCCGGAATCCGATTCGGGCGCTGTCAACGCACAGGCGGCACCACTCCCGCCGGCGCAATCCGCTCGCCTACAAAAGCGCAGTTGTTGACGCTATTTGGGCAAGTGGCGGCGCTGTCGGCACCCGCGCTCTGACGCAAGTCGCCTTGGGCTCCAAAAATCAGGGAGCTATGGGCTACGTCGCCAATGGTGCGGTTGCTGTGGGACTCGGAATGCTTGCTGAGAAGTTTAGCGGCGCTCAGTCCGGGAACATGGTGTTGGTCGGCGGCTTGGTCGCAACCTTGCTGCGGATCGTGCAGGAAAAGCTGATGCCCGCTGGAGCGATTTCTACCCAGTTGTCGCTTCAGGGTCTCGGTGATGCTTCATTCGCTTTGGGAGATTTCGTGAAAAGCTTCGCGGTCCTCCCTTCGTCGAGCGTTGCCGATGCCAGCGGAAACATGGTGAATAATTGGCAGCCGTTCTATAACGCGGCGGTGTCTCCGTACTTGCCACCTCCGCCAACGGCCGCTGCCAGCCATCACAGCCTTGCCGGTTACGATTTCGCAACCGGAGAGCCTGTCGTGGACCGTTATAAATCGCGGTTCGGGTGATCCCGGACCGCCTAACCCTGGCGTGGCCAGGCTCCACAGCACCCAAACGGAAAAGAGGTGATATTGTGAGACCAATCCGATTCGCAAAACTTCGGGAGTTGAATGAAGGCCAAATCGCCCGCGCTCGTGGGCGGGGACGCATGAGGTTTGCAAACCCCATGTTTCCGGGATACGCGGACGTGGTTGACCAGCCCGTCTATGATGACGCTTCGCTGGCGGCTGCAACTGCGTTTCCCGCGGCAGGGCTGACGTTCTTCCAGAGCGGCGTTGGACAAAGCGGCAAGACCCAGTGGGACTCGTACCTTCAGGGCCAGTCGAATGGTTTACCGAACCCTCAGAAACTCTTTCTGCGGGCCTATCGGTTCATCATTCAGCCGGATGCCAACCCCACGGACGCCATCAACGTGCTCTTCAAGACCTGGCTCAACTTCGTCATCGGCTTGAAGCCTTACTTCTTCGGACCCACGTTCCTGTGGACCGGCGGAGTGGGCGTCTCGCTTTTTGGCTCCCAGGTTGGCACAGCAGCCGTAGGCTCTGCGGTTGTGAGTGCAGTCAACAATGGGACCCCGGACGCGCGTTCACTGTTCTCGTTGAGCAAACCCTTCATGATCGAACAAGGGGATGTTTTCAGCGTGAACTTGAACCTGGGCTCGGCGTTCTCAACGGTTGCGGCGGCCACAGTGCCTGCCGGAACTGGACTGAAGATGTACTGTATGCTCGATGGTCAACTCTATCGCGGCATCCAGTAACCAGTTGCGCCGGGTTTATCCCGGCAAAGCTGGCGGCATAAAGCCGCCGCTACAGCACTCCGCCACTCCAAAGTTTTTGATTTCCCGGTGGCACGGGCGTCACGCCCGTGAATGAGCATGGCCACGATGGCCATGACACCTTACAAAATGGCGGTGAAGATTGAATCCTCAAACGAATGAATTATGGTTTACCTACGTGACGCCCTTTCAAGTCCTTCTGGCGAATGCGGACAGCGGAACGCTTGGCTTGTCCATCAATCGCGGCGGTGACTTCATCCTGGAACGTCTGGTGGCGGTTTCTACCGGCACATTCAAAACGCAAATCGGCGATGGCGGTATCAGCCTGAATTTCACCAGCGACCTGGTGGACAGCCGTCTCATGTTCGGCACAGCGCAGCTTTGGATGCCGGTGATCCCCGCATACCGCTTCCCGGCCAACGGCTCGATTGCCTACCGCGTGGTGGACTTGTCGGGCGCCGGAAACACAATCCAACTCGGCTTTATCGGACGGATTGTGGGCATCGGGACCGCGCAGCCGCAAGCCTCAACCGGACATCCGAAATCGCAGAGTGCATCGGCTCCGCCTCCGGGCGGATTCGTGAGCGCGGATGCGGCTCTGGCGGCATTTCACCATAGGTAGGAGAATGCGATGAACTCATGGCTTGCAAACCGCCGGGATACCCGGCGGCGCGTGGTGGACACCTCCAGCTTCCCGTTTTTGGGGCGCTTTTTCGGGCAGGTTGTCGTCTTCAATCTGGCGGCGCTTGATACCGAAGATCAGCAGTTCCGGCCGCGCGGCCAGTTCAATATCTGGGGGTTTACTGCGCAGAGTACCGGACTCTTCGCGGTTGAAATCAAAATCTCCGGATTCAAAGGGAAGCGATTCAACCGCGCCATGGTCAGCGGAAACACGGCGGGGACTGCGCAGCGTCCTTTCTTTCTGCCCGAAGTTCTGACAGCGGAGCCGGATGACGATGTAGTGATCTCCGCCGTGGATCTCAGCGCCGCCGCCAACACGGTCAACTTTCTTGTGCTGGGAGCTTTGAATGGATAGCGTCGAACTCGCAATTCAGCAATCCGACAATCCGGCTGGCGTTGCGCTGCCCCCGCTTTGGGACAGACCCTCGCCGGCTGCGGAGTATTTCGATAAAGCGGCTTCCGCCCTGTTGCCCGCTGTGGGCGTGGCCAACCGTTTGACGGTGCTCACGCTGATCTGCCCGGTGGGGCATAACGGCGTTATTGCCGGGATCTCCAACGTGGTCATCGGCGGTGTGTTCTCCGATTTTTCGGGAGGCATTATCTGGCGGCTGTTCAAGGATGCCGTTCCAGTCCGCAATTACAGCAACATCCTGTTCTCGCTGGGATCTCTGGCGCTGCCTCAGCAGACGTTTATCGAGATATTGGACGGCGACAGCGTGACCTTTACTGTAGAAACCACCGTAGCCTTTGGAGCTGTGCCTACAGCGGTGCGGCTCAAAGGCTGGTGGTATCCCATCTCGTAGAGGCGGCTTTACGCCGCCAGCTTTGCCGGGATAAACCCGGCGCTACAAAGGAGAACACCATGCAACCCACGCAAACGATTTGTGAATCCTGCCAGCACTCGATGTTGACCAAGTTCGAGGCTGTGTTGCAGGCGAACAAGACAGAACGCGGCATCGTCATTCCCATCGGCGTGACCCGCCAAACCGTCGCGCAAAGCTTCTGTTTTTTCAAGGGCGCCGGGATAGCGTTGCAATTCCCTATCCTGGAATGCGAAGGCTACGTGCCTGCTGACGGCCCCAAACGACTTCTGAAACCTTCGGATTTTGAAGCGTTAAAGGAGGCTTGAAATGGTTGCTCTTACTGTCGATGTTTGGGATGCGGCGGGCGAGGTAGCCTGCCGCCACATCTTCTACGGCCAGACGGAAGCGGCAGCTCGTCATGCGTTCGAGCGGCATCTTGCCTCGGATGAGGCGCTTCAGCAGGCGGAAGATGATGACTGTATCGGGGAGTTTTCGGAAAACATTCCGTCCGATGAGGTCCCGGCCTCTGAAGATTACGCGGAAGACATTGAGGCGGAGGAATTGCCCGACGAAGATGCCGTGGAGATCGAGGCGGAAGAGGTTGAGGACTGAATGTGGCCCTCTCAATTCAACAGCAGATTGTCAATGAAGCCAACGCTCAAGGCGTCCCATCAAATTACATGCTGGCCATTGCCAACCAGGAATCGGGCTTCAATCAGGCGGCAGTGGGCAGCTCGGGCGAGATTGGCGTGTTTCAGCTTATGCCGGGCACTGCGGCAAGCCTGGGCGTCACCAATCCCGCCGATCTGTCGCAAAACATTTACGGCGGGGTCGCTTACTTCAAACAGATGCTCAACCAGTTTGGGGGCAACCCTGCGCTGGCTGCTGCTGCATACAACGCAGGCCCCGGAGCGGTTTCAAGCGGCAACATTCCGAGTTCGACGCAGAGTTATGTCAGTAGGTTTCTGGCCGCCGTGGGACTCAGCCCGTCGCCTGCGGCTGGGACTTCGGCTGGCGTGTCGATTCCCGCGCCTATCGAGTCGGCTTCGCTGCTCGGGCCAGGCATCATCATTCCCGGCCTGAGCGCGCCGGTTTCCGGCATCAGCTCGGGGATCTGGATCGCGGCGGGCGCGGCATTGCTGCTTTTACTTTTTGCGTAGAGGAGTTTTGAAATGATGAAAAGGCTTTTACTGATTTTCTCAATGATCGCGCTGCTGCAGGACTGCGCCATGAACCCGGCCCCGGCCTTCGGCCAGTATTTGGGATCGACCAGCCAGCTCACTACCTCGCAAAGCTTTACCCAGACCATGACCGACTTGCCGACTCATCTTGCCCTGACGAACATGGGGCAGGCAGGCCATTCACTTTTAGTGACAGCCGTGAACTCCCCGACGACGGATGGTTGCATCGTGACCCTCGATGGTTCCCAGGACGGAACACATTATTGGGTTCTGGCAGCCATTCAGTTGAATAGTTCCGTTACCTCAAGCGTGGTCGTTAATGGTTACTTCCCCCTTCTTCGCCTGACCTTCAACTTTAACTCTGCGACCTGCCTCACCGGCCAAGTGACGGGGAGTTACATAGGCTACCAGTATCCCTTGCCGCCCGTGGGCAACAACACAGGGCAGCACATTGTCCAGAACAATATCACCGGACCGATAGTGCTCTTCCCGACATTTGGTTTTGATCTGACGCCCTGGCAGATGTCCTCATTGG
>DATKQU010000137.1:0-3507 GCA_035532595.1 Terriglobia bacterium | reverse complement strand
CCGGCGCCAGGGTATGCGGCAGAGGGCAGGGAAGGCCGGTTGAGGCGGTTGTAACGCAGGCTCTTGCGGCCTGGGGTTCTGTGTAGCCTTCCCACGCCGAGTGCCGCTTCCGGCCATGGCGGCGGGTGTTTAGTCGTAGGGGCGCTCCTCGTGGGTGCCCCAGGGCGGGCACAAGGTCCGCCCCTACGGGCAAAGAGCAACTTCTTCGACGAGCTCATCAAGGGCCGCAAGAAGCCCTTGATCGAAAAAGGCTACGTCGAAGTCACCGACCGGCCCGGACTGGGCATCGAACTCGACGAACAGGCCGCCTACAAATACCGCAAACAAGGCGAGCCGTTCTTCGACCAGCCGGCGTAACAGAGTGAAGTTAGGGGTTAATGATTAGGAGTGGTAGCCACGGCACCGGTTTTGTGCCGTGGGTTTTTCGGCGTTGGGCAACATTGAGACCTCGCCATCCGTGCGCTTTTCGCCTTGTGTTCGCCATGTTGGCCGTGCTACTCTACCTTGGAAATACGCGGGAGGATTTATGCCAGACGGCAGAACTCACAAGGCGATCGGGGCCGGGGCGGGCATGGCTTTTGCCCTTTATCGCGCGAAAGACCAGAATGGCCAGAATTCGCTGGCCGAAGTTGCAGGTGGCGCTGCCGGCGGATATATCGGTGGCCTGCTACCCGATATATTAGAGCCAGCAGTTTCCTCATGGCATAGGGACGTGGCTCACAGCTGGGCTGCGGGCGGAGCGATCATTTCTCTTAACAATTGGCTTTCGGCATGGGAAACCGCTTGCCGCGAGAACGCTGAGAAATGCCGGGCAATACCGATGGTAGCCCGAGGGGCTGGCTTTGTTCCTGTTACGGTCGATCCTCTTGCGCAGTTCCTCTCCACGATTGCCGAGTTGTTCTGGCGATTTTTGGCTGGTCTTCTGAACGGGCTAGTGGCTGGCTATGTGTCCCATCTAGCCCTTGATGCTGCAACACCGCGTTCGATACCGTTGCTGACGGCAGGTTTCTAAATCTGCGCCGCCCGCTCTGAACGGCCATTTGTGTGCTGGGCGTGCGCTTCTCGGGGAGGCTCAAGCTATGCCGACATTCCGTGTGCTTAGACCGGGCGAGAAAATGAAGCCGAGGAGGCCAAGCGGGATAAAGGTGTTGA
Source organism: Terriglobia bacterium (assembly GCA_035532595.1). GTDB lineage: Bacteria > Acidobacteriota > Terriglobia > UBA7540 > UBA7540 > JAMCXS01. The sequence continues at coordinate 2,355 of DATKQU010000137.1, read as the reverse complement.
GCGATTCAAGGTATAGAGCCGGCCGAAAAGCGCCCGCCAGCGGCATATACCGCTGCGGTGATTGCGGGCGAATAATTACGATGAAGAAAGGTAAGCCCTTTCCGCCATGCCATGACGGCTGGTTTATGGCCGAGGCCACCACTGCCTTCTGATCCACCCGGTTTTGTGCGTCTCCCGGTTCAGGGCAACAAAACTGAAATCCTGGTGAGATACCAAGCGACTCATGTCACCAAGTCCGCCAGCAAACGACCTCAACACGGTGCTCATTGTCGGAGTTGGAATTCTCGTGTTCGCGTGGTACGCGTATCAGATCGCGTCGCGGAAGCAGCAATGGATTCGTTACAAGGCGAAGCGGATGCTCGTTTTCCTCATTGTGTACGCGGCAGGAGTTTACGTCTTGGCGCAACAACGGCTTCCGTCCCTTGAAGTAGGTGTTTTCAGTGCGTTAGCAGGCTTGGGCTCCGGCTGGCTTCTCGTCGCGCCGCCTAAGAGCGCGCGGCGCATCCCAAGGACCGTCCGGCGGCAAGTTATTGCAAGGGATCTGACGAGCAAGGGATTGGATTGGGACCCTGCCAAGTATCACATCGACCATATTGTCCCCTTTTCACGCGGTGGAGACAATTCTCTGCGAAACCTCAGGGTTGTTCAGAAGGAAAAGAACCTGCGTAAGGGTGACAAGATGCCGAGCTTCTGGGATTTTTTGAAGGGGTGATTACGCATATTCCGGAATTGATTGGATGCCTAACCGGGTTTTGCGCGATTCCCAGTTTCCGCAAGCTCGCTTACCAACTGCTGTACCTGCTCTAACGCGTTTCGGCAAAGCGTGATCGCTTCAGATTTCGGCACTTTGAAGAAAACCCAGTGCTTCTCGGCGCGAGGGCCGGGGGCCGTCCAGAGTGGGTCATCGAATCTGCCGTATCGTGTCCCAAACCTCGGCACAGTAGGTTGGGGTGCCAAAGGGTCGCGCCGTCGCACAAGATCGATGTGGACACCTTCGTGGTGAACTTCCAAGTTTCTGGCATCCAGCAGAAAGGCGATTTCGGGTGAGGATAGCCCGAGGCGTGCCAATGCCTCCGCCCTTTTCTTTCTCTTTCGCAGAGGCCTGTCCAGCACCGTGAGGATGAGTCTTTCGAGGATTGAATAGAACGCCGAAAGGGAAGCGCTCAGATAGAAGCCAAACTCCTGCGGCTTCGTCTTGTGTCGCTCCGCCAGGCGGATAAAGAATTCGCACTCCTCGATTTTTTCGACGGCGAATCGAAGGTTCTTCTCATCGACCTTTTCCACTTCTCACCTCGTTCGGCGATGCCTTCCCCGTTTGCGAGCTTGCCGGCGCAGAAACGTAGCCCATTATTTTGCACTCGCCGGCCATTAGGTTTTCGACAATGCGATAAGAGAGATTCTGATCGAAGAGTAATTTCACGGGAGGGCAGAGGTCAACTTGCGTTCACGGTCGGCGGCGAAGGCCAGACAGGCCTTGATGTCGTCGGAAGTCAGCTCGGGGAAGTCGCGCAGGATTTCCTGCTCCGTCATCCCGGAGGCAAGATAATCGAGCACGTCGTAAACCGTAATTCGCAAACCACGAATGCAGGGTTTGCCGCCGCGCTTGCCGGGCTCCAGCGTGATGATCTCGCGGTAGTCCATACGTTTAGAACCTAGGCGGTTGGTGGGCCAAAGTCAAGCGGTTTGGGGGGCGTCCTGGTGTGGTGTCCCGCTTAATTCTATACGCCCCGGTCGAAAACGTGTCATTCCGAGCGAAGCGAGGAATCTGCTTTTTGACCGTGCTACAAGCAGATTCCTCGGGCCGACAAAAGACGCTGGCCCTCGGAATGACGGTCGCATGGCAAATAATTAGTTGGGACGCCACACTACCGGTTCTTCCACACGGGTTTGCGTTTTTCGATGAGGGCGCGCAGGCCTTCCTGGGAATCTTCCAGCTCGAACAACTGGTTGAGGTAGATATCCTGGGCGCGTTTGATGGCTTCGGCGAAGGGCATCCAGGTTCCGTTGAAGATCACGCGCTTGAGCAACTGGAGAACGGGACCGCTCTCATCGGTGATGCGTTTGACCATGGCATCCACGGTGGCCTGGAGGTCGTCGCAGGAGACGACGCGGTTGACCAGACCGATTTCGAGCGCCGTGCGGGCGTTGATGGGCTCGCCGGTCAGCAGGAATTCCATGGCGCGGCGCGGCCCGATGACGCGCGGATAGACGACTGCTCCCAGCGGCGGAAACACGCCCAGCTTGATTTCGGGTTGCCGGAACTGCGCATTATCCGTGGCGATCACCAGGTCGCAGAAGGCCGCCAGCTCGCTGCCCGCTCCGGAAGCGATGCCGTCGATCACGGCGAGGACGGGC
>DATKQU010000136.1:0-3595 GCA_035532595.1 Terriglobia bacterium | reverse complement strand
GTTTTGCGGCCTTTCCGGTGAATGCAGAGTTTCATCTAACTAATTGAAATCCAAAGGAAAAGGTTGGAGCCGGCGAAGGGAATCGAACCCCCGACCTACGGTTTACGAAGCTAGATAAGTAAGGGTATCTCATTGATTTTGCGGCACGGTTGGCAACGCTAAGTTATTGAGAATCGCTCTTGGAACGCTCAAGTTGTACCGATCTTGTACGTGCGCCGGTGGGGTGAACCCCTCTAGTGAGACAGAATCTTTGGGCGCACTTGGCATGTTTCATTGGGCATTACGTTGGCGACCGGAATGGGAGCTGCCTGCGTTATCAGCGGGTTGCTGTGACGACTGAACCTTAGTTGGAGAAACGCTTCGATTATTTAGAAAAAGCAGTGTACTTTTTCTAAATACTAAGGCAGACTGTGCCTATGCAAACCATGCGACATCAGATAGTTGTGAGGATTGAGCGGCTTGGCGATGGAAAAGCCTTCTCCGCAAAGGACTTTCTTGACATCGGCAGCCGCGGGACGGTCGACATGGCTTCGACAAGCCTAGCCCGGAGCGGGAAAATCCGTCGTGTCCGGCGGGGCCTGTACGACGTGCCAAAGGTCAATCCTGCGCTCGGTGGGAAGTTAAGTCCGGACATCGATGAAGCCGCGCGCGCGATAGCGCGACGGCAAAAATGGAAGATCGTGCCGGATGGTGCGTGGGCGGCTAACCTGCTCGGCCTGTCAACGCAAGTGCCCTCAAAAATCATCTACCTGACGGACGGCCCCAATAAGGAGGTGCCGATCGGACGCCGCAGTATCCATTTCAAGCATGCGCGTCCGAAGGTGATGGCGGGGCTTGAGGGCAAATTGGCCCTCGTCGTTCAGGCGCTGCGTTATCTCGGCAAGGATGGCGTTGGACTCCGCGAGATCGAAACTCTGCGCGCAGCGTTGTCCGCAACCGAGAAGCGGAAGCTCGTGAAGGACACGCAGTTTGGCGTGGACTGGATTTACGAAGTCGCATCCTCCTCGCCGTCATGGCGCACCGAAATCGTAGCTCCAAACATGTTTCGGCCGCTCCGGCCGCAGCCGCACGCAGGAGCCGTCGTTCAGCCACAAGCGCCTTCGCGGCCTCTGTTTCTGCGGCACCTTCAGCCCTTCCCGTCGCCAGATCCGTTCCACCCGGTCTTTGCCCACTTGCCATCCCGCTGTTCGCAGCAGCGCTGTAATTCGCCGGTAGCCATACCGGCCGTATTGGCTGGCCAGTGTGATGATCGCCCGGGTCAGCGCATCCTCATCGCTCCGCAAGATCGGAGCATACCGTTGTGTCCCTCGTCCTTGCCCCAGCAACCGGCAGGCATACCGCTCGGAGAGTACGTACTCTTCCCGCGCATGCTCCACCGCACAACGCCGCCGCCCGGGGCTTAGAAGTTTCCCTGCGCCACATCGCGCAGCACCTGCTTCTCCAGGGATAGTTCAGCCACCAACCGCTTCAACCGGCTGTTCTCTTTCTCCAACTCCTTCAGCCGCTTCGCCTGGTCCAGCTTCAGCCCTCCGAATTCCTTCCGCCAGCGATAGTACGTCTGTTCGGTGATCCCCGCCTCCCGGGACGCTTGCGGCGTCGTCTTCCCGTTCGCGATTTCCACTTCAATCTTCCGCAGCAGATTTACGATCTGCTCCGGCTTATACCTTTGGTTTGGCATGACCGATCTTCCTCCTCAGGTGAATTCTCTCTCACTTCACCTGGTACAAGAAAGCCCGGTCACGCCAAGAGCCTCTTGAATTGTGAGGGACTTTGAGGCTTTCTTGGTGTTTATTGACTACAGTTGGACTACAGTTGCGTGGCCGGACCCAATCTGCGCCAACTAACCCCCTACCTCCGCGATGACCAACTCGGGACCAAAAGTCTGGGATGAACCGGCGCTGGCTCCCCAGGGCATCAGCGAGCCTAAGCACGCCAATGTTGGTCCGCACGGACATGGCACGACCCGCTGAGCCAAACCTGGACTATCATGCTGATTAGGACAAGCCCTCATTGTCCAGCGCTCATTTCCACCTGGGAACCACATTTAGGCTTCAGGAAAAGTACTCCGAAGCCATCGCCGAGCTAAAGAAGGTCGTCGCGCTCGATCCTTCAAACGCAAAGGCGCGTCATTGCCTCGGGCTGGCTGCCCGGCATCTTAATCTAAAAAAGAGATCTCGCCGGGATTGATGCAGCGGTAAAGATGGGGCGACCCAAGTATTTCGACATTTGCTCGCCACTTACCTGTTAGAAGACGGCTACAGAAGCCGAAAAACTCACCCTGGAAGTGGTATAAAAATCCCAGGCCGCTCATGTGATGTAAAATCTCTCACTTCCGGTGGTACAAAGTCGCGGGCAGGTCACCCGCGATAACCAAAGGGCCCTTACTTTCCTGCTTCGCCGGCGTTAAGTGGGATGCAAACGCAGGGTTTTCTCCAATTTTAGTTTCGTTCTCTTGATCAATAGAAAGGCTGCTCCCTCCGCCGACGTGGTACCTTGCTGTCAGCGGGGGGCGCTGGACAAGTATTGTGGGGGGGCAAGACGGCCAGCGGGTCGGGGCTGGCGAAGGGAGAGGGGAAGCAGGCGATGAAAAGGTTAGCTCTTGCTTGGGCGTACTTCTTGGTTGTGGCGGTGGCGTTTTCATCGGCGGCGCGCGCGAGTTCCACGCAGGGTTCCTCGCCCGTGATCGAGATCGGCTCCGGACGGATCCGCGGTGTGGCGCGCGGCGGCCTGATGATTTTTAAGGGCATCCCTTACGCCCAGCCGCCCGTGGGCGCTCTGCGCTGGCATCCGCCGCAGCCGGTACAGTCCTGGAAGGGCATTCGTCCGGCGCGCCATTTTGGCCCCGACTGCATGCAGCTTCCTGATCCGAAAGATACCGCGCCGCTGCGCACCACCTCCAGCGAAGACTGTCTCTACCTGAACGTCTGGGCGCCCTTGCAACCGGCGCCCAAGCCGCGTCCGGTGATGGTTTGGATTTACGGTGGCGGGTTCGTCAACGGGGGCAGTTCGCCCGCGGTCTATAGCGGCGCGGCCTTCGCGCGCCGCGGTGTGGTCTTTGTCAGCTTCAACTACCGGCTGGGGCGTTTTGGATTTTTTGCCTTTCCCGCCTTGACACGGAACGGCGGCTTGCTGGGCAATTACGCCCTGATGGATCAACTCGCCGCGCTGCGATGGGTGCAGCGGAATATCGCCGCCTTCGGAGGGGACCCGCATCAGGTCAGCATCTTTGGTGAATCCGCGGGCGGACTTGCGGTTAACGTTCTGCTGACTTCGCCTCTGGGCCGGGGACTGTTTGCTCGCGCCATGATCGAATCGGGCGGCGGGCGCAGCGGGCCGTTTTCCCCTCCGCCGCTCAATCATCCCGGCCCGCACGGCCAGCCCTCGGCGGAGCAGGCCGGCACTGCCTTCGCCCGCCAGATGGGTATCCACGGCACAGGGGCGGCCGCCCTGGCCGCGTTGCGCCGGCTGCCGGCGGAAAAAATCGTGAACGGCCTCAACATGTCCACCACGTACCAGCAGCAGAAGACCTACTCTGGAGCGATGCAGGACGGCCAGGTAATCGCGCAACTCCCCGAGCAGGTTTACAAGGAAGGGA
>DATKQU010000135.1:0-10651 GCA_035532595.1 Terriglobia bacterium | reverse complement strand
CCGGTGTACGGGAACTGCGCCCGCCAATGTTCGAAAATATAACCGTAGCGGCGAGCCTCCGCCATCTGGCTGTATTCAACCATCTCCGCAATGTTTGCCTTGCTCAAATCACCGTATGTGGAAATCAGGTTCCACATCTCGCCCGTTGAAAAGTCAGGCTCAGCGCAGCGATCGCGAAAGGCTGGATGCGCCGCGAGGAACGCTTTTTGATCGTATCCGACGGATTTGGCGTCAAGCTCCGTGGCAGGCAGAATGCGCTTCAGCAAAGACAGGTTGCTAAAGTTGCAGAATGACCATTCGGAAATAAAGTAGTGCCCGCGGCCATAGACTTTGTGGTACCAGTTTTCATCGGCCGTCCAAATTGCCGGGAAGGGAGCATAGGCGTGCCAGTCGCCGCCGCAGGGCGAGGCCATGCGGAACGGCCGCCCGCCATCGTAGCCCGCCAGAATCTCCCGGGCCACGCCGAGCAGAGGCTCAATGCCTTCCCCAAAAGCGTCAAATTCATTCCCTCCCACATAGACGCCGGTGGAAGGGTGCTGCCGGAAGCGCAGCACGCCTTGGCGGATTTGTTCCCGCCAGACGGCGAGGGGCGCGGTATTGGTTCGGTGCCAGGATTCGGCCTCGCCGCCGGAACTGAGCGGCAGTTCCTGCCAGACAATGATGCCGTGCTCGTCGCAGAGATTGTAGAACTCTTCGGTTTCAAAAATACTTGTGCCGCCGTTCAAGCGAAACAGGTTCGCCCCGTTCATTTTGGCGGCGCGGATCAACCACTCTTCGCGCTGCGGGGTCAGCGCCAGGACATCGTCGGCGGTCATCCAGCAGGTGCCCTTGGCATAGAACGGGCGGCCATTGACGACCCAAAGATATCGGAACGCTTCATCCTCATGCGTCTGCCGTGTGTAGCTCGAAACATGAATTCGGGGGCTTTCAGGGTCAACGGCGTTGCGCTGCATCTCGAGCGTCCGCACGCCAAAGCGGCTGCGGATGGTGTCCATCGGCTCCTTGCCGTTCAGAAGCTTCAGCTCCAGCATGTAAAGCGGCTGTGAGCCCAGTCCGTTCGGCCACCACAGCTTTGGCTTCTCGAGCGTGATACGCCGCTCCCAGAACGAATCCCCCGGCGTGACCTTCTGCCGGGATGTCTCTTGCCAGACCACTTGCTGGTTCGAGAGATCGATGATCTGCGCCTCGACAACGCCTTCAAATTCCTTGCCGGTGTTCGTGATCATCGCCTGGGCCCACAGGCTGGCAGATTTAGGCGCCAGGCCCTCCGTCCGCACCAGAGGCGCTTCCATGTACGCCTGGCCCGTCGCCGCCAGGCGAATGGGCTGGTACAAACCAATCGTGCGGTAGCGGTTGCCCCAGACATAACTCAGATCGAGCGCGTCCGGCTTTGCCGTCGTCGTGTTGCTTCCGTGCCCCATGCCCACAAAAACCATCTTCATGTCGTGTTCTTCGTGAAGCAGGCGCACCAGCAATTCATGCTGCTTTCCGGGCGTCACCTTGGAGGTGATATCGAAAGTCGGCCCGCCGAACATCCCTTCGTGAGTGCCCAGGAAAACGCCGTCGAGCCAAACCATACCTCGATAATCCATGCCATCGAATCGCAGCCGGATGGTCGATCCATTCCACGCCTGGGGAATTGTGAAGCGGCGGCGCAAATGCCAGTCGCGCTTCTGAATCCATTGCAGGCGCTTAAAATTGTCCGAGTACCACAAGTTGGGAATCTTTCCGGCCTCCATCAGCGCATACTGCACAGGCCTGGGCATGGTGACTTTCACCCAGTCGGTTTTTTCGGAATACTTGCCGGGAGGGAGCGCATTGTCCGCTTCGGCAAGATCCCAATCCTCGCGCAAGCTGATCTGGCAGGCCTTGCCGTCGCTGGACGCGGCCGTTTCTTGATACTCCAACCGAGCCTGCACGGGGGTTTCGGCATAGACCCGCTGAGCTTTCAGCTTGTCGATTTCTTCGAACACGCCGGACGGCACAGCAGCAGCGCTTGGCGGGGTTTCCTTTTCAGTCTTCTGCGCGGCTCCAGCCGTACTCGCGGTCGAGCTGGCACCTGCGGCTGAAGTCCCCAGCGTGGCCGCGCCCGTTCCCAGCAACAACAACCAATCGCGCCTTGATATTCTGCTGCGATTGTTGCCCTTCGCCTCGCCGCCGCTTGCATCATCAGTGAGGTCTGCAGGAAAAAGTGCTCCGAACCCCGGTTTGTCATCCATTAAGTTCCTCCATCAAGGCACTGCCAAGATGCGCTCGCGATTCCAGGTCATCGAAACGAACAAGCAGCGGTCGCAACCCTTCAGCATTTAGAATTCCTGGCCATTGCGGAAAAATCCATTCCTTTCTGCCCGCATGATCGTGGCTATCTTTTATAATAAGGACTAATCGGCGATTTCACGCACGGAATCGGCGGCAGGTACCGCGCTTCCAACTCATCGAGGCCGTTCGTGTGATCACGGCCGGTAATTCCACACGGGCCGCGAGGGATCAAAGGGCAACGGCTTGACGTTGCGGATCGGCAGCCAGGTTCGGTAGAGGTTGCCGTATGCCCCCGCGGTAGGGAAATCGCAAAGCGTGACTTCCGTGCCGTCGATGGCCTTAACGCGAAGCAGTTCGAGCGGCTGGATGGGAAGCTCGGTTCGGACGAACTCAAAGCTCATGCGGCGCGCATCCATTTCCGGTAAGGCGCCGGCGTCGAATTCGTTATACGTCGGGTCAAAGGCCAGCAGAATGGGCCCGCGATAAACCGACGTCTTGCCATCTTCCTCCCGCTCGCCCGCCCAGAAGTGGAGCGCCATGTCGAAGTCGATCTCAACCGAGTCGCCGCTCTTCCAGGGCCGCGCCAGGCTCAGATAGGAACCTGCCTTCACTCCGCTGACCTCTTTGCCGTTCAGCAAGACGCGGGTGGCGCGCGACCAGCCCGGAATCCGAAGCTTCAAATCAAAAGTTTCCGGTTTCCCCAGGCCCACTTGCAACTGGACCTTGCCGTTCACGGGGTATTCGGTTTCCTGACGGAGCGTCACTGTATTGCCGCCCGGGGTTTGCGTCTTGATGGTTCCGGGGCCGTAAAAGTTCAGCGCCACGCCGTCGCCTGATTTCAGGATGGCCCACTCCGCCAGCAGCCCCAGCCCTCGCGGGCCGTTCACCGAACAGCAGTTCAGGTCCGGGCTTCCGGGCCGGCACTGGAAATTGATGCTTTCGACCGCCGCTCTCTTGACCCCATCCATGGGCGTGGTGAAGGTCCACCAGCCTCCCGCGGGTGACTGCCCCCCCAAATTCCCGTTATAGGTGGAAAGCTCGATTTCATCGGCCACCCGGGAGTTCCCCGTCAGCTTGAGCATATCAACGCTGAGATCAATCCAGGCCACCGTCGCGCAGGTTTCAATCGTTCCCAGGTCGTAAGGATCGCCGGTGGTGTGCTCGCCGGAGGTGCAGCCCCCGGTGTTGTGCCGGTCGCCTTTCAGGATGCTGTACCAGATGTGCGTAAAGGCCTCGCGATATTTCGCATCGCCGGTCAGCAGGTAGAGCTCATACAGGCCCATGAAGTCGTGCAGACTTTCCCAGCGGTTGCCGGGGAATTCGTACATTTCCTTGCCGGCCAGCGCCAGCTTCAGATAGAGGCCTGCCCCCGGCTTGTCCCATTGCCGGACAATCCAGTTCGCCATCGCCAGGTATTGAGGCCGGCCGGTGATCCGATAGAGCAAGGTGAAGGCATGAATCACGGCGTAATTCATCTGCCCGAAGCTGCCGTCGTTGGTGAGAGAAATATCCTTGTTGAGAAAGGTTCGAACCAGCAGGTCCGCGGCGCGTTCCGCGGACTGGAGGGCGCGCGTGGAACCAAACTCCTGGTAGTCCATGATGAGCGCGCGCATCACCCAGTAGTGCCCCCAGAGATCCCAGTTGTTTCCCGTAAGGCGCTCGGCGCGGTCGAACGGTCCAAGGTAGCCGTCCGGCCCCTGCGTATCGATCAGGGCGTTTACCGTTCGGCCGATCAAGGCTTTCTGGCGGGGATCTTTCAGCAGGCGGTAGCTCAGAATTGAAGCGCAAAGGTATTTGCCCGCAAATTCTCCGGACCACGGTAGCAGGTTGCGGCCGGGCTTACGGTCGCGGTCCCGGAACATCTGGAGCATGGCCGGGTTGGCGGCGGGCACGCGAAGTTCCCACTCGTTCAGATTGGCGCGAAGACGATCACCCACAAATCCGCCGAGGTTGAATTCCACGCCCGGCGGTGTTGCAAGGACCGGATTGACCTTGTTCCGAACGGCCGCCCGGACGGAAGGGCCAAGCAGCAACATCACGCCGATCGAGGCAAAGATAAACGTTGCCAGCCCGGGAAAACCCGGGCGCCGGGTTAGCTCCACCTTGCGTGGTCCCTTTATCCGCAAGTCCATAACTTTCTCCTTCTTGTTCTTGTCGCCGTGGCGAGCTACAGTTTGCCGTTCCATCAAAAGCTATGTTCCGATTATAGTCAACGAAGTTGTTGGTGAATCAGAGAGTCCGGTTTTTATAGCACATCATCCGCTTAGCTTCATAATGTCGTGATCCTGCAGCTTTGGCATTAACCAAAGCGGGCTCGCAGGGCTTCGCTCGGGCCAAGGCTCACGACCAAGACCAGGACCAAAAAATAAAAAAGACGACATTTCTAGGGAGCTTTGACACACCAACAGAAGCTATTGATCTTTGTGGCCCGGCGGGTGTAGGCTCTCTGAGCCGGGATAAAAGCAGATGTAAGGATTCGCGTCAAGACTCCTGGCTGGCAGGGGTTGCTGCCGGGCTGGAAAAGAAAATCCACTGAGTTCAAGTCACATCACGTTCGGGGCGGAACGACTAAATTCTATTTCGGGCTGCGGAACATAGTTCCGAAACAAGAAGATACTCTGCCATCATTACCAGGCGCAGGATGCAGGTAGCACCGCTCACACTCCAGAGTGGCTTGCGGAGGCCGACGGTCTCCGCCGCAACGCCCCACCATCGTGTTCAAGGCGAGGCAAGATCCGAAATCCAATACAGGCTAAAGCATTGTCGCGTGGCCGTCTTCATGCAGTTGACGCGGCGCGTGGGAGTTATCCCGGCAGGAGTTCGCCGTCTTGATTGATCTGCATCGACCATCAGAAACGATGTCTCCAGCCGTTATTAAGAAGGCGGTCAGTCCAAGAGAAGAATCGCTGCGGGTGACATTCATGGATCGGAGGCTTTAATTCTATGCGGCTTAAGTCGCTGTATATGGCGTTGGCAATGGCAGGGTTCTTCATGCTGGCTCCCGCTGGTGCAAAGGCGCTTCGCGTCTGTGCCGATCCTGACTATTTGCCCTATTCCAACCGGGCAGGAGAGGGTTTTGAAAACAAGATTGCCCAGGCGGTTGCCCAATCTCTCGGCGAGAAAGTTGAATATACCTGGGCAAGTTACCGCGGCCACGGAGGTTTCTCACAATTTCTCTCCGAGACGCTCGACGCGGGCAAGTGCGATGTGGTCATGGACATCCCCTACGGCAGCCGGGAAGAACTTACCACCCGCCCCTATTACACCTCATCGTATGTCTTCGTTTTCAAGAAATCCGCAAACTACGACATCACCAGCATGGACTCGCCGGTCCTGCGGAAGCTCAAGATCGGTTTTGAGCAGGATACCCCTCCGGAAGATGGCTTGAAGCTGCGAGGGCTGATCGGCGATGCGATTACTTTCAACATCGCGGACCAACCGAACCAGTCGCCCGCTGCCATGCTGGACGCCGTCAAAAGCGGCAAGATTGAGGTGATGATCACGTGGGAACCCGCGATCGGGGCCTTCCTGAAGAAGTATCCCGGTCTGGAGGTTGTGGCGGTGCCGAATGGACGGATTCCGGGCGGCGCCGAACTTTATGCGTTTCCTATGGCCATGGGAATTCGTGAAAATGACGAAGCTTTGAAAAATCGCCTTGACGCCGTCATCGCCAAAGATCGTGGTAAACTCCTTGCCATTCTGAACGAATATAGCGTCAAACTGTACACGCCCCAGTCTGACGCCGGGGCGTTTTGAATTGCTGATGGTATTTCATGCTGGTCATTCCGCAAGTGATGAGGAAGCTGCCGTGCCGCGAAAGAAGGGAAAAGCATTCTTCCTGTTTGCCATGATGATAACGGCCGCCAGTCTCGGTGTCCTTTCCACGATCGGTCTGTGGGCCAAAGGCGCCGGCGCCGGCAAGACAAAAGCCGCCTCCCCGAATGAGGGCAAGAAGTTGGTGGACTCCAACGACTGCATCTCTTGCCACGCCGTTGATCATCCATTAGTCGGTCCTGCCTTCACGTTGATCGCCAAGCGTTACGCCGGAGAACCCGGCATCGCGAGCAAGCTGTCCCAGAAAATCAAGGCGGGCGGTTCCGGTGCGTGGGGGAAAATCCCCATGACGCCGCACCCCAAGCTCACCGACGCCCAGCTTCGCTTGATGGTGGATTGGATCCTTTCCTTGGAAGGAGAGGCAAGCGCCAAGCAAGAAACACCCGCCAAGACCTATTCGTACACGCTCGCCGACAACAAGACCATTGCGCTGGACTTCCCCCTTTTTGTAGCAGATCATAAGGTCACCAAAGATATCTTCCGTGGCTATGAGATGTTCAATTCCTACTGCTTTCGTTGCCACGGCGGAGACGCCGTGGGGGGGGAGCTAGCTCCTGATCTTCGTCACTCGCTGACTGGTGGCATGACAGAAGGGCAGTTCATCACGGTCGCGATGGTGGGCAGGAAGGCCAAGGGGATGCCAAGCTGGGCAGGCTTTTTCACCGACAAGGACATTGAGCGAATTTATGAGTACGTGAAAGGACGCAGCATCGGCTTGGTGCCGGAGGGCAGACCTCCCTCTGAGTCGGACTAGTAAAACATTTCGAAGGCCGGGAAGCGCGTATCATTCCGGCGGCCTTCAGTTGGGATCTCGGCGGATCGCGGCGCACCGGGGCGGCTTGCGTTGCTTGGGGCTTGAAGCAGTTTTCAGCGTCTTATCAGGATGGCTTCTCACCTCCCCGTTCGAGTGAGAAGCGGGGCTTTTTGGGGCTGGCATTATAACCAGGTTCTTTGGTGGTCTTAAGTGTGGACCTTTGCCTTTTGTGGATTCACGGCTGGTTGGCGCGCGAGGCACAGGCGGAGGTCTCGCTCATTCCCTCTCGAAATGAAAAGCTTGTCAACCTAACAAACTAAAAGGAGGTCGTCAGTATGGAAGCGTTGAACACGAAGGATATCAGCACGGCACAAGCTCTGGCTGTGGTGAACGCAGCCATCGAAAAGGCGAAAGCGATCAATACCAAGATGAATATCGCGGTTGTGGATGCGGGTTGCAACCTGAAAGCCTTCGCCCGCATGGACGATGCGTGGCAAGGAAGCATCGACATCGCCATCAAGAAGGCCCGGACCGCGCGCTTTTTTGACATGCCCACCGGCGAAATCGGCAAGCTCTCGCAGCCAGGAGGTTCGCTCTTCAACATCGAGCACTCCAATGGCGGGCTCATCACCTTTCCCGGCGGAGTGCCCATTAAAGACGCTAGCGGCAAGGTGATCGGCGCGGTGGGCGTCAGCGGCTCGATGGTCGAAAACGACCACGCGGTGGCGGAAGCCGGCGCCGCAGCCGCTGCCAAATAAAGGCTGTCCGGACGGCGAGGGGAACAATCGCTAGCCAGTTCCGCTCGCTCCGGGACGGTGGAAATGTCTTTTTTTAAATGGAAAGGAGACACGATTATGGCAGACAAAAACCGAGCAGTTGTCTACCGGGGACCGCGCAAGGTCCAGGTAGAAGACATTCCGTTTCCGAAGCTGGAGTTGGATTACAAGGGGCGTCATCGCGACTGCCAGCACGGAGTAATTCTCAAGATCGTCAGCACCAATATTTGCGGTTCTGACCAGCATATGGTCCGGGGGCGCACGACAGCTCCGCCGGGGCTGACCCTCGGGCACGAGATTACCGGAGAGGTGATCGAAGCGGGCCGGGACGTGGAGTACATCAAGAAGGGAGACCTCGTCTCCGTGCCCTTTAACATTGCCTGTGGGCGGTGTCGTAACTGCAAGGAAGGCAAGACCGGCGTGTGCATGAACGTCAATCCCGACCGTCCGGGCGCCGCTTATGGCTACGTCGACATGGGAGGCTGGGTAGGAGGCCAGGCGAAATATGTCATGGTTCCCTACGCCGACTTCAACCTCCTTAAGTTTCCGGATAAGGACAGGGCCATGGCCAAGATCCTTGATCTGACCTTGCTCTCGGACATCTTCCCCACCGGCTTTCACGGTGCTTATACGGCCGGCGTGGGGCCGGGCAGTACGGTCTATGTGGCAGGGGCGGGCCCGGTCGGCCTGGCCTGCGCTCACTCCTGCCAATTGCTCGGGGCGGCCGTGGTGATCGTGGGCGACTTGATCGACGAGCGCCTGGACCAGGCTCGCAGCTTCGGGTGCGAAGCCGTCGATCTGAAGAAAAAGGCCTCGCTCGGGGAGATGGTCGAAAAAATCCTGGGTGAGCCTGAAGTCGATTGCGCGGTGGATTGCGTGGGGTTTGAGGCTCATGGAGTGGGCGGCAGCGCCAGCGAGGAACATCCGGCGACCGTCCTCAACCAGGCCATGCAGATCACCCGGGCCGGCGGCGGCGTCGGTATCCCGGGGCTCTACGTTACCGACGATCCGGGCGCCATGGATCCGGCAGCCAAAACAGGAAACCTTTCCATCCGCATCGGCTTGGGATGGGCAAAGAGCTTGCACTTCCATACCGGACAGTGCCCGGTCATGCGCTATAACCGCCAGCTCATGATGGCCATTCTCTACGGCAAAGCCCAGATCGCCAAAGCAGTGAATGCCACGGTGATCTCTCTCGATCAAGCGCCGCAGGGCTACACCGATTTCGACAAAGGCGCAGCCAAGAAGTTCGTGATCGATCCTCATGGGCTTATAGCTGCATAAACTTTCCGGAGGCGGGCACGAGTCGTGCCCGCCTCCGCCTATGACGCTCGGCGGGTCATTCCGCAAACGGTTCCGTGGGCCAGGGCCTGTCACTTTCAAGGGTTGCCGGGTGGTACAGATAAACGGGACTACAGCCCAACGATTCAGAGAACCCAATTTCAGCGCTCCAGCTTGGGTCTTGGTTGCGCTCGTAAGGATTTAGAAAGATAAGGACAAAACATCATGAAATGAGAGGAGGGCTTGCGAGATGGTAGAAAGGCGAAGCGTTTGGAGACGGGCGATTCTGGTGCCTGTCTGTTTTGCGATTGCGTGCAGTATCGCGGCAGCCGGCCAATCCCTGCAGGAGATGTCCCAGAATCCTGATCAGTGGGTCATGCCGTTGGGGAATTACAGCGCCACGCGTTATAGCCAATTGGACCAAATCAACGTGGACAATGCCAAGCATCTTCAGGTCGCCTGGACCATGTCCACGGGGACCCTGCGGGGCCAGGAAGGACAACCCCTGGTGATCGGCGATATGATGTACTTCGAAAGCTCCTACCCCAACCACGTTTACGCAGTTGACCTGAACAATATCGGACACATCATCTGGAAATTTACTCCCACCCAGGATCAGGCCGCGCCGTCGGTGGCTTGCTGCGACGTGGTCAACCGTGGTGTGGGATATGGGGATGGGAAGGTTATTGTTGACGCTCTCGACGGACAGGTCTATGCCCTGGACGCGGAGACAGGGAAGGTGATCTGGAAAGCTCGCAACGCCGACCCAGCGACCGGGCAGACCTTAACCTCCGCTCCGCTGATCATTCACAACAAGGTGATCGTCGGAATATCCGGCGGCGAGTACGGCGTGCGCGGCCACATCGACGCTTATGACCTTGAAACCGGCAAGCGCCTGTGGCGGGCTTATAGCACCGGTCCAGACAATGAAATCCTACTTAATCCTGCGAAAACGATCGATGGTGCGACTCAGAAGCCCGTGGGCGCGGATTCCAGCCTCAAGACCTGGCGCGGAGACGAGTGGAAACTGGGCGGCGGAACGACCTGGGGCTGGTATAGCTACGACCCCAAGCTCAACCTGCTCTATTACGGGAGCGGGAATCCCGGCACCTGGAACCCTTCGCAGCGTCCCGGCGACAACAAGTGGGCCATGACCCTCTTTGCACGGGACCCCGATACGGGCGTTGCCAAATGGGTGTATCAGATGACGCCTCACGATGGGTGGGACTACGACGGCGTCAACGAATGTATTCTCACCGATAGTGAAATCGATGGTCAGGAGGTCCCAACCCTGACGCATTTCGACCGGAACGGCTTCGGGTACGTTCTGGACCGCCGCGACGGCAAACTTCTCAGCGCCGACAAGTTCGATCCGAGCGTGAACTGGGCCGAGAGGATCGATATGACGACGGGCCGGCCCGTCGTCAACCCTGCCAAGATGACGAAAGCCGACGTCAATGTGAAAGATATCTGTCCTGCCGCCGAAGGAGCCAAGAACAATCAACCGGCTTCTTACGATCCCATGACCAAGCTCTTCTACGTCCCCACCAACCACATCTGCATGGACTATCAAGCCTTCACCGCCAAGTACAAAGCGGGATTCCCTTACGTGGGCGCCATTGTCAACATGTATGCAGCCAATCATGGCGACACCCGGGGGCGTTTCATCGCCTATGACGCGGTGAGCGGAAAAACCAAATGGGCCATCGACGACACCTTCCAGGACTGGAGCGGCGCGCTGACCACC
>DATKQU010000134.1:0-10744 GCA_035532595.1 Terriglobia bacterium | reverse complement strand
GGCAATCTTGGCTTCGATGTTTTCCAGCTTGCCGCTGCTCAGGTTGTCGACCACCCGAACCCTGGCGCCGCGGTCAACCAGCGCATCGACCAGCGTTGAGCCAATGAAGGACGCTCCGCCCGTCACCAGCACGTTCTTACTTTTCCAGTTCATAATTCCTCCTGCCCATCGATATTCAAAGCAAGGGATGCTCGACTAAATGGGGTGAAAATAACTGCCGCATCATCCAGAAAAGAACCTTAGCTTTTGGGGAGTGAATTGCCCATAGATACTCCAGCCGGCGCATGGGCCGCCGCCGCGCGCGCCGGCCTGCCGTCCTGGTAATAGGTATGGTGATAGGTCTTGTAGATGTAGCCGTAATACCCGTCGTGACCGAAATCCATCTTATTGACAACCGTGCCGAGAATTCTGGCGCCCGAGGTCTCCAGCGTCTTATAAGCGCGCAGGACGGCGTTGCGGGAGGTCACGCCGCTTTCCACCACCAGCAGCACGCCGTCCACAAACTTGGAAAGAACGGCCGCGTCCGTGACCAGCAGCACCGGCGGAGAATCAATGACCAGGTGGTCAAAGTGCCGGCGGAGCTCCTGAAGCAACTGCTCCATGTTGGGCGCAGAAAGCAGTTCGGCCGGGTTTTGGGGACGCTTGCCGGCTGGGAGAGCCCATAGGTTCGGCGATAACGAGGGGCGTTCGATGGCCTCACCCAGGCGGCAGGCTTTTGCCAGAACCTTGCTGAGTCCTTTCGTGTTGGTCAAGCCCAGCGTGCTGGAGATTTCCGGTTTGCGAAGATCACCGTCAATCAGCAGAACTCGCTCACCCCGTTGGGCCAGCGCCAGCGCCAGGTTGATGGCAGTGGACGTTTTCCCCTCCCCCGGCTGGGTGCTGGTGACCAGCAGGACTTGCGGTCGGCTCACAGTGCTGGACTGTAGGATGGAAGTGCGAAGTGATCGAAAACTTTCCGCCAGGACCGAATGGGGCCGCTCGGAAACCGCCAGCGCTACAAGCTGATCCCGCGCCGCCTTGCGGCCATTTCTTTGAGAGCGGGAGGACGGCGGCTTGAGCGAAGAGTCGGCGGGAACCACTGCCAAGGCTGGCGCCGGGACGAGTCTCTCCGCGTCCTCGGCATTCTTGATCGAAGTATCAAGTCCTTCCTCAACCAAAGCCAGCGTAACGCCCAGGATGACCCCCACCAGCAAACCCACGGCGAGGTTGAGAGTCTTTCTCGGCCGCACGGGAAGGGTGGGAACGAGGGCGTCATCAACGATGTGGATGTTGGTCGCCCGCAGACCGGCGGTGAGCGTGGCGTCTTTCAGCCTCTTCAGCAGGCCGTCGTAAAGATCCTGATTGGTTTCAAAGTCGCGTTTCAGGATGTTGTGCTGGATGAGCAACTGGCTCAGGTTGCCCACTTCAATCTTTTCCCCCGCCACCTCCCGGGCCAGAATCTTTTCCCGGCCCACGGCGGCCGCGTAATCCTTCCGGATACGGTCCACCGCCCGCTCACGCTCCTGGTTGATCAACGCCTGCACGGCCTCGACCTGTTCCTCGATCCGCTGCACCTTGGGAAAGTTGGGACCGTATTGGGCCAAAGCGTTCACATAATCCGACTTCAGGTCGGCAAATTTTTCTTGCAGCTTTTGCAGCAGATCATCCTGGGCCAGCAGACCGATCTGGGAGGGATTGGCTTCGACCAGTTCGAAAAGGGACTGCTTGCCGGCCAAGTCACTTTGCGCCGACGTGAGGTCCTGGCTCAACGCAGCCAGGCGCTGATCCACCAGGTTCTCCTTGTCGCTGATGTTGACAATGGCGTACTGCCGCTCATAGTCCACCAGCGCCTGCTGCGATTGTTCCACCTTGGCTTTCAGTTCGTCGAGCTGGTGCCCCATCCATTCGGAAGCCTGGCGCGTGGCCTTAAACTTGGTGGTGAAATTGTACTCAATGTAATTGTTCATCAGGGCGTTGACAGCACGCGCGGCCAGCTCCGGGTCCGCGCTGTCAAAAGCTACTTCCAGCATGCGGCTATCCGGGGCCAAATCGACGCGCAACCGGTCATGAAAAGCCTTAATGAGCTGCGCCTGGAGGGCCCCGGAAGACTCCGCCACTTGCCGGCCCGAATGCCGGAGAGGCATATTGAACTGGGAGTTCGCGCCGAGTTTCAACTGTTGAATCGTCTGCCAGGCCAGGTTATTGCTGGTGAGAACGTCCACTTGCGTGCGGAGGAAGGCCGTGTCGGCGGGAAGGCGGGAAGTATCGCGCTCCAGGCTTTGGAAGGGAAGAGTGTCCGCTTCGACTTCCACCCGCCCGGTCGCTCGATAGGTGGGCGCGACTTTGAACGTGTAGATCGCCACCACCGCGGCCAGCACGAAGGTCACGGTGAAAATCGTCCAGCGTCTTGTGCGCAGGATATTCCAGTAGGCGCGCAGGCAGGAGTAAGTGTCGAGCGCCTCGGCCCCCACGGCGTTGGCTGGGTAGGGCGGCCGCCGGCAAAGGGATTCAGCCAATCCGCACTTCCGGGGAGTCAGGGCTTCGTCTTCAGGCATTCTGTCAATCCACGCATCGATCACGACAACAGATTCAGCGCCGCCAGATGATGACACCGGTCGCCACCTGGATGGCCGCATCGGCGCCCCGCTGGAAGGCTATCTTGGAACCACTTTCCGGTACAAAAAGGATGTCATCGGGTTTGAGACCGGGATCGGCTTCACGGCCCGCCAAAATTCTCTTGAGGTCAATTGCAACCTCTTCCCGGCCCTTTGGAAATTGCGGACCCCGCCGGATGATCATGGACTTTTTCTGAAGCGCCGTGGATTTCAATCCTTCCCCCAGCGCCAAGGCCTGCAGAACGGTCATCTCCGCCCGGTTGGTCTCCAAAGCAAACCCACCCGGGCGGTTGACGGCTCCCACCACGTAAATAAAGCCCGCCCGTTCGACCGTCACGCGGTCACCGGGGTAGACGGCCAGGTTCAGGCTCGGGTCGCCCGTTTCAAGAAGCCGTTTGAGGTTCACCTTCAAAGTAGTGGGCATCGCCGCGCCCTGATCGCCCATCGCCCGCTGATGCTGAAGCGTTTCAGTAGCCACCACTCCTCGCGTGATGATCAGAGTGTTGCCGGCATCCTTGGCCAGCCCCTCAGCTTGCGAAAGCACGTCAAGGACGGTGGTCATGCCGAACAGCGGATAGATTTGCGGCTTATTGACGGCTCCCACTATGGCCACCGAATGCAACCGGGAACTTTTGACCGTCACCACCACATTCGGACGGGTGACCAGCCCGGCGCTCCGCAGCCGGTCCGCAATCGTTGCCGAAAGCTCGCGCGGCGCGAGGCCTTCCGCCACAATGGGCTTCGCCAGGAACGGCAGCGTAATCGTCCCGTCAGAATTGACCCTATACTCGCCGCTGAGTTCGCGAACATCAACCACATGGATGTCCAACAAATCATCCGGCGCAATCGAGTACTGCAATTCGCCGGCCTGGCTTCCGGCCCGCAGGCTCTCCTGCTGGCCCGTCGCATACGCCAGCGGCACGCATCCCGCAAGGCAAAACGCCAAGGCCCACAGGAGCCCGGCCTTTCGAAGCGTTGTAGAAAAGCGATTGCGGAAAGCCAACCCCTTCCAACCTTCTCCCGTCAGTTTCGTCACGCCCACACCCGAAGGTCCGCCGCCGCGGCGGGGAGGGCCCTCGCGTCGTGCGGGCTCGCGACCCGCTCGACGTCGGCGACGTCCACTTCCACGGAAATCGATTTCACCAGCAGGTCCACCGAAAGGACCAAACGATAAAAGCTCTTTTTCCGGATCAGAATCCCTTCCAGCCCTTCCAGGGGCCCGGATTTCACTCGTGCCCGGTCGCCGCATTTCAGAAAGGGATGGGGCTCCACGGAGAGGCCGCGCACCACGGCCCGCTGGACGGCCTCCATTTCTGCCACCGCGATCGGCGCCGGCGAGGTACCCAAGCGCACAAAATCGTAGATTCCCGGAGTGTGAAGGATGGCGCTGAATCGCTCGCTCGCCGCAAAAACAAAGACGTAATTCGGAAACAACGGCAAGGAGAGTTTTTTGACCCGGTCCTTCCATCGGTGCGCGGCGTTGTAAAGGGGCAGAAAAATTTCTACTCCTTTCCCGGAAAGGAGTCGGGCGATCGCCTTTTCGTGCTGGTGGCGAGTGTATAGGGCAAACCATGCTGAGGAGTGAGTTGATATCATTTTATCCTCTTATCCTCGCTAAGCCCATAGCTCCGCTCTATGACTTACATGGGGCGCACCCCTACAGTCATCGGACAGAGATATTCCTCTGTGACTAGAGGACATCCGTGCCTACGGCACCGGATCCTTGCTTCCTGAGTTTCTGAGGGCCGCTGCTTAGAGGACTATCAACCGGCTTTCTGGAAAAGCTCTGCAAGGATTTCCCTTGCCTGCCCCCCGGATAGGCCGACCCCCTCCTCAAAATCTACGGCCACCTCTCGCCCAGGGATCGTTAACGTCAGATGCAACCGTACCTTGGTAACGAAATCGAATTTCTCTACCCCTTGTGTCGACGAACTCAACCAGAAGGGCGAGTTCTGTGCCTCTTGCCAAAGGATGATCCAGGCAAATTCGCGCGTTACCTTCCCTGAGCTGCGCCAATTGCCCTCCGAGCTCTGTGGCTCGTTCTTTGGTATGGACTGTGGCCTCGATCGGGACTGAGCCCCTCAGGCCGCGAGAGATTAGTGCGGTTTGTCCGGAACGACGTTCCGCATGGGGTGCAGCCATATTACTGAATCTCCAATGCCCGCCATATTAATGAACCTTAGTGCTAGGCACAACTCGACAAAGGAATGAAAATGGGACTCGAGATTTGTCGGGGGTTGGCCTGGGATGAAAGTTCTACAGGACCCTCGACGAATTACGGGGGATGGCGGCGGAAAAGGAAAAGGATTATTTTGCAGCCGTGGGTGCTAAGTCCTGCTTTCCCTGCTGGTTAAAGGCCTGAGACTTTCGTGGTGCCAGCCGCGCGAGTGTCCTCATCGTGGAATGGCAGCTTGCGGAAGGAAAATATCAGAGCGATTGCTAGCCCAGAGATATAAGCAGAGTTTGCGCAAACAGCGGACGACCTGGCAGGCTGCCAAGGTTTGAACAACGCGCCTGCCGGGCTCCGCAGGCGCCCTCTTGAGCTCCAAATTGCCCTCTGCTCTTTTCTTTGCCGGGGTGGAATCTTAATCGGACGAATCGTGACGAGGGATCATACCCGCATTGCGCTCATAGAAGCGGAGGGCTGCTTCCACTCTCGATTTTGCCCCCATCTTGCGATAAACCGTCTCGAGATAGGTTCGGATCGTACTCTCCGAGAGGCACAAGCGGCGGGCGATTTCCTTATTGTGATAGCCCTTGGCGAGGAGAGTCAAAACCTCGGCCTCGCGCTGCGTCAATTTTTCAGGCGCCGCAATCTCGGCAGGGCCGCGCCGAAGCAGGCTTTGGACCGCATTTACCATCGCTCCCTGACTAAACCACATTTCGCCGTGAACAATCTTTTCGATCGCCTGCTGCATCACCGTTGGTTCAGTGTTTTTCGAGAGCACGCCCCAGGCTCCGCTGCGCGCCGCCTGAGCAGCAAACTCCTTCCCCACGGTGTCCACGAGCAGCAAACATTTTGTGGAGCGAGACAGCGCCTCCACTTGCTGAATCCAACCGAAACAACCGGACCCGTGATCGCAGTCGATGAGGAGAATGTGGGGCTTGGCAGAAATAATCTGTTCAGCAGCCTCGGCTAGGGTGCCCGCGTCAACCACTAAGGTGAGGTTGCGGAAAGGTTGGGCGGACAAAAGGGAAAGGAGCCCCTTGCGAATAAGGGTCTGATCGCTAATGATTCCTATCTTCAGGGCACTCACCCCCCCCCCGCTTGAACACCCCAGAAAAGAGGCATAGCCTACACCAAAATTAGTTATGTGTCAATAGTAAATATCACAGAGTGATAACATACGAAGCGCCTGTCTGCGCAAGCCGCACGGCTCCGGGCGAAACGGGCCATTTCCCCCAGGCTCGAATCAGGGCGCAGATTGCTGTAAAGCCCATCGCCGGCCGAACCCGCAGCGCAACGGCCCGCGGAGCCAGGATACCCCAAAGGGATTGGCGCTTGGCAGGGTTCATGATCTAATCGTCGTGCAAGATCAACGGCATCGTTTCTGGATCTTTCTGGAGGAAACTTGAACGGATACGGGTTGTCTGCACTGTTAGGCGTGATCGAGGGCTTGACCGAGTTCTTGCCCGTCAGTTCCACCGCGCACCTGCGCATCGCCGAGGCCTTCCTGCATGTCAGCCTGGCCAGCGGCTACTGGAAGTTCTACACCATTGTGATTCAACTGGGGGCGATTCTCTGCCTGCCCGTTTATTTTCGCGACAGGATCGCAAAATTTCTTTCCACCTTTCCGCGGGGAGAGCGTGGCGACCGCACGCCGCTGACGCATCCGCTGGGCCTCACGTGCGTGGCCTTCGTGGTGACCGCGATTCCGGCGTTCCTGCTGGTCAAAATAATCGGCAAGAACCTTGAAGATTTGGAGGTCATGGGCGCCTCCCTGGTGATTGGCGGGATCGTGATGTGGATTGTGGACGCCAGGATGGCCCGGAGCGAGAAAGCCGGGCCGGGCGCCTCCGGCAGCCGCATTCACACCTGGGAGATGGAAGGCATGAGCCTGGGGCAGTCGGTCTGGATCGGCGCCTGCCAGATTTTGTCGGCGGTCTTCCCGGGGACCTCGCGCTCCATGTCGACGATCGCGGCGGGGCAATTGGCGGGGATGTCGCGCGCCTCGGCGCTGGAGTTTTCCTTCTTCCTCTCCATGCCCACCATGGTGGCCGCCACCGGCTATGAGCTTTTGAAATCGCTCCTGGGCAAGGGCGAAAATCCCGTGGGAGTTTCCCAGATCAGCCTGCACGGGTGGGTCCTGGTGGGGATCGGCTTCGTCGTTTCCTTTATCGTGGCATACGCCGCCGTGGCATGGTTCATGGCCTGGGTCCGCAAACGCGGGTTCACGCCGTTCGCCATCTACCGGATCGTCTTCGGCACAGCCGTCTTGCTCTGGGCATTGCGAATCGTGGCTTGAGCGCCGGGTAGCAGCATGAGGCAGCAGCGCAGGGGTTCGGTGATTCCGAAACCCTGCGGCTTTTCAGTGGCTCTCATAACCAAGAATCTCAGAGCTCGAAATGCGCAAACTCTGCGCTTGTTTTGTGCACCGCGCCATCGCAGCCTTTATTGACGTACTTCCATGTCTAGGATTGACCCCAAAATGGCGCCAAGGATGGTGTACTTGCCGCTAGAATAGCTGCCGTATTGATAACGGCTGTAATAGCCATCTTCATAGCCGCGCTGGAAACCCTGGCGAAAGTAGTAGTTGTAGTCGGCCTGGGGTACATAATAACCACCATAGCCGTAGTTCGCGTCCTGATAGGCATAAGAGCCCTGGTAGTCCGAGCGCCAGCGATCCTGCCGGTCTGCCTGTCCGGCGAGGAAGCCTTGCTGATAACCGTAGTTCACGGCCTCCCGAAGCAAATTGGCGCCGTATTGATTCGTCTCATAGTACTGCCCGCCACGCTGGTAACGATAGTTCGCAGCCGTGTAGAAGTATGGATCACTGTTGTAATCGTGGTGATCGTTCCGGAGGCTCATCTCCTGCTGGCGTTCGCGCTCTGAGTACTGCTGCTGAAAGCGGTACTGCGCCATGCGTCCCTGCTGCTGAAGCTGTGCTTCATGCTGCTGCCCGGCACGCTGCCGCTGACCTAGATTTTGACTGTACTGACTCACACGCTGCTGCTGCTCCCTAATAAGCTCCTGCTGACGCTGTTGCGGGAGGCGGGCTTGCTGCTGATTCCGGTCTTGCCGTTGTTGCTGGACTTGCTGTTGCCAGTTCTGGTCTCGCTGCCATTGTCGCTGCTGTCCGCGCTGTTGCTGCTGGTTCTGGGCGCGCTGTTGTTGCTGTCGATTTTGGTCCTGCTGTTGCTGGGCCCGCTGTTGTTGCTGCTTATTCTGGTCCTGCTGTTGCTGGGCTCGCTGTTGTTGCTGCTTATTCTGGTCCTGCTGTTGCTGGGCCCGCTGCTGCTGTTGACTCTGGTCCCGCTGTTGCAGGGCACGCTCTTGTTGCTGCTTATTCTGGTCCCGCTGTTGCAGGGCACGCTCTTGTTGCTGCTTATTCTGGTCCTGCTGTTGCTGGGCCCGCTGTTGTTGCTGCTTATTCTGGTTCTGCTGTTGCTGGGCGCGCTGCTGTTGCTGTTTATTTTGGCCTCGCTGCTGCTGTTGCTGCGCCTGCGGTTGCTCCTTTTTCTGCTTTTTTTCCTTTTTTTGCTGTTTCTTGTCTTGCTGCTCTTGCTGCGATTGTTGCTGGGCGTTGGCCCGTATGCTCATCCCCACCACCATCACCGCGCTGAGGACAGCCGTCACCACCATCCGGTTTAAAATACTAATTTTCACGCCACACCTCCTTAGTAATCCGATCGCTCCACGGGATCTTGCCCATAAAGAGAACCCACGAGGAGCACAACAAGCTGGATAGGAAACATAGGCAATTGTTTCTGTTGGTGTCTGCCTACCGCCAGATCCTGTCTCGCAACTCCGGGCCTCTTGTTTATACCCCGGGGCGGCTTAGGTGTCAGTCCAGTCCTGCTCACACGTCCGGTCAAAACTGCTCATTGAAGTTGATGAGGGGGAACCACCGTGTGGGAACGGGGGTCGGTATTATTCACCGTGCGCCTATACAAAACTGAGCCGCGCAAGGCGCTCGATGTATTTGGGAGCAATTGAGCGATCAGGGTCAACATCGCCGTCATGCAGGCCATCGTCAAGAGCAAGCCGCAGAGTTTGAAAACCAACTGTGAGCTACCCGCTTGAACCACGAGTGTTGTGGCAATGGCACACCCTCCGCGATCATTCGACAGGTTTCGGGCCTTGCATGACCCTGTGACCAAAACTATACAGCGAGAACCAGCAGGCCCAGAATGAGAGGAGCAGCAGAGGGTTGCCTCTTTGCCGCCCCCTCAGGTTTGGCTTGTTCGGCCGCTTCACGCCATAGATCTTCGACCAGTGAGCAGGTTATACACCAACACAATCACTGCAACCACAAGCAATAGGTGGATGAGGCCTCCGCCAACGTTAAGGCTAAAGCCCAGCAGCCACAGAACTAACAGAATCGCGAAAATGGTCCAAAGCATGTTGCGCCTCCTCCCTAGCCCCCGTCTCCAGGCAGAGCCTGGCTGAATGCTAGAGCTATACTTCTTATATCCTGGGGTAATATGCGTGTCAGTCCCCTACGGCTCAAACGTCTGGTCAAAATTGCTCATCCAGCTTAATGATGGGAAACACCACGGTGGGATCAGGAGAAATTACGAAGGGTTTCTCAGGTTGGGCTTTGCGGCCTCTAACGGGAGGTTACGTTCCATACATACAGGAAGTTGCCGTCGCTGGCGGTCGCAACCTTCCGCCCAGCTTTCCGGGTTGCACGATTCAAGGCTGAACGTACCTTCTCTTTGCTTTCCACCAAACCCGCCAAGGGGACTTTGATGGCAGAACCGTCCTTCAGCTTGTCAAGATCCTTGAGGATTGTGGAGACAACCTGCTTGTGCTTTCCGTTTCGCCCTTGCGGGACGTCCACTTGCGCCATCGTCTTGAAATGGGCTGGAACTTTGTCGGCCCGAGGACTCATACCTGCCTCCGCGACTCCCAAACGTTAAACATACGTTACGCGATCGTAACTCATCGTGACAATAGACTGCAAGTAAAAAAGAGAGCCGCAAACGGTGACGGGCCGGAGCACCGGCTGACGGCACGGCCTCACTAACCTGGAGGGTTGTACAAGCATTGTTATTTCAGCAGGTTAGCCGCGCTAAAGAGCAAGAAAAGATTCCCAAAAGATTTAACCCGTATCGGTTGTGGACTGCTAGGCTTTAGTTGGGATGCAAGGAGAAAACGCAATGTCCAAGTCAGGAAAACCGAAAACACACTTCGAGCAGGTTCCGCTGGAAATAGTCAAAAAGATTGCGGAGGAAGACATTCTGGACGACGAAGCGAATGGAGCCGACGTGATCGTCGAACCTCCTGAAAAAAAGTGAGCCGTATTTCCACCTCCGGCGGCAGCCACGACAAATCCCCTGGAACGCCCATCTCGCGGACGGGGTGACGGGGGCAGTGAAAGTGGACAAACGCCAAGGGAGGGAGATTGATGGATCATAACGCGCAAGTCGCTAACCACCAGGCCGTTGAAAAGCTCATGAAGCTCAGTGATGAGAAGTCGTTATGACGCGAGGAAAGAAGAAAGCTTGGTATGATGTCACAGAAGGGCCAGCCTAAGGGGGTCAGGGCCAACCGCGAAGTCGAGCCGACGCTTGCTACAGCAAACGGGATGGCTCAGCCTGTCGATCGGGAAACCCTCCTCGCCGGAATCAACGGCGGGAAGAGCGTTGTCGAATACACCGAGAACCGAATCATCTTCCGGCAAGGAGACCCTGCGGATGCCATCTTCTACCTCCGGCGAGGCAAGGTGAAGCTGGGGGTGGCTTCCCAGCAAGGCAAGGAGGCGATCGTGGCGATTCTGGGCGCCGGGGAGTTCTTCGGCGAGGGATGCCTGGCAGGCCAGCCGTTGTGCGTGTCAACGGCTACGGCGGTGACGGATTGCACTCTTGCCCGGATTGAGAAGTCACGGATGGCGCTCATGCTGCACGACCAGCACGAGATTTCGGAATTGTTCGTCACGCACCTGCTTTCACGCAACATCCGATATGAAGAGGATCTCGTCGACCAG
>DATKQU010000133.1:0-4740 GCA_035532595.1 Terriglobia bacterium | reverse complement strand
GGCCAGTTCCGGGATGCTTGGTTGCAGGATCTGGAGAGCGGCAAGCAGATCCTGAGGCCTCTTCCTCGCCACCAGCTTGCCGACAAAAAGCACCAAAACGGCCCCGGAAGGGATCCCGTGTTGAGCGCGCAACTCCTCCCGGCGCCGCTTGGCGGGCATGGCCCTTTCATGGAAAAACTGATTGTCAACCGGGTAGGGCATGAAGAAGAACTTATCTGGGGAGGCCCCATAGCGCCGGTAATAGAGACGGTTTAGTTTTCCCATGGTCAGGAAAGCCGAGGTTTTCTTAAAAAGAGTCCCGAGAACGAAGCGCTTGACTTGCTGCTTCAGCCAACCCTTGCCGTCTTCGTAAAGAATGATACTGTCGCCGTAAAGCACCCAGGGCACCCCGGTAAAGCTTGCACCCGCAAACGCCAGCCAGGATGTTAAGTCCCCCCATCCGAAAACGATGACGGCGTCGTAGGCTCCCTTCCTGAGTTCCGTAATAACCCCAGGGCTGATATAGCTGAAAAACCCTTTAGGCTGTCCCCGCCAGTAGTTTTTTAGCTCCTTGTAGCGATACCCTTCGAGCAAGGGAATATCCCAGGTGATGGTCATGCCAAAACCCGGGTCCTTCACCGTCTTAGCACCGTAGAGGCTGCAATAAAGCACGGTGAGATCGATCTCCGGCTGCTGCGCCAGCCGCCGGAATAGCGGAGCAAAGTACTGAACGGGATGGCTGACCAGAATGGCCAGCCGGTACGGACGGCCCTCAGCGGCGCCGGGTTCCGCCGGCGGGCGGAACTGCGTGCCGGGGTCTTGCGGAAAAGAAGCATTTGAAACCTGCATGGTGTTGGGATCTGGCATGACGGTCTGTCGATTCAGGCGGCAGGCCTCAGGAGGCGAGTCGCTCCGGAGAACGGCCATGATTCAATCATCTTTCAGCTTCAGGAATGGAGGTTGTTTGCGAGCCATGATTTTGGGGTTTCTGCACGGTCACGGCCACGTGGCGCAGAAAGAGGCGGCTCCCCAGACCAGAGGTGCTGGGGACTCGATAACCCCACTTTCTGAACAGAAGCACCGTTTCGTGAGGGTCCAGCGAGCAGAAGGCATCGCAATCGGTGTAGATGTATTCCGTTAGGTTGGGTTCCAGGCGCTTGTATCGGAACTCCCATCCCGCCGGGGCGAGCCAATATTCAACTTCCCGCGCCATGCGGCGCGGAACCGCAAATGCGGACCTCCAAAGCAAACTGTCTCGCAAGGGGATGAGCGCTTTGCGGAGCTTATCCGGCCAGCTCAGTTCTGAATACTTCCTGATGGGCAGGCCTTTCGCGGCCCACGGTCGGCAGAACCACGCGGGGGCCAGGAGCGCCATCCCGCCGGGCTTCAGAATGCGGTGGATTTCAGCCAACACCTTTTCGGGGTGAGGCACGTGCTCGAGGGCCGCAATCGAAAAGACAAAGTCGGCGCTTGCGGAGGCGAGCGGCAGCCTTCCGATGTCCGCTTGGAGGGCGCAAGGAGGCTTTATGTAATTCCTCAGGGCTTCGAAAGAGAGGTCAATTCCCAAGTAGCAAAAGCGTTCCGAAAGATATCGGAACGCCCCCTTTCCGCAACCCAGCTCTACAACCACATCGCCTGGTTTAATGCCGCCGAATGCGAACCATTCCTCCAGTTCGCGCTCCGCCTCGGGCATGGAGGCCCGGCCCCATCGCTTTTCGTCAGCCGAATCGTAAAAGCGTCGCGAGGACGAGGTCTGGTTATTGGTCGCTTCCGATAGCGCTGTCATTTCTTAACGTTTTTCTGCGGCCGCAAAAATCGCGGCGGTATAAATGGAATCGGCAGGATCGCGAAGCCCGCCTTCGACGGTTTGGATAAATCGCAATCCTGCGGAGATGCCCTTCCACAAGAGAAATCGGATGGCGCTCTTTGCCCCGTGGGTGACAGGACCCATGGCCGAAACCCGCACGTTTGCGAACCCGGCGATCTGCAGCGCTTGCTTCAAGCTGCTCGGCGTAAATGGGGTTTCATGGCTGAAATCCATATAGAAGAGCGGCGTGTAGAATGCGGCAAGGTTCGGCACCTGGCACAAAAAAGTCCCACCGGGAGAAAGCGCGGAATGCACCAGGTCCAGGAACTCCAGCACTTGGTTTTTGGGAATATGTTCCAAAACATCAATGGCGGAGACAAAATCGAAGGAGTGATCCGCTTCGGCCAGAAACTTCCGGCTGTCTCCGTATTGAATGTTTCGCACGCCTAGCGCGCTTCCCACGGCCACCTGCTGAGCGTTAAGGTCAATCCCCTGCGTATTTGTGTAGCCCTCGCGCTGGAGGAAATACAGCAACTCGCCATAGCCGCACCCAATGTCAAGAATCGCAGCGTCCTTTTGTGCCGGAAACAAAGGACCAAAGAACTTGCGAAAAACCACCTCCTTGCCGCGGATCAGGTCCTCGGCCGAGGCCGGGGCAGGATGATGCGGGCGTGCATCTGCGTAGCCGGCGTAAATCCTATCCAAATGGCTGGTTGGCGTTTCAAGTGATGCTGTCATTTTTGAGATTGCTCCTGAAGCGCCTGGACGACGGGCGCCAGCTTGATCGCTTCCGGCCGGGTGCCGGCCACGACGACAACAACATTGCACATTCCTGAATACATCACTTAGTTGGTCCCGAGGAGAACTTCGTGGCCCAGGTCCGTAACACTTCGTTGGGCGCACAGGAGATGTCGCTGACGAATTCCGCGCGCAGATTGAAAGGCGGCTGGTCGATAAAAACTCCGGAGCGCAGGGGCACGCGCGTTCCTGGACCGTGCGGCATGTCGCGGTTCGGCACGCCGCCGGGGCCCGTGTAAACGTGCTCCGTGATGAAAACCAGCGGATAGGTCTTCAGGATGTTCGCAAGCGCGGCCTGTATTTCGCTGTTACTAAGGTGCTGCAAAACTTGGCGTACTAACGCTGCCCCTGCCGGGGGCAAAGGATCGGATGCCAGGTCCGCGCGGACAAAATGCACGCGATCGCTGGAATGGAGCCGGGTGTTCCGATCGACCATTGACTGAGCGATGTCAACGCCAGTGTAGTCTTCTACCATCCCGGCAATAATCTTTCCGACTTCAAAGTCTCCACATCCCAGATCGGCAACTGAGGCGATCTTATGAGCCTGCAATAAATGTTTGAGCAGAGCAGAATATTCCGAAATGTACCGGCCCCTGGAACCGGAACCCGAGCTTGCGGTTCCGTCAGTGGCTTCACCACCCCACACGGCAGATGCATAGATCTTTTCGAATGCCTCTGCCCGGCTGAGCGATTCATAACTCCGTTGGATCTGTTCGTTACGATAGCGAGTATAGAGACCGAGTACAGAGGGGGGCAGTAAGCGCTTTATGGCAGACTTCGGATTCAATGTCTTAGACCGGTAAGTTATCCGGTTTTCTCCTTCAGGATGTCAAGCCCGCCAGGGAACTCGCGGGCCGGGTGATTAGATCGGGCTGGGGAAACAACGGGGCGTGGAAGCCGCTCTTTTTAGCCGCAACTAGGTAGGCTACTTAGATAGTGTATTAAGGGCCCGTTCGAGGCCAGAATGGGACGCCTGGGATTTCTGGGACGAAAATCCTGCCAGCCAATAAGTCCTTATATATAAGCAACTTCCACAAATCGCGGCCGCCGGAAAATACTCCTGAATGCGCTTTTCTGTTTCATAACGGCACAGCGTGTACATTTTACTCGGCCGCGGAACGGGAGGCGAGTTGCGGCTCATCCGCGTGCGTGGTGCGCTCAGTGAGGAGTGAGTTTAGAACCGCGCTGACCTGGGCGCGATCTCTGGTGGAGAAGTACCAGTCGGCGGTCATGCGCAGGCCGTCCATGAACTTCACCCGAGGCTCCCAGCCGAGCAGCTTGCGGGCAAGCGAGTTATCGGCCACGCGGTTCATGGGGCCGGTGGGCATTTCAGGATGGAACTCGATGCGAGGGTTGTGTCCCGCGTAACGCAGCGCTTCACGGACGGCGTCGATGACCCGGGTTCGCTCCATGGTGCCGAGGTTGACGGCGGTGCCGTCGTCGATGACCTCCGCCGCCCGGATGGTTCCCGAAACGATGTCGCTGACGTGCGTCCAGTTGCGGATCTGTTCTCCGTTGCCCCACACCACAAAGGGATCCTGCCCGATAAATGCCCGGGCGATCATGGCGATGACGGCGTGGTTTTCGTGCCCGCGCTCCCCGTAAACCGTGAAGTAGCGGAGCGACGCGGACTTCATGCCCCAGTCCTGGCAATAGGCTTTCAACGTCATCTCACTCATCAGCTTGGCCCAGCCGTAGAGGTTGTCGGCGTCGTAGGGCGGCCCGACTTTGTCTTCCGTCAGGTAGAGAATTTCCTTCGGGTCGGTCTGCAGGAAGTTGGGATAAACGCATCCCGAAGAAGCGAAGACGACTTTTTCGACGCCCGCCCGGTGGCAGGCGTGGAAGAGCGTGCCGTCCAGCGCCAGGTTGGTGGCGCAGGCGGCCTGGTGAAGATCCACGTAGCCGCGGCCTCCATGGTCGGCGGCCAGGTGGAAAACAATCTGCATGTCCTTGGCCGCCTCGTCCGCCACTCCGGGTTCCAGCAGGTCGCGGCGGATAAAGTCGATCGTCCCCGAGGCAATCTTGGCTTCGATGTTTTCCAGCTTGCCGCTGCTCAGGTTGTCGACCACCCGAACCCTGGCGCCGCGGTCAACCAGCGCATCGACCAGCGTTGAGCCAATGAAGGACGCTCCGCCCGTCACCAGCACGTTCTTACT
>DATKQU010000132.1:0-9128 GCA_035532595.1 Terriglobia bacterium | reverse complement strand
GCAGCGGTCAGAGCGTCTGGCGGGTAGTCTCAGCAGGGTGTCGTTGGGAGGAAGTATTGCCCTCCCCGACGTCTTTCTGAGGCACCACCACATCCTGCTGCCAGGGCCGGGCGTCCGTTGGCGAGGAAAAGAGAGTCCTGGCCAGCGCCCTATTTTCTTCGCCACGCTCGGAGTGCTGCTGTTGGTTGTAGGACTGTAGCTTCGGGAAAGCTGAGGACCTATGGAAAATGAAATTCTCGCATTCGCATTTGGATTCGCGGTAAGTTACGCCTTTTCGGTGATGCGCATCGGCGTGTTCAAGAACAAGATCAGATTATATGAGAGGTACGTGCACCAGCGCTTGGACGATACTGTGGACCATCTGCGGAGCGGCTTGATCTCCCGCTGACGCGCGGGTATACTGCCATCACCTTGGAGACGAAAACGCACCCGCCGCGGGAAGGCGACGAATGCCCTTATTGCGGTGAAGGCCAGCTCGGGGCATCGCCTAGCGGCAGGAACCTGCTCTGTTGGAACTGTGGCAAGGTCGTGCTCTGCGATCCGCTTCGGTCGCGCAAATCCAGTTAACGCCCCAACCGGCGATCAATTTCCATCCTAGAAAATTTCATCTGGCGTCAGTCTGCGATCGATCGAGAAGGCTGCAGAAAAAGCAAGAGATCCGGGGCACTTTCCTGATCCATAAATCGCATACGGGACACATCGGGTCTGGGGAAGCTGTGAGCAAACAAAGTTGTGCTACCTGAAGGGTTCACCCCAGAAACTTGCGTCGAATTCGCGTCCGATAAGGCCCGAATATCAAGCAAAATCGTGGTCTAACCTGCAAGAAAAAGCTAAGCGAACCAATAAGATACAGATTGGGTTCAGATTCGAAGTCTGTCGCTCTATCCTGCGAGCTACAGGCGCTTGATCTAAACTCTATCAGCTTGCGGGCTCCTCTGGCCACTAACGCGCAGGCGCGCCGGCAGGGCGCGACCGGGCTTCGCTTTCCGCGTTCCACTCCAAGCCGAAGTTGCGCGGTTTGCCTCTGTGACCGAAAACTTATACGTTCAGCCCGGACGCGGTGATCTTCAGCTTGACCGTTTTCCCCTGGTTATCACGACCGATTACGACGATTTTTCTGTTTCCAATTTCGATATCGCGGATTTCCACGAATCCTT
The DNA here is from genome assembly GCA_035532595.1 of Terriglobia bacterium. GTDB lineage: Bacteria > Acidobacteriota > Terriglobia > UBA7540 > UBA7540 > JAMCXS01. The sequence goes on along the minus strand of DATKQU010000132.1, from coordinate 7,971 downwards.
TTGGGACCGGTGCAAGAAAACTGAGGTAAGACGCGATCTTTTCGCCTTTTGCCGGGACCAGAGAAAAATGCGGCGTGTCAAACAGCGGGCCATTGGCAAACGCCTCGCGCCGCATTAGGGGGATGGGGGTCGACCCAAATTCCAAGCCCCGGGTTTCAGAAACTCCGCTCCAGGGAGATTCTTTCCGGGCACGATTTTCCTCCCAGATGGCCACCCAGGGAAAGTCCGTGCGCTTAAAGCAGTAACCAATGATCAGATTCTCCTTGGTATTCAGCGCCGCGACGTATGCCATTTCGCGGTCCGGCCTTAGCAGGACGCTTGCCACAAACCCGCGCCCCCGTTTCGTGAGAGGCTTGGAGATATCGATCTTTGTCCCCGAAATGCCCGGCGCGAACGGCCATTGGAATTCTTTGTTGAACTGAAGAAGTTCCTTGCCTTCGTATCCGTGCGGATACGTTTTCCCCTTTGTGCCCGGGAGAAAAGTGCGGCAGTCCTTCGGGTGAAGGAAGGGCGGTCCCAGCGTGACGTGCTGAGTCCAGTGGAAGAAGTGATCGGCCTTTTTCAGGTTGGTTACTTTCTCCTTGAAATAGGCGACGGATTCTCCCTCCCGGATGGTGATCTGGCGGGAAAAGCGGAGACCGGCGACCGGCAACTGCACGGTCATTTCAAGCACGGCACGGCCCACCATACTGCTCACGCGGGTGGCGCGCCATAGCGAGGCCGGAGCCTCACCGTGAATGGACAGCCCTTGCTTGCTCTCTTCCGGGGACGGCGAGCCAAAATAATCGAGGCAGATGCTATGTCCAGCGACGCTGCCAACCGTCTTGCCCGTTTCCATTGGACCGTAGAGCTTGGCATGTTTCTTTTCCTTGTATTGATAGGGTTCGATCGTTTTCCAGGGGGGAAGCCACAGAGGGTTCACCGTAGATAAATTAAGGCCCGAGCGAAATCGAAATTCCGCAACATGCCCTCCGCCGGTCAGAGTGACTAAACGGACCAGATCATTCTCGAGCGTATATCCAGCTCGATTCTTCCAGGAGACCCGTGAACAGACGATTCTGGCAGATTTTCGCATATTGTCGATTTCTCCTCGTATCGGAATCTCGTTCTTCCCGTTCCATCCCCGCCGCCCTTCGCGTGCCCGCAGGATTCGCCGAAGGGCCAGCGATCACAGAAACCCGAACCTTTGCACCGGCTTTTTCAAGTCTGCTAATGTAACATGGGTGAGAATACTTTTCTACGCGGCGTCAAGCCCGGGACTTGTGCCCTCCAGTGCGGAGCTTCTTCAGCCGGTTTGAGAAAGAGGATGCGCCCTGTGAAGATGCCAGGGGGCCTGTGAAGGCAGAGGAAGAGATTCTGGCCCATGTGCGGATGCGGCAGAAAGATTCAACCTTGAGGCAGAAGAGTGACGCTTGTGTTATTGGCAGGTTGTCTTGCTCCTGCCGTTGGAGAGGATTGAATAAAATTCACTAATGTAATACTCTATTGAATTGTTATCAGAACATATTCTTGCACGGCATCCGGTGGCATCGGCAATCCAGGATTTGCTTCGCGGGAAAAAGCCTGCAAGCCGCGGGGCCGGCCTGGCAAGCCGATGAGTTGTCGAAGATCAGGCGCACTTATAGAAGGGAAGAGACCCGCCGATGAAACATAACATCATCATGCCGGATCTCGGCCAGACCGTGGACGAGGGCAAAGTGGTTCGCTGGCTGAAGAAGCCGGGTGACAAGATCAGCAAGGGCGATGTGCTGCTGGAAGTCGAGACGGACAAGGTCACCATGGACGTCGAGGCGTACAAGGCCGGCTATTTGCGATCTCTGCTGGTTGAGGAAGGCCAAATGGCTACCGCCATGACGCCCATCGCTATTCTAACGGACGATCCCGACGAGCCCCTGGCCGGCCGCGAATCCGCCGGCGGCGACGGCAAAGCGGCTGCCACACCCACCGCATCCAGCTCAAGAACTGCTGCCCGCCCCTCCCAGGAAGAGACTCAATCCAAGGAATCGGCCGCTGGCAGGTTGTCCGGCCGGATGCCGGCAAGTCCGGCGGCGAAAATCCGGGCGGCGGAATTGGGCCTCGACCTGCGCAATATCTCAGGCAGCGGTCCGGATGGCCTGATCACGCGGCGCGATCTTGAAATTTTGCCTTCCCATGAGCAAGCTTCATGGCCTGCCCTTCCTATGGCCGAGATCACCGTGCGCAGCGTCCAAACCATTCCTCACTTCTATGTGACGGTTGACGCCGAAGTGGCCTCCCCGCTGAGGTGGCGGGAGGATTGGAACCGTGCGCACCCGGACCTTCGCGCGTCCCTGAACGACGTTTTCATGCGGGCGGCTTCACTGGCGCTGAGGGATGTGCCCGCATTGAACGTCCGCTATCGGGAAGGCCGGGTTGAACAGGTGCAGCAGCCGGACATCCTGATGGTGGTTGCGGCAGACCCCGGCTTGCTCCTGGTGCCGATTGCCGACCCGGGAGGCCGGCCCTGGGAGGAATATCTGCGGCAGATGCGCAAGCTTGTGGATGAAGCGCGGCGCAAGCGGGGCAGGGAACCCGGCTCAGGCTGCTCGCCGGCTTTGGCGGTTTCGAACCTGGGAATGCATGGCGTGAAGGAATTTACGGCGATCATTCCTCCGGGATCGGCGGCGGTCCTATCCATCGGGGCGGTGCGGGAAACCGTCCTGGTCAAGAACAGGCAAATGCGATTGGCGGAAGTGTGCGCTCTCACGCTGGCCTTGGATCATCGGGTGGTGGACGGAGTCACCGCCGCGAAATTTCTAGAAAGGATGCAAGTCCATTTGAATTCGCTATGAAGGCACAAGAATCGGAGAAGAAGCTGAAGCTTGCAATGTATCGTCGAATGCTGCTGTGCCGCATGTTTGAGGAGAGAGTTTATTATCTGTTTCTGGAAGGGCGGCTTCCGGGAACGATCCACCAGTCGCAGGGGCAGGAAGCCACTGCGGTGGGCGTGTGCTCGGCGCTCGAACCGAAGGACATGGTCACCAGCACCCACCGGCCGCACTCCCATGCCATTGCGCGCGGAGTGCCCATCGATTCGCTGATGGCGGAACTGTTTGCGAAGCTGACGGGCTGCTGCCGGGGAAAGGGCGGCTCGATGCACGTGGGGGACGTGGAGGCGGGAATGCTGCCGGCCATCGCGATCGTGGGGGGCGCCATCCCGCTGGCCGCAGGCTATGCGCTGGCTTTCAAGCGGTTGAAGCAGCCCAACATTGTGGCCTGCTTTTTTGGCGAGGGGGCGACGAACATCGGCTCCTTTCACGAAGCCATCAATATGGCGGCTATCTGGGATCTCCCCGTGGTCTTCGTGTGTGAGAACAACCGCTACGCCGCATCGACGGCCGTGGAGAAAGTGATGAAGGTGAAGCACGTGAGCGAACGGGCGGCAGCCTATGGGATTCCCGGCGTCACCGTCGATGGAAACGACGTTGAAGTGGTTTACGGCGCGATGATGGAAGCTGGGGCGCGGGCGCGAAGCGGAAAAGGCCCGACCCTGCTCGAACTTGAAACGTATCGGTTTGCCGGACACTCGCGCAGTGATCCCGGCCATTATCGGACGGCCGAGGAGGTTGAGGCCTGGAAGCAGCGCGATCCCATTCAGGTCTTTCAAACGAGACTTCTTAATGAGGGGATTTTAAAACCTGGCGATGCTGAACAAATTGCCTCGGAAATTGAGCAGCAACTCGAGGCGGCTATCGCCCAAGCCGAGCAAGACCCCAGCCCAGAACCGGAGGACTGCCTGACCGATGTCTTCGCCAACTAAGACCACTTCCAATCAACCTTCCCAGTCCCGTGAAATGACCATGGCCGAAGCCTTGCGGGAAGCTCTGCGGGAAGAAATGCGCCGCGACGAACGAGTTATTCTGCTCGGCGAGGATATCGGCATCGAAGGCGGCTTTGGAGGCGCGTTTACCGTGACTCTGGGCCTGTCGGAAGAATTCGGGCACGAACGGATTCTGGACACTCCTATCTCCGAGGCGGCGATTGCCGGAATAGCGACCGGCGCCGCCGTGGGCGGCTTGCGTCCGGTTGCGGACGTCCAGTACGGCGACTTCCTCTTCCTGACCATGGACCAACTGGCCAACAATGCGGCGAAACTTCGCTACATGTCGGGGGGCAAGTTGAGCGTGCCGATGGTCTTCCGTGCGCCGGTGGGAGCCACCACGCGTGGTTCCCAGCACGGGCAATCCTTAGAGGCTTTCTTCATGCACGTCGCGGGCCTGAAAGTTGCTTGCCCCTCGAATCCGTACGACGGCAAGGGAATGCTCAAATCGGCAATCCGGGATGACAACCCGGTCATTTTCTTCGAGCACAAGCTCCTGTACGGAAGCAAGGGGGCGCGAAAGGAGAAAGGCGGATTGCAAGTCGTCGCGCACGTTCCCGAGGAGGAATACCTGGTTCCGCTGGGGGAAGCGAAGGTGGTCCGCCCGGGACGGGACGTGACCCTGGTGGCGAATCTTCTGATGGTTCATAAGTCGATGCAGGCCGCAAACCTTCTGGCGGAGAAAGGGATTGAGGCCGAGGTGATTGACGTTCGGTCCCTGGTGCCTTTTGACTGGGCGACGGTTTTTGACTCGGTCAGGAAGACGGGCCGCCTGGTGGTGGTGGAGGAAGACAACTTGACGGGAGGCTGGGGCGCCGAAGTAGTGGCCCGCGTCGCCGACCAATGCATTGGGTATCTTGATGGGCCCATTCGCCGGATTGCCGCTCCGGACACGCCGGTGCCGTTTGCGCCCATCATGGAGAATTTCTACGTTCCATCCGTCGATAGGATTGTTGTGACCGTCACCGATCTGGTGGCGCCGCACTGAGGGGCTGAAATAGGCCGCCCGTCATGCTGAGCCCTTCGCTGTCATTCCGAGCCCGTTCGCCCTCCTTTTGCGAGCGGCCCTGAGCGAAGCGAAGGGGCTCAGGGTAAACTCCGCGAGGAATCTGCTTTTGGCTCGGCGTAAACGCCGCGAGGAATCTGCGTCTCGCTCGGGGCCGTTCGCGAGCGCAGGCCGAACGGGCTCAGGATGACATTGCGCGAGTATATCAGCACCCTGCACCCTGGATTAGGAGGTGGTACCCGAATGGATATCGTATGCCTCGGCATCTTGATCGCGGACATATTTGCCAGCCCAATCGATTCCATGCCCGCCGCCGGAGAACTGCGGCCGGTTGACCGCTACCTGATGAGCGCTGGGGGATGCGCGTCGAACACGGCGGCTTGCCTGCGGCGTTTAGGTCATAAGGTCAGCATCATCGGCAAGGTCGGCACGGACATCTTGGGCGATTTCGTGGTAAAGGACCTGGAGCGGCTGGAGGTGGATACTTCAGCCGTGAGAAGAAGCGCTACCCATCCGACGTCGAATACCTACATTATCAATGTCCGAGGCGAGGACCGGCGGTACCTGCACTGCGTTGGGGCCAACGCGGACTTTCACCTTTCTGATGTCGACTTCAAAACACTTGACGGCCGCCGCGCGCTATACGTGGGCGGCTATATGATGATGCCGGGCTTTGGCCCGCAGGCCCTGGCCTCCTTGTTGCAGGAGGCGAAAGCTCGCGGTCTGATGACCGTGGTGGATGTGGTCATCGGCGGGGGAACCCGCCCGGGCTGGGAACAGATCGAGGGGGTCCTGCCCTGGACCGATCTGTTTCTGCCGAACAACGACGAGGCAGGTCTCTTGACGGGGAAGGAAGATCCGCTTGAACAGGCTGAGGCGCTCGGAAGGCTGAACCCCAAGTGCACCGTGGTGATTACCCTGGGCCGCCGAGGGGCATTGGTTCGGCGTGAGAACAAGACGCTCTCCGCCCCCGCCTACCAGGTTCCTTCCATCGACGAATCCGGGGCCGGAGATGCCTTTGCGGCGGGGTTCCTGACCGGAATGCTGGAAAGCTGGACTTTGGAGAAAACCTTGAGCTTTGCGAGCGCGGTGGGAGCCTCTTGTACCCGCGCTCTCGGCTGTACGGATGGCGTGTTCCGCTTTGACGAGGCGATGGATTTTATCGCAAAGAATAAGCTCGATTTTGCACTCCGATAGGAACGGACGTTCTTGGACCTGTAAAGCCACTCGCCGCGCGGAGCACCCCCTGAAATGCCTGGAGGTTTTGGTATGATGGGTAATCCTTGCTATGCTAACGAATTGAACCATTCACCAGATGAAAGAAGGAGAAGACAACGATGGCCGATCTAGAAGGCAAGAGCGAAGCAAAGAACTTTTATCCGGAAATTCCCCCCAAGCGCGAAGCATTTTTCTTGAAAGGCTCCGGCGCTCTTGACTGGGGGATGCAGAACCGATTGTCCCGGATTTTCCAGCCCGCCTCGGGCCGCACTGTCATGCTCGCCATCGATCACGGGTATTTCCAGGGACCGACGACGGGCCTCGAGCGAGTTGACCTCAATATTGTGCCCCTGTTGCCGTACGCGAACGCCCTGATGCTGACTCGCGGCATGTTACGGTCCACCATCCCCTCGGCCTTCGGAGGCGGAGTCGTTCTCCGCGCTAGTGGCGGGCCCAGCATCTTGAAAGAACTTTCCAACGAGCAAATTGCCGTCGACATTGAAGACTGTGTGCGCCTTAACGTGGATGCCATGGCGGTTCAGGTGTTCGTGGGCGGAGAGTTTGAAACGCAGTCGATTCATAACCTGACGCGATTGGTGGATGCCGGCAACCGCTACGGACTTCCCACGCTGGGGGTGACGGCAGTGGGGAAGACCTTGACGCGCGACGCTCGATACCTTCGCCTGGCCTGCCGCATCTGCGCGGAATTGGGCGCCCAGGTGGTCAAGACCTACTACGTCGAGGAAGGCTTTGAGACGGTTACGGCGTCTTGCCCTGTGCCCGTGGTGATGGCGGGCGGCAAGAAGATTCCGGAACTTGATGCTCTGCGCATGGCCTATAACGCCATTACCGAAGGGGCTGCGGGCGTTGACATGGGCAGGAACATTTTCCAGTCTGAGGCGCCGACGGCGATGATCCAGGCGGTTGGGAAAGTGGTTCATGAGCAGATGAAGCCGGAACACGCCTATGACTTCTATCAAACGCTCCGGCACGAAAAGAAGGACGTGGAAGTTCCCGCGGGACCTTCCTCGCGCGGGCGGTAAGGGGAAAAGGAGGATGTCCCATCCAACCAGTCTCAGGACATTGCGCGATCAGTCGCCAACTTTAAGCGTTGGAATGATGACCGCGGACCTGCTGTCCTTGGGGTCCGAGCTCCTGCTGATCGAGGAGGCTGGCGCCAGGGTCGTTCACATCGATGTCATGGACGGCGTTTACTGCCCCCAAATGACCGCAGGGCCGCCGCTGATCCGGGCAATGAAGACTCCCCTTCTTAAAGACGTGCACCTGATGGTTGCCGAGCCACTGGGCAAGATTCCGCAGTATGTCGCAGCGGGCGCGGACATCATTACCATCCATCCCGAAGCGTGCGCGCATCCCCATCGCGTGCTCCAGGAAATGGGCGGCATGGTGAATGCCAACGATGCCGGGCGGGGATTAATTCGCGGCGTGGCCTTGAACCCCGGGACTTCTCTCAATGTATTGGAACCGCTTCTCGATGAGGCCGAGCTGGTCCTGCTGCTGGCCGTGAACCCGGGGTGGGGAGGCCAGGCGTTTATCCCGTCAACTTTGGGCCGAATCGCCAAGATGAAGCAGATGATCCAAAACGCCGGGAAAGAGATTCTTTTGGGCGTTGACGGCGGGATTACCCGGAAGAATGTTGCCGAGATTTCTCAAACCGGCGTGGACATCATCGTTGCGGGGAGTGCCGTCTTTGACGGCAAGGCGCCGCGGGAAAACGCCAGGTTCATGCTGTCAGCGTTGCGGGCGCCGAACAACTATTGAGAGTTACAAAATATAGTGACAACTATTACTGTAGCGCGGGTCTATGACCCGCGTCTTTCGCCGCTCATAGAGCGGCGCTACAAAGAACGGCGTCACTATATTTTGTAAACATCAGTAGGAAATCAAG
>DATKQU010000131.1:0-10292 GCA_035532595.1 Terriglobia bacterium | reverse complement strand
GCCGTGCTGAGCTTTCAAGCGCCCGTCATTCTGAGCGAAGCGAAGAATCTGCTTTTCCACGACGATTTACAAGCAGATGCTTCGCTTCGCTCAGCATGACATCCGGATTGGCCGCACTTAAAGCGCACAATGACCCAAAGTGAACAGTGTTGAGCCTTAGGGGATCGACTTCCCGCCGTCCACAACGAAGATTTGCCCTGTAACAAAATCGCTGTGACACACCAGGTACAGAACCATGGAGGCGATATCCGCAGCGCTTCCCGCCTTCTTTAGAGGGGTCGATTCAATCACGCGCTTAATCATCCGGGTGGGCTTTTCATCCGGAAACAGGATCGTCCCAGGAGCAACGCTGTTGACCTGAATGCTGGGGGCCAGCGCCTTGGCGAGACACCGCGTCAGCATGATCAGGGCAGCCTTGGACGAACAATAATGGGGGTAGTCGGGCCAAGCCTGCAGCCCGCCTAAAGACGAAATGTTGACGATCCGGCCACGCTTGCGCCGCTGCATGATTTGCGCCGCCGCCTGAGCGCAAAAGAACGGCCCTTTCAGGTTAACTCCCAGGATCCGGTCCCAGTCCTCTTCGGTCAGGCGGTCCCAGCGAGCCGGAAAGAAGACTGCCGCGTTGTTGACCAGAATATCGAGCTGCCCAAACCGCTCCTCGACCCTCTGGAACATCCGGCGAACTTGCGCCGGACGGGAAATATCAGCGCGCAGAGCCACGGAGCGGACTCCGAGGGCCTTGATTTCCTGCACGGTCGCTTGTGCCTCGGATCTCGAGTGGTGGTAGTTCACCACGACGGCGGCTCCGGCGCGTCCCAGTGTCAATGCGATCTCGCGCCCGATCCTCCGCCCCGCGCCTGTAACCAGCGCAACCTGGCCGCTGAGAGATCTGTCTTGTTTCATGCTTCGCGTCATCAACTTGACTCAATTAAGAATGGCTATTTATGGCACTACCCGAGATGAGAATCAAGAAAAACAGGATAGTTGCACAAATTACGCCTTTTCCTGAATCTCGTTCTGCCGCACTGCCGCACGCGTCTTGACCGGGACTTGTCATTCCCCCTAGAATTCATGAGTTGGAGAAGTATTGCGCCTGCTTCGTGATCTTCACCCGAATGCGGCAAAACAGGTGAGGCCGCTTTCTGATTGCCATACTTGGGGACCTGAACGGGGCCTGCCAAAAATACTTGCCGTTGAAACCGCCAAACCAGGCAGCGGCAGGAAGCGCCAAATCATGGCATTGCCTGAAATTGTGGTTTATTCCAAACCCTCTTGCTGCTTGTGTGAAAAGGTCAAGGTTCAACTGGGGAGGCTCCGGGAGAAACACGAGTTTGCATGGCAGGAAGTCAATATCCTTGAGGACCGAGGCGCTTACGAGAAGTTCAAAGACGAGGTTCCGGTCGTCTTCGTCAACGGGAGGAAGGCTTTTAAGTATCACCTCGATGAAAAGCGCTTGATCGGTCTCCTGAATACGGCCGCTCCCAAGGTCGATGAGGACGCCGCTTCCGCCGTCCACCCTGAACCATGACTTTGCAAAAACTTGGAAAGGCTCAAAACCCATGCAACTCGACGTTCTCTCAATTGCCGCTCATCGCGATGATACCGAACTGACTTGTGGCGGAACGATTATCAAAATGGTTCAAGCGGGGTACCGCGTCGGAATCCTCGACCTGACCGCTGGAGAATCCGGCACGCGCGGCAACGCCGTGTTGCGGGAGCGCGAAGCCAAGCGGGCCTCGCGCCTGATGGGCTTGGCGCACCGGGAGAACCTTTATCTGCCGGATGCCGGCATCGAAAACATCCGTGAATATAAACTGAAAATCGCCCAAAAGATCCGGGAGTTGCGTCCCCGCACGGTCATCCTGCCCTATTGGAAGGGCCGGCATCCCGATCATTACACGACAGGACGCATTGGATACGAAGCGTGCTTTCTGTCCGGGCTGGCCAAGCTTCAACTCGAGGGCCGGCCCCACCGCCCTCACAAGATCATCTATGCGAGCCTCTACGTGCCGACGGTCCGGCCGACCTTTGTGGTGGACATCACTCCGCAGTTTGAAAAAAAGGTCAAAGCCGTTCTCGCTTATCACTCGCAATTCTCCGCTCAAGAAGACATGCAAAATCTCTTTCCCTCCCGCCGGGACCTTCGCGAAAGGCTGGCGTCACTCGCCCGGCATTTCGGGCTGATGACCGGCGTCCGGTACGGCGAGCCGTTTGTGACACGTGAGGTGGCAGCCGTCGAAGATATTGTCACCCTGCCCGTGAAGTCGATCTAAGGATGAAGGCAGCCCTGTTCCCCCGCGAGGATCCGGCCGCAGGCCGGATGAAAAACGAGCCCCACAGATATCCCGGCATATTAAACCCGGGCCTCGAGTCTGCTTTGGCAGGCCGTTGCTGGCAGGTTGCAGCCGGTCGGAATCTAATCTGCGGGCAAGCGGTTCTTCCACCGGTTGCGGATAAACCAGAGGGCCCCGACGGCCAAGAGGATCATGAAGACCGTGTCGAAGCGGTGGAAATACGGTCCGAGACTTTTCCAGCGTTCCCCCAGCTTCATTCCTGCATAAGCCAGAACCCAGCACCACGGCAGGGAGCCGAGAAAAGTATAGATGTTAAAGCGCACAAAATTCATGCGTGCAATACCTGCCGGAAGCGCGATGAAGGTTCGCACCACCGGAAGCAGGCGTGCGAAGAAGACGGCCCAGTCCCCGTAACGCGCAAACCAACGGTCGGCCATTTCCAGGTCGTGGCGGGTTATCAGAACGTAATGGCCATAGCGCTCCGCGAGCGGCCGGCCCCCCACAGCGCCGATGTAATAAGCAACGGCTGATCCGACGTTGCACCCTATCGCCCCCGCCAGAGCCACTCCGATCAGGCTGAAACGCCCGACGGAAACCAGATAACCTGAAAACGGCATGATGATTTCTGAGGGCAGCGGGATACACGCCGACTCGATCGCCATCAATAGGACGATTCCCAGGTATCCTGACCCGGAGATGAAGGAAACAATAAGACCGCCTATGATCTTGAGAGCCGTTGAAAGCATTGGGAAGAGGGCGCTTAAGCAGTGAGTGACAACCGAAACGACCGTTGGTTTCGTAAACCGCCGAAAACCCTTGGGCTAGAATTCCTCCGATCCTTGCGTATAGGTGAAGCCGCGTAGGATGGCCCCCTGGGCCGAGTTCGTAACTTTCACGCGGCGGATCTCGTCAGTCCCACCGACTTTGCGGAGCATAGCATAAGAGGCAAAGGCTTCTGAATAGACTTTTGTTACCAACCAGTTTTCGCCTGTCTCGTCCGAGCACCACACCTGCCCCGGTTGGATCTTCGCAACCGCCATCGTTACAGCCCCTCCTTTTCGGAGAGAATCAGCGCGTCAAGTTCTCGATGCTTACCTGTTGCACGCAGGGCCAATCTACCCCGCCTCGGTTGAGGAGTCAACGTTCCAAGCCGGGCGCCTGAGAGCCAATTGACGGCTCCGCATGATGCTCCGCGCGATAAAGGACTGCCAGCGGCAGGTTATCTCATTTCGATGCTGTCAGTTACGAAAACGCCTCGGAAAAGTCAGAGCGCGACTTTTTAATGTAACTTCTCCTGGCTTAGAATGATCTAAAATGATATATCGCGTACTTCAAGGACCAGGTGGAGAGTTGGAAGCTAGCTGCGAGTATGCGCTGTATAATGAATCTGGGAGGCTCCTCATGACAAAACGTAGGATTGCCCCTATCGGCCTGTTGGTTGTGCTCTTCGCAGCGGCCGTCACCGGCTGGTCTTCCGACAAGAAAGATGACGTCAGCGCGATTGGAAATCGCAGGGTAGCCCATCGCGCCATGATTTCCGAGGAAAAGGAAATCGCCATTGGCAAACGCTACTCCATGGAAATCGATCGTTCTGCAAAGATCATCAAGGATCCGGTGATCAATGAGTACGTCAATCGCGTCGCCCAGAACGTGGCGCGGAATTCCGATTTAAAGGTTCCGCTGACCGTAAAAGTTATCGACTCGCCGGATATCAACGCTTTCGCCCTCCCCGGCGGATTTCTTTACGTGAACACCGGTTTGTTGAAAGCCGCCGACGAGGAAGACCAACTGGCTGGCGTGATCGCGCATGAGATTGCTCACGTCGCGGCCCGGCATTGGGCGAGCCAGATGACCAAACAGACGATCCTGCAGTATGCGATGCTGCCATTAATATTCACTCCCATGTCCGCAGCGGTTTATTACGGGGTCATGGAGGCCTATATGAGCGGCATACCGCTGGCTTTCCTCAAGTTTACGCGCAATGACGAAGCCGAGGCGGACTTCCTGGGCATTCAGTACATGTATAAATCAGGCTACGATCCCAACGCCTACGTGGCGTTTTTTGGAAAAATCGTCCAGGAACAACGAAGCAATCCCGGGAGCGTTCCGACCGTCTTTGCCGACCATCCGCCCACCGCGGACCGTATCATCAAAGCCGAAAAGGAAATCCAGACCCTGCTGCCCAAGCGCAGCGAATATCTGGTGAGCACCTCCGAATTTAACGATGTGAAGACGCGGCTGACCGACGTGATGACCCTGCGAAGGAAGCAGGAAAAGGGCGAAGGCGGCCCGACGTTGCGGAAGCGCGCGCCCAGCACCACCACCAAACCCGACGCGCAGCCGGGTACAACTCAAAAACCGGAAGATGAAAAGCCCCCGGTGCTGCAACGCCGCGACTGAATAATGCGGCGCTCAACGGCGGCTGCCCTTCATGCTGAACCCACGATAGAGGTTGAGGGACCGCCCTGCTTGCCTGCTGGAGGCGACGTAGTTTCCAGGTGTGCGGCGCGGATTAAGAATGGCAAACGACGGCGCGCCAAGCGGCGCTTTCCACACGAATTCTTCCTGGGTGAGAAACAGCGGAGAAGGCCTAGGTATGGTGGGAAAGAGAGGTGATGCCGAGCTTGCGAAGCTCATCGGAATAGTATTTGCGGTACAAAATTTCCCATTCCCCGCCGCCTTCCGGAATGGTTCGTTTGTGGGATGCAATCCGCTGGCGGACCGTCTCCTCAATTTTCTCTTCTTCGTGGAGCAGATCCTGCAGGATCCGAACCGTGGCCTGGCGAATGGCGTTGGGTTCTTCGAAGATTTCCACTTCGTCCAGAGCCTCAATGGCGGACATAATGCGGTGGGAGATCTGAACGATTTTTTCGTGGGATAGTCTCATCGGATTCTGCAACAAGTGCTAAGCCTAAAGGACGATCTTTCGCTCCCGGACAATCTGCTTTTTGATCGCCTTGAAGGCGTCTTCGTACGTGGCGCCAAGCTGCCGCATCTGGTCGGTGTGCTCCTCGAGGATTCTGCGCACCTCGTCGTTGATGCGGTCCTCGACGCTGAACTCGTCGAGGACCACTTGCACGATGACCTCATTGACGTACTCCGGCTGCTCAAATTGGATGAGGCCCTCATCTGTAAGGCGCTTCATGAGCTGCCTGGCCATATACGCGACGTATTCACGTGGGAAATACATGGTTAAAAATAGCGATAGTTGACCGTCTCGAACCCGCTAGTGTATAGTTTGTCTGTTGAAAGTGTCAAGGCAGGCGTGCAATTTGGTCCAGCGCACTCCCTACGCGGCGCGACCTTAAAGGGCGGTTAGCTCAGTTGGTTAGAGCGTCTGCCTTACAAGCAGAAGGTCATCCGTTCGAGCCGGATACCGCCCACCATTTACCACGGCTCTGGCGGTCTTCCTTGCTTGACCTAAATTGGCGACGGCCAAAGCACAAGTGAGGGCGAGACCTCTCTCCCTTGCGGTATTCAGGGGACGTAGTTCAGCTGGTTAGAACGCATGCCTGTCACGCATGAGGCCGCGGGTTCGAGTCCCGTCGTCCCCGCCAGCTTTTTCAATAGCCGGAGCCGAGGCTGTTGTTTTCAAGGCGCGGGGAAGGCCGTGGTTTTTCCGTAAACATTCCGGGCCGCCAACTTCCCGTCCCGATAGACCTCGTAATTCCAGGGGCCCATCACCACCCCGTAAGCATGGCCACGAAATCGATAGCCCCTCATATGAGCCACTCCCAATTCGTGGTGGTACGAGGGAGAGATATCCAGGGAACCATCATCGTGGGGCCGCAATCCGAAGACTCCAAACAGAATCGCCTGAACGCCGCTTGCCGCGGAAAGTTCGAGCGGCATTTCCACTTCAGGGTAGCGGGGGGAGTCTGCAAAGATTTCCTGCGGGATGTAAGGGAAATGGTGCGTCCATCGAGTGCAGCGGGCAAGAATATCCCACGCAGTTTCCGGATATCCCAATCGATATAAGGACTCGCTCACGCGCAGCGGCTCGCCCGCGTACTGGCCGCCACCGCCAAAATCCACGTCTTCCAGATACCAATGGGTCAGATCAGCCTTGGAAATGGAATACATCCCGTAAGGCCCGAGGAACTCGCCTTCCTTTAAATGACTGACCATCAGGTGTTGTTGCTCAGGCGACAGGGTTCCGGTATCCAGCAGGTCGAAGAGGTGGTAGCTCCAAACCAAGTGCCGGCTTCCATCGGGGTAAAGGCTCACAAACCAGCCGTCTTTCTGATCCCAGAGTTTTTGATTGATCGAACGTTCAATCTTGTCGGCCCATTGGTCGAACTCTGCGGCGTCGGGATCTTTGCGTTCGCGGCACCAGACGGCCATCTGACGAAAGTAGTTGACCGCCAGCCCGTTGATGGTTGGGACGATATGCTGGTAGCCGTCGGTTCCGATCTCAATCATGCGTTCAGAACCCGGTCCGAAATCCAGCAGACCGTCGGGGCGCGCAAACCTCTTTTCGAGTTCCAAGCCAAGCTGTTTCATACTCTTAAAGACGGTTTCGTCTCCCGCTGCTTGATCCAGGAAATTCGTGTCGCCAGTCTGGCGGAGATAATCCTGCAACATTCGCATTCCGGCAAACGGGCCCTGGGCGTACCACCAGACGGTTTTTTTGACCTTCCCATCCCATGGCACATAACTGTTCTGCAGAAGGTTAAAGCGGAGATTCAGCAGCAAGGCTTTTCGCAGGGCGGCGGGATCCATCAGGCTGAGCATCTCCGAGGCATACGAGGTATCCCAGGCGATCGTGTAAAGCCACGTTCCTGCCGCATAGAAGGGTTGGAGCGCAAAATTGTTGCGGTCCCAGCGGCACATGAGAACGCTAAAGATGCAGCGGCGGTAGAAATCATCAAGTGCGGGATCGCCCGTCGAGACATCCGGCACGCGCTCCGCTGCCCAGCGAAGTTGTTCGCGCAGCGCTTGAGCCGCGGCTTCCTCCCGTTGAGCAATGTCGGACTGGGAGGCGGCAGGCGCCGCCGCGGGGAGTTGCTGCAGGATGATGGCAAAATCCGCGGTGCTTTTCGAATGGCCCGGGATCACCCAATGCCATCCGGCAGTATTGTGGTCAGCCAAGCTGCTCGCGACGCTGATCCTGATCTGGTTGTTTTCGAGAGTATTAAAACTCGGATGAGTGACCGGGCTTGCGGGCTTGGGCGGCTCGCCGGGAAAATCGAGAGCAAGCTCCGAGGCTCGTTGGTCGGGAATGGCGGTTAAAACCAGGGGAGCGGATTCCCGGTTTTCGAGTTCAACCCTCAGATAGATTTCGTCGGCCGCCGCGGAAACGCTGGCTTTGGTCTTGACGCTGAATGAAATCCAATGCCCCTTAAGTTCCTTGTGGAACGTTCCAGTCCGATAAAAGGCATTAGGCTCCCAGTAGGCCTGCTGGATGAGCATGGCGTAAGGGGTTCCAGGAATGAAATTGATTCCCAGGGGATGAGGTCCCTTGCCGGTTAAAACCCGCTGGTCGTAGACTTCCGGCACAATATCCTGGATCAGCGTCCCCGTCTCAGCCTCTTGAAACGCAAGATAGAACTTGTAATCCCGCACATCGATCGGCGGAAATTGGAGCCTTTGCAGGCCCGTCAAACACTTGTCCCGGATGGAAATCGCGCCGCGGCCATTGAACAGGCGCAACATGCGGTCGCTGTAGACAATCTGGCTGCGGGGCATACCCAGCACTTCCGGAGTAAGCCAATCCGCGGTGCCGGCTGTCGCTACAGGTTCCGTTCCGGGAACGCCCAGGGGAATGTTCACCTGGGCCGTGGCAACAGCGGCAAACAGCAGCGTGGCGGCAAACAGTTGAATCGGGTAGCGCATTTTTGAATTCATAGGTCCTCCGGTTCCGCTGGCTTAGCTATCCAGGAACTTTCAATCTCTTCGAGCGTGCGCCCTTTAGTTTCCGGAATCATATAATAGGTAAACACAAAGGCTGCTACACAAAGAGCTGCAAAAAGTAAGAATGAGCCCCTGAGCCCGACGTGTCCGACCAGGGTAAGAAAGGTCTCAGTCACCAGGAAATCGCTGCCCCAAATCGCCACGGTGGCAAGGGACATGGCCTGGCCGCGCGCCGTGGTGGGATAGATCTCCGAGATCAGCAGCCAGAAAACCGGGCCCAGGCCGATGTCGAAAGCAAACACGTAAGCCATGATATCGACGACGACGGCCACCCGCGAAGGATGCGCGGTGCCGAGCAGAAGGCCCAGATGCACCAGCACCACAGTCATTCCCGCAATGCTGACCAGCAACAAAGGCCGCCGTCCCACCCGATCCACCAGAATCAGGGAAAGAACCGTGGTGGCCAGAGCCACCAGCCCGGCGCCGAAAGTCGCCAGAATGGCGCTCGAAGCGCTTTGGAAGCCGGCCATCTGGAAGATGGTGGGGGCGTAATAAATAATGGTGTTGATCCCGGTGATTTGCTGAAAGATGGCCAGCCCAATTCCCGCCACCAGCGGTTTGCTAAAGCGCTTGGAAAACAGCTCCCGGAATCCGAGTTGATCGGTTTGAATCACCTGGCGCAGTTCCTTCATGTTCCGCTCGGCTTCCGCCGGGGTCTCGATGCGCAACAGGATTTTCCACGCCTCGTCGAAGCGCTGCCGGGTGGCGAGCCATCGGGGCGTCTCGGGAAGGAACGCGAGGCCGATGAGCAGGATAACGGCCGGAATGACCGCGCTCATGAACATCCAGCGCCAGTTGCCGGTGGCGGCGAAATGGTAGTCCACATAAAAGGCCGCCACCACCCCAATGGTAATGGCCAGTTGGTTGAGCGTGACCAGCGCGCCTCGAATCGCCACCGGCGCAAGCTCCGCAATGTAGAGAGGAGTGAGCATGGAGCTGGCGCCCACGGCTGTCCCGATCAGGAAGCGAGCCACCAGAAAGAGCGTGAACCCATTGGCCATCCCCGTTCCCAGGGCAAAAACGCCGTAAAACACCGCCGTGTAAGTCAGAATCGTCTTGCGCCCCAAACGGTCGCCCAGGTATCCGGCCACGGCGGCCCCTACCAGCGCTCCCGCCAGCGCCACGCTTACGGCAAGTTCCGTCTGGCCGGGAGAAAGGTGAAACTGCTCGCGGACAAAAAGAATCGCTCCCGCAATGACGGCGGTGTCGTATCCGAAGAGCAACCCGCCGATTGCCACGGTCAGCGCGACGAAGATGGTGAAAGTTTTCCGGCTTATTCTGGGGTCCCGCTTGTTCTGATCCGCGATGGGCTCGACTTGCACAAAGGCCTCCGGGTTCACAAGAGTGGATTCTTTGACCTGAACTCGATCCGGTTGTTCTTTTCTCCGGAGCGGGTAGCCACGGTCAATCCGCTTTTTGATTGACCGTGGGTTTGTCCCATGTTGAAAGGCCCACGGACAGGACCGAACTGTCCGTGGCTACCGGCTTCGGCGAATGATCTCCTGGACGACGCGGTGGGCAATTTGATTGGTGTCCTTGCGTGGTTTTCGTTTGGCGGCCTTTTTCTTTGGGTTGGTCTTGTCCTTCCGGTTATGCCACTGTACCATAGTTTGACACCATGCTCGGCATGGCGCAATATGAAATATAGAACTTAAATTCTATTGACTGTCACGGAACTTGCCGATAGTCTTTGGCGTCTAAGGATGTAGGGGGTCATGGGCAATGGGAGCGGCCGTAGCGGTACTCAACAGCTTCGACACTGATCGATGGAATTCCGAAGTGTACGGAGCGATGGCGCTCGCCGCTCGATTTTCAGCGCTTGTTAAAAACCGCGCGGCCACTTACAGCCTTGTTTATCGCCTCTGGAGGCTCGATCACACCCTTGACACCTTCGTGAAACACATACATGAAGTAATGGAGGGCGGAAACCAACAGATCAATGAGCTGCCCACCCAAGAAAAAGTGGTAGAGGTCGCTCAGGCTTTGCGCAGGCTTTATAAGGTGGTGGGGGGGATTTACGAACCGGCAAAAGTAGCTGGGCTAACCAATAACTCCATCACTTCTCCCGTTCTTAATAGCATCCAC
>DATKQU010000130.1:0-11954 GCA_035532595.1 Terriglobia bacterium | reverse complement strand
GCATGATCATCCTGACCGTGTTGCTGCTGGGGTCGATGTTCTTCCCGCACGCTTCGCTCTAGTAAGTAGGCTAGATTAGGTCTGGGGAAGGCGGGATTAATCGGCGAGACCGGGCGGGATTGTTTCTTCGGTTCGTTTTTTTACGATTGCGTATTTTCAACAACTTAGCTAGCTTCGCTTTCGGTTCGTTTTTTCTGCCCTGACGTATTTTCAACAACTTCGGTAGCTTCGTTTTCGGTTCGTTTTCGGTTCGTTTTTGACCACGATCCTTTATTTTCAATAACTTCTTAGCTTCGTTTTTTAAAAAATGAATTTTCCTCTGCTCGCTGTTTTTGGCCATTTAAACCGACATTGACCACGTTTTCAATGGGTTGACTATGTTTTTACGCTGCGAGCATGCTTTTCTCGAACGTTTCTGTTTATCCCTTTCCGGCAGCCCATGCCATCCTCAGAAAGGCTAGCATACTAGGCCCTGCTTGTCAAGCGATTTCCGCTCGCGGGCCGGGATCGTGCCGACCGCCGCGAGCGCTCACCCCCCTCTGCCGGGCGTGCGTGGTATCCTGCGAGGCATGAAATCTTTTAGCCCCGCCTCCGCTCTGATCGCGATCCGACTTTTGCACACGGCCGTATGGGCGGTGATTGCCGGATGCATTGGGGCGCTTCCGGGGGTGGCGCTGATGGGGCGGCTCGACTGGGCGGCGGCCTTGAGCGTGATCGTACTTGTCGAATGCGGAGTGATCGGGCTCAACAAAGGCCGGTGCCCGCTGACCAATGTGGCCGTCCGATACACCGAGAACCGCGCGGACAATTTCGATATCTATTTGCCCAGGTGGCTCGCCCGGAACAACAAGGGCGTCTTCGGAGCGCTCTTCGTTGCCGGCGAACTTGTGGTGCTGTGGCGTTGGCTGGGTTGAGTGCAGATTTCGTTTTCAAACTGCGCCGTGTATCGCCGGTGCAATTTCAATAAAACACCGCAAGCCTCAGACGCGAGGTCTGCGCTCACTGACCGTGGCTACCATCGCCGGGGTGGCGAAGGGGACGGCTTGAGGGGCGCACGGCGGGAAAAGCTCCCGCCGTGGCTGCCCCCTTCTGCTTAATGTCCTCCGCCGCGGAACTGGAATTTGTGGCTTTCTCCGCTGGTGCCCTCAAACTGGAAATTCTGGCCAGCGGATTTGTAGAAGCTGCTGGTGGCCTTTCCGAGGGCCGTCCAATTGAACATAGGTTCGGCGGAGTTGGTGATGACCATGGGTTGATCGGGGGAGGATCCGGCGACGGGTGTGACCTCAACTTTGGCGACGCTGCCGACCTCGCCTCCGTAAGTTTTTCCGACCTGGCCGAAATTCTCAAGACCTGAAAGGCTGATGGGCATTTCTTTGACCTCGGCGGGTTTGCCGAGTTGTTTAAAGGTATGTCCGGCGAAGATGCGCCGGAGCGCTCTTTTTTGCCCGGAAGTGGCTTGGGTGTCAAGATAGTAGGCGACATACTGGTAGGTCTGTTTGGCCTGTGAATCGGGCCGGGTGAACGCTCCCGCCACGGCGAAATTCATGTTGTCCAAACTGACTTTTCCATATTGTCCCTTGGCGACGTGGAAGATGCCCACAAACTGGCAGGCGCCGTGAGGGGGCGGCTCTCCCAGAATGCAGGGACAGCCCACCATGCAGGTGTCGGCCGTGACTGCCTGGCCCTCCAGCGACCAAGCCTCTTCTTTGGGTCTTCCCCGCAGCAGGAGCACAGCGAGAGCGATGGCAGCGATGGCGATGGCATAGAAAATCCCCCGGAGTTTCATAGTGCTTTCTCCTTTTCGGCCTTCGAGGGCGCAAAGCTTCGCGCCTGAAAGCGATTTACCTTTGGGATAGGATTTTCCGATTTTCAGGTTAACTGAGGAGGATGCTACGCGAGTTGACCCCCCCGCGTCAAGCGGTCTGGAGGGTGGGGCGTCCGCTGTTCCCAGTGACCGGGTTTTCCTCCTTGTGGTAAGGTGTGGCTACTATGAAAAAGCATGATCCCGTTTCACGCCGCTCTTTTCTTGGCTTCATGGCGGCGGCGCCGCTCGGTGCAGGGGCGTTGGTGGCCGCTCGTACCAAACCCATCCCAGTTGGGCTCGAGCTCTACTCGGTCCGCAATGATTTGAAGAAAGACTGGGCGGGAACCGTTCGGAAAGTTGCCGCAATGGGCTACCAGTGCGTGGAATTCTACGCTCCGTACTACCAGTGGACGATGCAGGAAGCCCGGCAAGTGCGCGGGGAGATGGATCAATTGGGCCTCCGCTGCCGCTCCACGCACAATGACACCGTGTCGTTCACGCCGGATGGCATCGGCAAGGCGATGGAGTTGAACCACATCCTGGGAACCCGTTATATTGTGCTTGCCTCGCCCGGCCCTGTGCCCACCCTGGATGGCTGGAAGCGGGTGGCGGAGTTGCTGAACCAAGCCGACGACACAATGGCGGCCCACGGCTTCCACGCCGGCTACCACAACGACGATCATGAGTGGCAGCCGCTGGACGGCAAGAAACCCATCGGCATCATTGCCAGTGAAACGGACAAGAGTGTCATCCTGGAGCTCGACACCGGCAATTGCCTGGCCTCCGGCGGCGACCCCGCGGCCTTGATCCGAAGCAATCCCGGACGCGTCCGCGCCATGCACCTGAAGGACTGGTCTCCCGGGAAGAAATACGACGTGCTGATCGGTGAAGGCATTGCAAAGTGGAAGGAAATCTTTGCCGCAGCCGAGAGCGTGGGCGGCGTCGAGTATTACCTGATCGAGCAGGAAGGGTACAGCCGATACTCGGAGATGGAAACCGCCCGGGTGTCGCTTCAGGCGTATCGAAAAGTCCACGCCTAGCAGGCCGCTGAAGAAAGCAACCGCGAAGCGCATTCCTCCCGTCATAAGTTATTGGCTGGAACAGCGTGCCAGCGGGTCCCCGGGTCAGGCAGCGGGCGCAGGGGATGCCGCTCCCGCGGCTTGGATGGTCCTGCGGTGGTGGGTCAATTTGGCGGGATAGCGGCGGGTTTGCCTCGCCATGTGTCGGCATAAGGCCGCCTCTACGCCAAAATGACCCGCTACCGGTCCTGCACAAGGGTTGTAATGGTTCTGCAATTAGGTTCATCATAAAGAGCTGGGATGGAGGCGCAAATGCGTTGGAAAAGACCAGGCGGACCGCACCGGATTCACTTGCCGATTGCCGGGATCTTCATGGTTTTGTTAGTGGGCGTTTCCTTGGGCCTGGGGCAGAGCGGCTCGGGCGGGAGCACCCCGTCCGCACAACCTTCGGGATCTGCTTCCGGCGCCACGCCCAAAGATAGCTCGGCGGCCAGCCCCCAGATTCGCGTGCAGTCCAACCTGGTGACGGCGCCTGTGACCGTGATCGATCATGCCACGGGTGACTATGTTTACGACCTGGGAAAAGGCGATTTCAAGATTTACGACGACGACGTGCCCCAGAAGATCGAGCTCTTTGACCGCGAGCCTCACAAGATTGCTGTGGTGATCGTGATTCAAAACAACGATGCGGTGGCGCCGCTGCTGAACCAGATCAAACCCCTGGCGTCGCTGTTTTCCGAATTGATGTTGGGATCAAAAGGGGAAGCTGCGGTGGTTGTGTATTCCGGCCGGGTTCAGCAAAGGCAGAATTTTTCCAGATCGGCACGCGTCCTGGACAAGACCTTCCAGGGCATCACGGCCGATGGGGGCGGCGCCCGGCTCAATGACGCCCTCATGCAAGCCATGAACCTGCTGGATAAGCGGCCCAAGCGGGAACGCCGGGTGCTGGTGGTCTTTTCGACCGGCTACGATTCCGGGAGCAGCACCACCAAGGACGAGGTGATCCGCCGCGCCACGCATGCCGAAGTGGAAATCTACGGATTGGGCTTAAGCCTGACCAAAGCCACTCTGACCCGCAAGCCCCAGCCGCAGGTGGCTCAGAATCCCCTGGATGCGAATGTGACGGGGCCCAGTCTTCCCGGAAGGCCTTCCACCCCCAGTTCCTCGCAGCAATCCTTCGGAGTGCCTGCCAACATTACCCAGGAACTCAGTACGGCGGCGCAGGTGGCAAAATCCAAGGTTAGCGGGAATGAGATGGAGTCCTATTGCCGTTACACGGGCGGAGTCGCGTACACGCAGTGGTCCGCGGAGGCGCTGCAAGTTCACCTGAATCGGATTGCCGCGGAGCTTCACAGCCAGTATGAACTGGCGTATGTGCCCGATGACCTTTCGCGAACAGGTTTTCACCGGCTCAAAATCACAGTCAACCGGCCTGACGTGGATGTGCGCGCGCGCTTGGGATACTTTTACGAGGGGCCGCGTTAGTTGCGGGAGGGGCTTGGCCGGCGGCGCGGGCCTTGGGCGTCAATACAATTGCTCGACGTCAACCCGGTGGCCTGTTCGAAGCTCGATTTCCGCCAGGTAGGGACGCATGGTTTCGGGCAAAACCCTCAGAATCATGGCCTGGGTGCCGCCATCCACCGAAAAGAGAAGCGTGAAAAAAAGGTTGTGCTTGCTGCTCTCCGATGTGGGCTTCACCGCCCATTTCAATTTCATCTTGCGGACTTCCCGGCTGACCTTTGGGTGATATTGCATGAGCGTGATGGAAGTGTAGGGGGCGGTGACACGGCCCTGGCTGCATTCAAAAACCAAGGCCGTTTGCAGAAGTTCGAGCTTGCCTTCACATCCTTCCGGCAGGGCCTCCGTCCCCGCCGCATAGACGAACTGGGGCGTCCGGTGGGAGCGTCCGGCGGCTGGCGCCGCCATGGCCAGGAGGGCGATCAAGTTCAAGAAAATAATTGTTCTCATCCAATCGTTTTTTTCATGACTGACTTCTCTGGAAGCACGCTACCTGCCAGTATAGCGGAAATTGTCCTGGCTGAAGCAACGCGGGTCCGGGACGCTCGCAGATAAAATACGGGTTTACGCCGGAGGCATTCAAGGGCCGGTTGAATCGCTCCCGGCGCGCTGAATCAATATCTCCCCAACCGGAACCTCAATTCTTAGATACCAGGGGATGGCCAGGGTCCCCCAGTGCGCCGGGCGGAATGTCCAGCACCGCAAATTCCAACGAGGCGTTTCAATTGAGGCGTTGGCGCTGCCCAGGGGCATGGAGTCCAAAACTTTCCCGTCGGCATCCACCAGGACTTTCAGCGGCACATGCGCGGCGCGGAAATCCTCCTGAGGCCTGGCCATAACTTCCGGGGGATGCACCTGGCGGCTGAGAAATTTCTCGGCGTCGTCGGGCAAATGCGCAATCTTTTGGAAGTGCAGGCTAAAGTTCACGCTAACGTCCGTCACAAACGGCTCGGCGGCGTTGGAGCTGTCGAGGGGCCGGTAGAGCCACTTGCGCACCGCCTTGAAGGCCGCGGCCGCAAGGATGGGCTGTCCTTCCAGGATATGGATCCTGGCGACCGAGCCTTTCCGGTTGACCAGAATTACCAGCCTGACGCGGCCTTGGATGTAGTTGATCCTGGCGACCGGAGGGTACTCGGGCAGGATGCGGTGGATCACCAGTTTGGAAGCGGCCTTGCTGCTCAAGTGCGCGACCACGGGAACTGCCGAGGCTTGCTCGCGGGGGGAGGCAGTCGCTCCCGCCAGCGACAAGACCATGAAGAACGAGAGGAGAGGAGGGCTTGCCGGAAATACCGCCGTCAAACTAGGGATTCGATTCAAGAATCACCTGCGCCACGACGTAACGGTTGGCGTGGGAGATCGACACCACCGCACGGGTTACGCCAAGCTGGTCTGCCAGTTCACGCGCGCGCCCGCTCAACAACAACTCGGGCTTTCCGCTGGGCTGATGGCCGATCTCAATATCCAGCCAGCGCATCCCATTGGCCCACCCGGTCCCCAGGGCTTTGAAGGCCGCTTCCTTGGCGGCAAATCGCGCAGCATAGCGTTCCGCTTTGTTCTTGAACCTTTCACAATAAGCAATTTCGGAGGGAGTGAAAATCCTTTGTGAGAACCTCTCGCCGTGGCGCTCGAGGGCCTGCTCAATTCGCTGCGTTTCAGCAATGTCAATGCCAGTCCCGACAGTCATCCTAAAGTGTCCTATGGTCCACTTGAGGTGAAGAAAGCAACATTATGTTTCACCGTTCCTCGATTAAGGGAGATGCTCCACTCCCACGATACCAGAGCAAAAATCCTATTTCAAACCAGCGCTTCGCCTTCGGAGGTGTAGCGTATCGGGCGATTCTTGCGATACGCGCGGTCACGCGAATCGGTCCATGCCCAGGAGCAACAAGTTCGCAAGGTTGCGGTGCCGGAAGCTGGACCAAGACCGCGGGCAGAAGAAGCAGCCAAGCCGCGTTTTACTGGGCCGTCGCCCAGGCGAGGCCGTCGGTTGCAGGCCCGGTGTTGATCAGTTTATCCACTTTCCAGGTGTGAAGGTTGATGGCGGCGACCTGCCGGCTGCGGTCGCAGGAGACGTAAGCTACGCGATCGTCGGGGCGCACCAGAACTTCTTGCGGCGCGGCCGGAACCGCGATGGTCCGCACCACTTTCATCGCTTTGAGATCCACCACGGCCACTTGGTTCTTGTTGATGACGGCGACCAGAAGATAGCGGCTGTCGAGCGTCGGCGAGGCGCCGTAACCGATACCGGGCAATTCCACCCAGCGCGTGACCTTGTTGGTCGCGGTGTCAATCACTGCGAGGCGCGGCTGGGTTTCGTCGGACGTGAAGGCGTAACGGTCGTCCGTGGAAATCGAAATCCGCTGCACCACCTTTGCGATATGGACCACGGCGAGAGTCTTCCGGGATGCGATGTCCAGTACGGAAACCGTCCCCGGCCCGACGTTCGCCGTATAAATGCGCCGGCCGTCGTGCGTGATTGCCAGCATGTGCGACTCCGGCTGCCCGGTGGGAATGGAGCCGACGATCTTGTTGTTCTTGGGATCGATGACCGTCACCGAATCGGCAAGTTCCGTCGTTACGTAAAGCAGACCATCCTTGGGGCCAAAATTCGGGCAGTGCGGGCGCATGGGCCGGCCCAGATCAATCGTTGAGACCACGCGGCGTGTGGCAAGATCAACCACGTCGATGGTCCGGCCGTCGGTTCCGGGACTGCCCACGCCGGAATTTCCGTAGAGCGGAACGTAGGCCGTCCGCCCGTCCGGCGACGCCGCGACTTCATGCCCGGTGATTCCGGTTTCCGTGACCGTAGCCACCTCACGGCCGGTTTCCGGGTCCACAATACTCAGCATGTGATTGCCCTTGTTGTCCACCAGGAGCAAGCCCCGGGAAGTAGCGCGCGCCGGCGTCCTTCCGGAAGGACCTGCGGCCAGCAAAGGAAACCCAAGTGTTCCGGCCATGAGAAGTACCGAAGAAGCTTTGAATAAAATCATGAGGGCCTCCAGGCGTCCCGTAATAAGCCCCGGCAGCATATGTAAGCTCCGCAGGAGCGATAGAACTTAGCCCACGGCGCAAGCCGTGGGTTGATGGGCTGGTCCCACTCCCCCGTCCCATCTCCCGTCCGCGCGGGAGATGGGTGCCAAGGGCGGGGTGAGGGCCGTGCCATCCCAGGGCTTACGCCCTGGGCTAAAATCCTTCGGCCCTGCCGGGGCTTTCGAAACCAGCGTTCTACGGAATCTTATCCCTGGCGGATTCACACTCGGCGCAGGGGCACAGCTCGCGCAGGTATTCAAACGTATAAATGCCGGTTGAATGCCCATCGTTCCAAAAAATCTGCAAGGCGTAACGCCCCACCAGTTCCGCCCGGTTAGGTTTCAAAGGTTTTACCCCTAGCATGGGAAGCTGGCCGGGTTCGTGATCCAGGGAAGAGCCGGCGTCCGTGCACGTCGCGCACGGGCATTGCTCTCGGAGATACCGGTACGAGTAGGCGCTCCGGTGACCGTCTGACCATTCGATGATCAGCGTATCGCCGTCGCCGTGAAGCCTGACCGTTTTGGGGGTGAATGCCACCGCCGGCCCTACTCCGTGATGATCTGCGGCACTTGTTCGCTTGCCGACTTAACTTGTTCCACGAGGGCCTTGGCCACCGCTTCATAGGCCTGGGCCAGCGGCGACGTTCCATCGAGCGCGATGGGCCGCCCACCGTCACTCTGGATGCGAATCGCCGGGTTGAGCGGAATCTCGCCGAGAAACGGGAAGCCGAGCCGGGAGGCAGCCTCCCGCGCTCCGCCATGCCCGAAAATATCGTCGCGCTCCCCGCAGTGAGGGCAGACGTAATAGCTCATGTTTTCGACGATGCCCAGGATCGGGATGTTCAATTTCTTGAACATGGCGATGGCCTTCCAGGCGACGGACAACGCCATGTCCTGGGGCGTGGAAACGATGACGGCGCCCGTCAAGGGAATCGTCTGGGAAAGGCTGAGCTGGATGTCTCCGGTTCCGGGCGGCATATCCATGATCAGGTAGTCGAGTTCTCCCCAGCGCACGTCGCCCAGGAACTGCTGGATGGTTTTGTGGAGCATCGGCCCCCGCCAGATGACCGCATCGTCTTCCGGTAGGAAATAGGCCATCGAGATGAGCTTGATCCCCCACTCCACGGGAGGTTCGAGTTTGCCCTCCACCACGCGCGGCTCCTGCTTTCCGCCCATCAGGGAAGGAATGCTGGGCCCGTAAACGTCCGTATCCATCAGGCCGACCTTGGCGCCTTGGCGTTCGAGCGCTACCGCCAGGTTGGCCGCCACGGTGGATTTCCCCACGCCGCCTTTGCCGCTGGCGACGGCGATGGTGTGCTTCACATAAGGAATCAGGTTCGACGGCCCGCGGGGCGGGGGCGGCGCCGGAGAGGTGATTTCCACTTCGACGTTGGGAACGCCCAGCGCCTCGACCGCCTTCCTGATGCTGCCGGCCAGATCAGGTTGCCCGGAGGGAGAAGGAGCCTTTAACTCAATCGCAATCGTGGCGCGCTCAAATCCGACTTCGATATCTTTCACGTAGCCCAGCGAAACAATGTCCTGGTGAAGCGCCGGGTCCTCAACCTGCTTCAGCGCCTGCAGAACTTCCTGTGGGCTTACCTTTTTGCTCATGCTCTCTCCCAGATCATTAATTCTATTCGATTAGCTAACATTGTCATTCGCGGTCCGGTGATTGTCAAACTTCCGGGTTTCTTCTCCATCGCCCGAGCGCCCATCCTTAGCGGGAGTTGGGGACGGGGTTCAACCGCTAGCGCCCGCGACGGGAACTTTCAATCGCGGTGATCCTTGGCAGGCTGCTGTAAATGGCCACCCGTCATTCCGAGCCCGTTCGCCCTCCGTTCGCGAACGGCCCTGAGCGAAGCGAAGGGGCTCAGGGTAAACTCCGCGAAGCATCTCCTGTATCTCACTGTACATCAGTAGAACGGATCCTTCGCTACGCTCAAGATGACAGGTGAAGGGCTCAGGATGACGTGGCGCGAGTGGTTTCCGGCAGCCTGCTACGGCTGGGTTGTCCTGACCAGGCGCGCGATGCCGTGGAGTAGATCGTACTTGGTAAGAATCTCGTACCGGTGGCCGCCCAGGTCCACAAAAACCGCCGGACAATCCGGCGTGATGCAGGACGTCACCTGATCGATAACGGCGGTGGGCACGACAACGGGAAACGCCGCGCGCATCGCTTCGCGCACGACCAGCTTCTTCAAGTCTTTGCCTTCGAGCGTCAGACGCAGCAGATCGTCTTCATAGAGCGCACCCACGGGCGTGTCGTCTTCAAAGACCGGCAACTGCGAGAAGTCGTGCGCCTGCATCCTGTCCAGCGCCACCAGCAGCGCGTCGGAAGGCGCCAGTTTCACCATCTCGCCCCGCTGGCCCATGGCGGCCTTGGCTTGCACTAGCTCTGCGGCGGTCAGCGGCAGGCCCGATTCCGAATACCGGTTGTCTTTCATCCATTCGTCGTTATAAACCTTGCTGAGGTAACGCGTACCCGTATCGGGAATAAATACCACAACAAAATCCTTGTCGGTGAGAGAGGGAAGTATCTTCATCGTTCCGGCGAGCACCGTGCCGGCCGATCCACCCGCAAAGATTCCCTCCTGGCGCGCCAGGCGCCGCGCCCACTGGAAGGACTCCTTGTCACTGACCTGTAAGATGTCATCGAGGACGCTGAAGTCGAGCGCTCCCGGATAAAAATCCTCGCCAATCCCCTCCACTTTGTAGGTTTCAGCTTTGCCCTGGGTGCCGTGGTGGAAGAATTCATAGAGGATCGATCCCACCGGATCAACCCCGATGATTTTGATGCCGGGATTTCGTTCCTTCAGGTAGCGCCCGATTCCGGTGATGGTCCCACCGGTTCCCATCCCCGCGATGAAATGAGTTACCCGTCCTTCGCTATCCTCCCAGATTTCCGGCCCCGTGGTGCGGTAATGGATTTCCGGGTTTGCCGGGTTCTCGTACTGGTTGGGGTGGAAAGCGTTGGGAATATCCGCGGCAAGTTTGTTGGCCACCGAGTGATAACTTCGCGGGTCATCCGGGGGGACGGCGGTCGGGCATACGATGACCTCGGCGCCCATCGCTTTCAGCAAATCGACTTTTTCCTTCGACTGCTTGTCGGCCATGGTGAAGACGGCTTTGTATCCTTTGACCGTGGCCACCAGCGCCAGGCCCATTCCCGTGTTGCCTGATGTTCCCTCCACGATGGTGCCGCCGGGCTTGAGCAAACCCTGCCGCTCGGCCTCTTGAACCATGGCGATCCCGATGCGGTCTTTTACGCTGCCGCCGGGATTCAGGAAGTCGCATTTGGCGTAAGTCTGGGCTTTCGATCCGCGGGTGATCCGGTTCAGTTTGACGAGGGGTGTGTGGCCAATCGCTTCAAGAATGTTGTTGTATCGCATGGAGGCACCATAAAGTTGACAGGTAAACGGCCATTATAACCTACTCCTTAACGCGACGGCGGACCTTATGCGGAAGCCGTTGACCTTATGAGATTGGAACCGAGGCAGGGTTTTGCGCTTGCGCGAATCGGGGCCAAGCGAGGGAAGTTGCGGCGAGAAAGAGCCGCCAGGACAATTCCTTCCCCGGTGGCGTCAATCTGGCGGTCTCGAGGCGGCATTCCGGAGTACCGGCGGACTAAGGCAACATCTTCTGCCCTTCGCTCAAGCCCCCGTGATGCTTTCAACGTGAATGGTCCCGGTGGAAGAATCGAGGGTTCCGGTGACCTTGACCTGCTCGCCCGCAAATTGTTCCGGTTTCGTTTGGTCGTCGAGTTGGTAAGTTGTCTTGCTGGCCCCGTTATAGAGCACGAACTTTGAACCCATCTTAACGCACTTCAGCGTGCAATCTTTGGCGTCTTTGGCCCCTTCTGACTTCAACATCATCTCGTGCGAACCCATTGCCGCGCAGGAGCTATCCGTAATTTCGCCCGTGAAGGTTTCAACCGTGCTGGCCGGAGCGGCGGATTGGGTTTCTTCACTCGGGGCGGTGGACTCCGTACCGGCCGGCTGCTGGCTGCAAGCGACCATCAAGAGAATCAAGGTTCCTACCAAGGTCAATGCAAGTTTCTTCACGTGTCCTCCTTGTTTCTCGCCGGATACCGAACCCTGCGGATTAGGGCACATCCAGCGGAATTGATTGGTGTTGACTCTTTACAGTTATCACCGCGGAACAAAAGAGTCCAGTGAAACTTCGATGTTTCTCCCCACTTGCTCAGCGGGCGACCCGCTTGACTTTGGCCAGTAACTCCCGCGCCCTGCCTTGCATCGAACTGCGAAGCTTAACTGCCTGCTCCAGCGCCGTCAAGGCATGATGATGCTGGGCGGGATAAAGAGTCTCGTATGAATATGCGAGAAGGTAATAGGCCTGGCCTTGCAATTCTGCATTGCCTGCCAAAAGATCTGCTGCCTTTGAAAACTCCTGGACGGCTCCGGTAACGCGGTGGGATTCCGCATTTTTGAGCAAGTCCAGATATCCCAGCGTCAGGCGGGCCATTCCTTCTTGGGCGTTCTGCTGGGCCTTGAACTGGTCCTCGGGAACCCCTTCAGGCTTTTTCATGGCGGCGGCCAGCTCAAGCACCTTCTTGGCGTATTCAGC
>DATKQU010000129.1:0-11375 GCA_035532595.1 Terriglobia bacterium | reverse complement strand
CCAGTGATCCATCCAGTAGACTTCTGGACCCCGGACCTGGCATTCACCCATTTTCAGTACATCGACTTGGTAGCTCATCGGAAACGGCCGGAAGTTCTCAACCCTATGGGAATTCCCTAAGGAAGTCAAGCCCCACGCCCCCGCCGCGAACCCGCGGTAGTGCCTGAAATGTGTATTGATCGATAGGTGTGCCTGATAGGTAATCGTCTAGAAGTGCGTTCCTATGGCTCGGTCATGACGTTCTGTTCGAACCAATCAAGCAGTCCTAGGTGATCGTCGGTATGCATCGGCGCTGTGGAAAAGTACTTGTGCTCGTCTGGAGAGGTGTTAGCTTTTCTTTCGAATCGAAAAGAGGAAAGCAATTGGGGAGTTATGCTTTGTACAGGGGAAATAATGATGCCTCCAACCTCAAAAGGGGATTTCACACTTCCAGGCACAAGCTCGGTTAGCTTATTCGCGAGCTGAGAGAGTATTGGATTAATCCCACTAAGCAGGCGAATGGATTTCGCGTAAAGCTCGCTGACGCACATTCTGCGCCTTATGATCTCAGGATTGAAAACTAGGCTGAATTCTTCCGTGACCGACTTCAAAACGCTTTCTAGAAATGCCTCTGTATCACGCGTAGAAGACTGCGAATTCGCCACAAGACCGTCGTTATAAATCTTCAATTCGACGTCAACGAAAATCTCCTCTTTAGCCTGAAAGTTCCCGCGCGAGAATACAAGTCCCTTTGTGTCATCCACATCTGTAATTGACTTAGGGACTTTTTCAAAATGGTATTCTTCTTCCAACCACCCAAATAGTTCAGGGAAGATACTCTTACCGCGAGGATTTAGTTCGCTAATGTCAAAGAGCCACACTGCCCTCGCCGTTACAACATTTAGCAATTCCATATCTCTACCTCTTAGGATGCGGCATGCGACCGAACCAGTTCTGAGGCAGCACCGGTCATTTGCGGTTGGTATTGCCCGCATTTGAATTCCTCTGTTTGCGCAACGGCCTTTTCTCTAATACCTAGCGGCTCAATGCGGCCAAGCACGCTGGCCGCAGCACGATCCTCATCCTCAAAGGCCGCAACCTGAACCGACTCTTCAGATAAGTTTTCAACCCATTTTGCAAGTTCGCTAAAAGGAACAAATCGGCCTATGAAGGCCACGTCGAAACCGCTCGCAATGTCTAATACAGTGTTAAACGTTAAGTTTCCATAGTTCGGGTCTTCGGCTCTAGAGATCACCCCTTGGGTCAGTCCGGACGCCAGCGCGAGTTTTTCTTGAGACCATCCGAGCTTTTTTCGCATGGCTCGAATCTGAAAAGGCACTCCCCTTTTCAACTCGGCCCCTACGAAGGCTTTCCGGTATTTCTTATTCCTTAGTTTGTTCCAAATTTTAGAAAGAGTGAGCATGTATCCTTCCCCTTCCCTCTTCCTGGAATTTCCTTTTAAGATCCAGTGCCAAATCGAAGGCATTCGGAGGTTCGTATGACCTTCCGCTCTTCTTACATCCAAGCAAAAGCACAAATTCGCCTGAAATGAATTCTCCTGGTTCTCTCTTAATAAACCCTACGGGGCGGTAATGGGTGGCCGGTGGTTTTCTTCCCGGCACAACTGGATTTTCAGGAATGTCTATTTTAATCTCGCACAAGCCTGTGTGCTTTCCAGTCAAGACCTTGAACCATCCTAAATCTCTCCAATCCTCAGTTCCAGCGAGTTCGTTTAGAGCAGTATCAAACGCAGCCTGCAACTCTTCGCCCTCATTTCGATACCATTCTTCGATGAGGTTCTTTCTGTCATTGCCTTCTGACCAATAGTCTAGGAACCTCCAGTAATGCATTGTATCACCCGGAAATTATTAATGCAATATTACATTTTTGGCTTGACAAAGTCAATGCAATATTGCATAATACCCGTATGTTTAAGAAAGAAAAAAGCCAGCAAAACAACCCCCTTAGAGATTGAAGAGCTGGCCTTTATTTTTGTGGGCCTGTGGGACGGTTCCCGCTTGAGCGTTCTGCATGCCCGTAGTAGAGGGTTCAACTCGCTCCAGGTCCATCTGAATCGAAAAATCCTCCCCGCGAACAGGGGCAACCACTCACGGGGGAATGTCCTCGGGTATGAGCCGACGACAGGGTTGTAAACCCGCTGTCATTTTGGCTCAGCAGCCCGAAGAAAGCAATGGTCAAAATGACGTGCCACAATTGCAAAACCGAATGCAGTAAATTTGGGGAAACTCGAAAGGGCCAGCAACGCTATCGCTGCTGCCAGTGCTGCAAAACGTATTCGGAGCCGCATAACGAGCACCTGTGTGGCATGTACACCCCGCCTGAGGAAGTCGAATCTGCTATCAGCTTGCTTGTCGAAGGATGCTCGATTCGCTCAATTCAGCGAATCACCGGCATTGACCAAAACACTGTGATGAAGATTCTTGTATTGGCCGGGGAACGCTACGAACGGCTATTGGAGTGCAAAATTCGCAATGTACAGGTATCAGATATTCAGTGTGATGAAATGTGGGGATTCGTCGGTTGTAAGGAAAAACGCAACTGCGCTGGAGGCCCTGAGCGCGGAGACGCCTACTGCTTCGTGGCCATTGAGCGGAATACTATTGAGAGTTACAAAATATAGTGACAACTATTACTGTAGCGCGGGTCTATGACCCGCGTCTTTCGCCGCTCCTAGAGCGGCGCTACAAAGAACGGCGTCACTATATTTTGTAAATATCAGTAAGCTAGTGCTGACGTGGCACCTCGGAAAGAGAACCGCCCGAGACACAATGGCGTTTACTGAGAAGCTGGACGCCGCTACGGCGGGACAATTTCAGATCACTACAGATGCTTTCCCGGCCTATTTCGACGCCGTCCACACCTGTCTCGGTACGCGGGTAGACTTTGCCCAATTTATCAAGGTCTATGCCGCGCCAGCCGAAGATGAGCACCGCTACTCGCCAGCCAGAGTGGTAGAAACCATAGCAAGGCCAGTTTTGGGCCAGCCTGACCCAGGGAGGATTTGCACATCGCATGTGGAGTGGCAAAACTTAACTATGCGGATGCAGATTCGCCGACTGACACGGTTGACCAATGCTTTTTCAAAGAGGCGGGAGAATCTGAGGGCGGCGCTTGCGCTGTACTTCGGATGGTACAATCTTTGCCGCATTCACCGGACCTTAAGGGTTACACCTGGAATGCAAGCAGGAATCACAGACCATACCTGGACACATGGTGAACTCTTGGGAGCAACACAGAATTAAGGCCCGCGAACCCGCTGTCAAAGCTCTTTAGAAATGTCCCCTTTCTTACCTCATTGGAAGTGTCCCTTTTTGTTTTTTTGGTCTTTGTTGGTCGTTTGCCTGCCCGCGGTGAGGCCAGGAAGCCGAGGGGACGGCGATGAAACAAAAGAGGCGCCGGCCCCCTCTCACCCGTTTCGCCCGTCTCCCGCTGCAAGGAGCCGGGCGTCAGAAGAGTTGGGCGGTCACTGGGAAGGTTGACCGGATGCCGGCGGCATATTCCGAGTGCCCTGGGGGCTCACCATGCCGCCTCGATGATGTTCTCTCCGCTGCGCCCCCCAGCCGCCTCTCGAGAACCTGCTCTCCATAAGCTCCCGAAGCTGCTTTTGCTGTTGGGGAGTCAAAACCGTCTTCGCCTCCAGGATTGCCTGCACTCCATCCTTCATCATTTGGCCGCGCAGCGATGAGATGTGCTCAACTTTCTTCATCACCGCGTCCTGGTCGGGCTTATCCGCGCGCAGCATTTCTCGCAATTCAATTCCATCCACCGCTATTCGCGCCCGCGTCTCAATGGCGGACTTCTCGGTATTGACGACAATTTGGCGCAGGCGGCTCGCCTGATCGTCCGTCAAATTGATCTTGGCGCGGAACTGGCCGTTATCGAGCATCGCCAAAATCCTCTGCCCCATCATGAAGCGACCGTGCGGACCCTGGAACCCGTGCGGCATGTCAAACCCCGACTTCCGGTATCCGGCAAACGCAACGCTGAGGGCTGCCAGCACCAACACAGCGCCTGCGGCAATCCATTTCTTCATATCCAACCTCCTCGCAATCTTGCGGTTCTATAGACTTCCGACGAACCCTCTTCCTTCGGAGTTACACCTTGCCGATGGATATTCGCCAGTCTCATGTATAGTAGGAAAGGAACCTGACAATATCCGGTACATTCTCGAGATGGAACCTGAAAGCCCGCAGCTAGCAAGCAATACAAAACCCGATCCCGCCCGGCCCCGCCGTCAAATCCTGATGTTCCGCTCTTTCTACCACAGGGATTTCTCCGTCTTCTGGACAGGCAATTTCCTCTCGAACATCGGGACTTGGATGCAGAACATCGCTTTGGGATGGCTCATCCTGATCACCACGAACTCCCCGTTCCTTCTCGGCCTGAACGGATTTCTGGCTCAAATCCCCTCCCTGGTATTCTCGCTGCCGGGAGGAGCGATTGCCGACCGGCTGAATCGCCGCAAGCTCATGATGACCACCCAAAGCGCGATGATGCTTTTGGCATTGCTGCTCGCCATCCTCACCTCATTCCGCCAAATCACCATCACTGAAATCCTTTCGATCAGTCTTCTGACCGGCGTCGCCACGGCCCTCAATTACCCCGCCTATCAAGCGCTGATTCCGGAGCTTGTCCCGCACGAAGACCTTCTCAACGCGATCGCGCTGAATTCCGCGCAGTTCAACATGTCGCGAGCCATCGGGCCCACGGTGGCGGGGATAGTGCTCGGGACCCTGGGCACCGCCGCGTGCTTTTATCTGAACACCGTCAGCTACCTTGCCTTGATCATTGCCCTGCTGATGATTGCGATCCCTCCCCGGCACAAACACCCAAGCATCAGATTCTGGAGGTCGGTGTTCGATGGGGTTCGCTACGTCAACGAGCACCGGCTGCTCATTGTCCTGCTCACGGTGCCGGCCTTTCTCAGCCTCTTCGGCTTGCCGGTCATCGTCCTCATGCCGGTGATCGCCCGCAATATGCTCCATGTTGGAGCTTCCGGGCTCGGCTACTTGATGGGCGGGGCGGGAGTCGGGGCGGTCATTGCCGCGCTGGCCATCGCGGCCAAGGGGACCCTTGAACACCGCGGGAGGCTTATCCTGACCAGCGCGGCGCTGTTTTCATTGTCCCTAGTTCTGCTGGCGGGATCTCACAGCTTTTGGTGGGCTTTCTTCCTGCTGATGGTTATGGGTGCGACAATTGTGGGGACGCTGACCCTGACCAATATGACCTTGCTAGTGACCACCCCGCAGGAACTGCGCGGCAGGATTATGGGCATGTACTATGTTGCGATGACGGGGTTATTGCCTTTCGGGAGTTTACAGGCAGGAGCCGTGGCACAGGCGCTGGGCACCCGCTTTGCCCTGGCGTTTGGAGGGGCCGCGTGCCTCGCCTACTTCTCGATCCTTCAGATCTTCCTCAACCGGCTGCGCCAAGCCGTGCGGCTGCCCCGGCCATCCCATACCGGCAGCTAAGATTCCGTCTCCAAAAACTGGCCGTCCCCGCTGGCGCGGCCGGTTCCTCTACTTCGCAGCGCGCAACGCCTGGTCGATGATCTTATAAAATTGCTCAGGTGTAGGCATCCCAACCACGGGCCGGCCGTTGACGAACAGCGTGGGCGTGCTGCCAATTCCCAATTGCTGTCCCTCGTGAGCATCCGCCTCAACCCGCGGAAGCGACTCCTTGGAATCAATGCAGGTGGCCAATCGCAGCCGGTCTATTCCTGCCCGTTGGCCAAAATCCAGAAGCAAGGTCCGGACGTTGGCGCCGTTAATTAAGGTCTGGTTCTTGAAAATCATGGAACGGTAATGGAAATAAGCCGAAGGATCCAGCTCATAAGCACATTGGGTAGCAATCGCCCCCGTCAGAGCCCAATCATGAATGGAGACGAGCGGAAACTCTTTGAACACAATCCTTACCTTATTGCCATACTTGGGAATCACGCTGTTCTCCAAAAACTCATGCATCCGCGCGCACATCGGGCATTCCAAGTCAGCATATTCAACAATCGTTACTGGCGCATCGGCAGGACCGACCGTGGGCTGTTCCTTCAGAGAAATCGAGTGCTCCACCTGCTTCCTGGGATCGGTACCCAAGGTGTAGATATTCCCAATCACCATATAATGACCGTCTTTGGTAACAAAGGCGCGTTGCTCGGTCTTTTGCTTTCCGTTATCAACGTAAATGGTCGTCTGGTAGAAATCGTGGAATTCAGAGTCCTGGAACGGCGAAATCGTCAGTTTGGTCCCATCAGGAATGCCAAACCTTTCACGCACGTATTGGAGGATCTTTTGCTGCGTCCCGGAGGAGCCACTCTTAGCCTGGCTTGTTGTTTGAGACGCAAACAGTACGCCGGATAGCAGGGAAACCAGTCCTCCCACCGCTATGACTTTCTTCCATTGCCTTTTTATCAAGCCCCCGTACTCCTTTCAAACCCAGCGGAGTCTTAACTAATGTGCCTTCATTCTAACCGTGACCGGCCGAAAAAATCAATTCGCGCAGTCCGCGGGGTAACGTCATCATAGCTGCGCCAACCGTCAGCCCGTCAAATCCCGAGAGGACGCAACACCTCGAACCCACGGGCTAACCCTGTGCCGTTCTATGATTGAGACCAACTCTTGCACTTTCCAGAAAGATGGGTGTGACGTAGGTCACTGCGGCTAACGGCCTCCTGACCTAGCTTTTAGCTGTGGGGTGGCCGAGGATATGGAAACAAGGCTCGGAATTCGGGCGGAACTTCACCCTGAATCCAAACGGCGCTTGAGCGGCTGGCCGCCTGGGGACACTCTAACCTGGAATGGGCTTGCCGGTCCCTGGCAGCGGCCGGCGCGGCCCATCGAGATTATGTTCGAGGTAAAGGCATCCGAATCAGGTTCATATCCTCAATAGTCTTGAAGCGCCAGATGGTGATAATCTTTGGAGGCGGTGGTGGGATCTGGCGAGGGGAATATCGAGCCTGATTGGCTCCTCCAGGGGATGTCAGCAACCTCGGCATTCGCCGCCATGAAGCTAAATCACGGAGTGTACCGATAGGCGGGAGGGCCCTTAATGCCGTACGACGCAAGCAAAATGCAGGACTGGCAGATCGCAGAAGCAGCAGAGCAAAAGATGCCCAGCCCCAGGCAGTGGCAGGAGAAGCTGGGGCTGCAGCAGGACGAAGTCATCCCCATGGGAAGGCTGGCGAAGCTGGATTTCCTCAAGATCATGGAACGCCTGAAAAACCGGCCGGATGGGAAGTACATTGAAGTCACGGCAATCACGCCAACGCCCCTGGGCGAGGGGAAAAGCACGACGTCTCTGGGTTTAATCGAGGGATTGGGCAAGCGCGGAATGAATGTTGGCGGATGCCTGCGCCAACCCTCCGGCGGTCCCACCATGAACGTGAAAGGGACGGCCGCTGGCGGGGGCAACGCCCTGCTGATTCCCATGACCGAATTCTCTTTGGGCCTGACGGGCGACATCAATGATATCGGGAACGCCCACAATCTGGCTATGACGGCGCTCACTGCCCGCATGCAGCACGAGCGGAATTATGGCGACGAAGAACTGCTGAAACACAGCAAATCCCGGCGCCTGGATATTGACCCCACGCGGGTGGAAATGGGCTGGGTTTTGGATTTCTGCGCGCAGTCGCTGCGCGACATCATCATCGGCATCGGCGGCAAGCGGGACGGTTTCATGATGCGTTCGAAGTTCGCCATCACCGTCAGTTCGGAGTTGATGGCCATCCTCGCGATCGTCGTGGACCTCGCCGACCTGCGGAAGCGCCTGGGGGAAATTACGGTGGCCTTCGACAAGAAGGGCGATCCCGTGACCACCGCTGACTTGGAAGTCGCGGGAGCGATGACCGCCTGGATGCGGAACACCATCAACCCCACACTTTGCGCGACGGCGGAATACCAGCCCTGCATGGTGCATGCCGGTCCCTTCGCCAACATCGCCGTCGGGCAGTCTTCGATTATCGGCGACCGCCTGGGACTCAAGATGTTTGATTATCACGTGACGGAGAGCGGCTTTGCGGCGGATATTGGTTTCGAGAAGTTCTGGAACGTCAAGTGCCGCTATAGCGGCCTGAAACCGAACGTCTCCGTCCTCACCACCACCATCCGCGCCCTCAAGATGCACGGAGGAGGCCCCAGGGTCGTCGCAGGTTTGCCTCTCGCCGAAGAATACACCAAGGAAAATCTGAAACTGCTTGAGCAGGGCCTTCCCAACCTGCTTCACCACCTCGGGATCATTCGCCGGTCCGGAATCAATCCGGTCGTTTGCATCAACTGCTTCCATACGGACACCAAGGAGGAGATCGCCTTGGTGCGCCGGGCGGCGGAGGCGGCGGGAGCCCGCTGCGCGGCCTCCCAACACTGGGCGAAAGGCGGTGAGGGAGCGCTCGAACTGGCGGACGCGGTGATCGACGCCTGCAAGGATGAGGTGGCCTTCCAACACTTGTATCCGCTGGAGATGAAGCTGCGGGACCGCGTGGAGCTTATCGCCAAAGTCGTTTACGGCGCCGACGGAGTGGTGTGGACGACGGAAGCGGAAGCGAAATCCAAGATTCTCGAGGCCGATCCGAAATACGCGGAGTACGCCACCATGATGGTCAAAACCCACCTGAGTTTGAGCCACGACCCCGCGCTCAAGGGCGTTCCGGAAGGCTGGGTCCTGCCGATTCGGGACGTGCTGGTGTACTCCGGCGCCAAGTTCCTCTGCCCTTGCGCCGGCACGATCAGCCTGATGCCCGGGACGTCTTCCAATCCGGGCTTCCGCCGGGTCGATGTGGATGTCAAGACCGGAAAAGTTATGGGATTGTTCTGAGACTGGAGCCAGCCATGTACCTTGACAATGCTTACCTTTTCCGGGGAATGAGCGAGGAGACGCGAAAGAAGATCCTCGAAACCGCCGCAGAGGAATCGTACGCGCAGGGGGATTTTCTTTTTCATCAAGGCGATCCGGCCCCTCATTTTTACGTCCTCGTGGAGGGTCGGGTGCGCATCAGTGTGGGACCCCAGGACCTTCTGGCCTACGTGGCCAGCGACCCGGGCGACGTCATTGGCTGGTCGAGCCTCATGGAGAACAACTCTTACACGGCTACCGTTGAATGCCTGGGCCCCGTCAAGGTGTTGAAAATTTCGAATTCCAAGTTAGACCAGATCCTGCAGGCAGACCCTGCAAGCGGCATGATCTTCTTCAAGCAGCTTGCTGTGCTTATCGGCCGCCGCCTGGTCAAATGCTACAAGGCAACTCTCTCCCTGCACGGTGAACGAGAACCGCGCTCTTACGGCTAGGATAAGGAGGGGCGATGAAGGAAGATTTAAAGCCTCAGAACCATTTAAGGCTGTCGCTCGAAAAGGGGCAGTTTCTTTGCACCGCCGAGCTTGTCTTGGGCCGTGATCACAATGTGGCGGAGGCAGAGACCTTCGTCAAAGAAGCGGCTTCCCTGCCGGAAGGGATTAACGTCATCAGTGTGACGGACTTGCCGGGCGGCAACCCGGCTTTGCCTCCAGAAGCCTTCGTCTCGTTCATCATGGAACATGGTCTGACGCCCATTGCCCATCTGGCGGGCAAGGACGGAAACCGTTCTTCGCTCGAAGCCCGTCTGCATGCCCTGGCGCGCCTGGGCGTGGAGAACATCCTGGCGCTAACCGGGGACGCGCAAAAGGAAGGCTTTGGCGGACGGTCCAAGCCGGTTTACGACCTGGATTCCGTCCTGATCCTCTGGCTATTAAAGGCCATGAAACAAGGCATCGAGTATAACCTGGGGCCTCGGACGGCGCACACCACGCCATTCGATTTCTTTGGGGGCGCAGTCGTAAACCCTTACAAGGTTCGCGAGGCTGACCAGATGATGCAGTTCTACAAGCTGCAGTTGAAGGTCTCGGTGGGGGCGCAGTTCATCATTACGCAGTTGGGATTCAACCTTCGCAAACTTTATGAGCTGAAGCAGTTCATGGCCCGCGAGGGCATCGGACACATCCCTGTCCTAGCCAATGTTTACGTTCCGACGGCCAAGATTGCGCAGATGATGCAAGCGGGGGAAGTGGCCGGCTGCGTGGTGCCGGATGAGCTCATCCGGCGGCTTGAAACCGAGAAGAAACCCCAGCGCCTGGAGCGTGCCGCGCTCATGGTTGCGGCCGTCAAAGATCTGGGCTTCGCAGGGGCGCACATCGGCGGGTTCGGGCTCACGCACCACGATTTTATGACCATTGCCGAACGTGCGGCCGCGATAGGGGCCGGCTGGCGGAACAGAATGGATGAGCTGGTTTTCCCCATCGCAAACGAGTTCTACCTGTTGCCGCCCGGTCCGAATGGCTTGAGCGATAGCCAAGGCAATTACCTGATCGTCCGGAAGAAACCGCACGCCAGGTTTGTTCAGAAGCTTTCCAACTTTGTTCATCAACATTTGATCGCCGAAGGCTCCTTCGGCGGGCGATTCTTCGGCTCCCGGTTGAAAGCCAGGATGGCTGCCGGCCCAAATAATTCCTGGCGCCATGGACTGTGGTGCCAACTGCTCGAGCCTTCCACCCTTTACCGCAAGGCCACTCTGGGGTGCAAGAGCTGCGGCGATTGCCTCCAGGACCATCTCGACTACGCAGGCTGCTCGATGCGGTGGTGCTACAAAGAGCTGCGCAACGGCCCCTGCGGCGGCTCCCGGGTGGACGGAACCTGCGAGGCTCGCCCCGACCTGCCTTGCATCTGGAACGTGGTTTATCAAGGCGCCCTGGCGATGGGAGACGATCCCCGAAAATTCGCGCACACGCTGATCCCTCCCCGTGACTGGCGCCTTGACGGCACCAACGCTCTGGCCAATCGGATGGCCGGATTGGATAACTTTTCCAAGAGGATTGATCTCGAGCCTGCGGAGAAAATCGAAAAAGGAGGAAGCTAAGCACCATGCTCATCATCGGAGAACTGATAAACTGCACGCGCAAGAAGGTGGGAGAAGCCGCGCAAAACCGGGATGTGGAATTCTTCCAAGACATCGCCCGGAAACAAGTCGAGGCCGGCGCGGACATGCTGGATGTTAACGGCGGCCTGCCCGGCCAGGAGGCGGAGGTCTTGCCGTGGCTCGTGAACATTGTCCAAGAAGCGGTGCAGACCCCGCTCTGCCTGGACAGCGCGGACCCCAGGGCGCTTACCCGGGCGCTCCCGCTCTGCAAGCAGCGAGCCATGATCAATTCCATCACAGATGAGCCGGCTCGCATTCAGGCGTTGCTTCCGGTTTTAAAGGAATTCCGCCCCAAGGTCATCGCACTCTGCCTGAGCGAAGCGGGGCCGCCCCACGGGATCGAAGATCGCGTCGCGACCGCGAGCCGCTTAATCGATCGCCTCACCTCGGAGGGATTCTCCCTGGACGATCTTTACGTCGATCCTTGCGTGCTCCC
>DATKQU010000128.1:0-4521 GCA_035532595.1 Terriglobia bacterium | reverse complement strand
TCCCGCGCCCTTCGGTCCGTGCAGTTTGTGCGCTGAAAGCGAGAGCAGATCGACGCCCAGGCCCTCCACGTCCACGGGAATCTTGCCGACGGACTGCACCGCGTCCGTGTGGAAGTAAATGTCGTGCTCGCGCGCGATGCGCCCGATCTCTTCGAGCGGCTGGATGGTCCCGAGCTCGTTGTTGGCGTGCATCACGGAAATCAGCACCGTATCCGGGCCGATGGCCTTTTCCACTGCGGCGGGATCGACCACGCCGCTGGGTCCCACGGGAACGTAAGTGACGCGCACGCCTCGCTTTTCCAGCGCCTTCGCCGTGTGCAGGACCGCGTGGTGCTCGATCGTGGTGGTGATGAGGTGCTTCTTTTCGGAGCGCGACGCCTCCACCATGCCGAACAGCGCTGCGTTGTCGGATTCTGTGCCGCCGCTGGTAAACACAATTTCATTCGGCCGCGCATTCAGCAGCCGGGCAATCCGCTCGCGGCCCCATTCGATGGCGGCCTTGGCGCGCTGCCCGTACCAGTGGATCGAGGAGGCGTTGCCGAAATCCTCGAGGAAATACGGCTTCATGGCCTCAAAAACTGCGGGCGCCACGGGAGTGGTCGCGTTGTTGTCCAGATAAACTCTTCGCATGGCGGAATGCACGCCCCAAAGCGGGCAGAACTTACTCTTTCTCAGAGTAGCCGACTGCGTTATGCAAAGTCAAACACCGCTCCGGGCCTGTGCGTGGGGCGGTTCGCTGGAACGGCGCCCGCCGGGCAAGTGAAAAAATCGTGTTGCGGGACGGAGTCGGGGTCTAAACTCACTCCCCGGAATCGCCGATAAAAATACGTAGCACCGTGTGCCTTGGTGCTCGGTGTCGGTCTCTGGGATGGCTGTGGCGGATGCTGCGGGTTGCCAGGGGCAGGCGGCGGCAGGCGCCTTGTCAGCGGTTCCTCGCTGCCCTTGGATTATGACTGCGGTTTGACACCGTTTCGGCCCAAACGCCAATAGGTCAGAGACCGTATGGAAGGAGGTTCTGCCCGTGGAACATGACAACGGCGACAACAAGAAGCCAGGAAGCAAACCGGTACGCCGGCAGGAAGCGCTGCGCGATTCAGAATCCCGGTATCGCCGCCTTTTTGAGACCGCCCAGGACGGAATCCTGATTCTCGATGCCGCGAGTGGCGCGATCACGGATGTGAATCCCTTTCTGTTGGAGATGCTGGGCTATTCCCTTGAGGACTGTCGGGGGAAGCGGCTCTGGGAACTCGGTCCCTTCAAAGATATCGAGGCCTCCCGGGAGGCTTTTCAGGAATTGCAGAAGAAAGAATACATCCGGTATGAAGATTTGCCGCTTGAAACCCACGGCGGGCGTTTAATCGACGTCGAGTTCGTCAGCAATGCCTACTTGGTGGATGGGAAGCGGGTCATTCAATGCAACATCCGGGACATCACCCGCCGCAAGCGGGCTGAGAGGGCGCGTGCCCGCCTGGCCCTGGCGGTGGAGCATACCGCCGAGAGTGTGCTGATCACGGAAGCAGACGGGACGATCATGTACGTGAATCCCGCTTTCGAACAGGTTACCGGCTATCGGCGCGAGGAGGCGATCGGGCAGAATCCACGCTTGCTGCAGAGCGGCAAACAGAGCCCGGAACTTTACCATGCGATGTGGGCCGCGCTGACGCAGGGGAGGACCTGGACGGGCGTTTTTATTAACAAAAAAAAAGACGGGACCCTTTACGAGGCCCGAGCGGTCATCTCCCCGATGCGGGACGAAACGGGGCGCATCATCAGCTATGTCGGGGTCGAACGCGATGTGACCCATGAGCGGCACCTGCAAGACCAGCTTCGGCAGTCGCAGAAGATGGAGGCCATTGGGCAACTGGCCGGCGGAATCGCGCACGACTTCAATAACCTTCTGACCATCATCACGGGGTATGGCCAATTGCTCCTTGAGGATTTGGACGCGGATGACCCCCGGCGACTGAAGATCTGTGAAATCAATAAAGCGGCAGCCCGCGCCGCCTCTCTGACTCGGCAGCTCCTGGCCTTCGGCCGCCGGCAGGTCCTGGTTTCCGAGGTGCTCGATTTGAATGATGTGCTCGCCAACATGGAGAAGATGCTGCATCGCCTGATCCGTGAAGATATTGAACTCGTGATCGTTCAAGGGGAATCGCTGGGGCGGGCGAGGACGGACCGGGGACAGATCGAACAGGTCATTATGAACCTGGCCGTGAATGCGCGCGATGCCATGCCGCAGGGAGGCCGGCTCACCCTTGAAACTTCGAATGTTGACCTCGACGATTCCTATGCCGCGAGCCACCCTGAGGTTGCACCGGGAGCGTACGTGATGCTCGCGGTCAGTGACAACGGGTGCGGAATCAGCCGGGAGGTACAGGCCCGCATTTTTGAGCCGTTTTTTACCACCAAGGAAACGGGCAAGGGAACGGGCCTGGGGCTTTCAACCGTCTATGGGATCGTCCGGCAAAGCGAAGGTTGCGTCTCCGTGTACAGCGAACCGGGTCAAGGCTCGACCTTCAAAATATATTTGCCCTGCGTCAAGGAGCAAGCCGACCTGCGGTCCCGGCCGGAAGAAGGGGCCGCAGCTCCGCCGCGCGGCTCTGAAACCATCTTGCTGGTGGAAGATGAAGAAGCCGTCCGGGCACTCGTGCGGGACGTTCTGGAAGCATTGGGGTAC
Source organism: Terriglobia bacterium (assembly GCA_035532595.1). Taxonomy (GTDB): domain Bacteria; phylum Acidobacteriota; class Terriglobia; order UBA7540; family UBA7540; genus JAMCXS01. The sequence goes on along the minus strand of DATKQU010000128.1, from coordinate 1,844 downwards.
AAGGTCCTGGTGGCGACGCGCGGCGACGAAGCCATCGCCATCTGCAGGCAACACCCGGACTCGATCCCGTTGCTGTTGACCGATGTGGTGATGCCAGGAATGAGCGGGCGGGAACTGGCCGAATCCCTGAGGTTCTTATATCCGGAAATGAAACTGCTCTACATGTCGGGATACACGGACGACGCCATCTTGCGCCATGGCATCCTGGGACCGGGAGAGGCTTTTATAGGGAAACCTTTTACGCCTCACGCCATCGCGCGCAAGGTTCGAGACACCCTGGATGGCAGCAACGGCCACCCAAAGTAAACTCGCGCGATGCATCCCCGTTCCAAACCCTGATTTCCCGGCGGGCCTGGGCCAGCAGGTTCGGACGACGCCAGCGGAGGGGCTGCAGAGTCTGTGTGAAAACCGTTCTCCGCCGTATCATTCCGAGCCCGTTCGCCCTCCAACAGCGAACGGCCCCGAGTGACACGAGGGGGCTCAGGGTAAACTCCGCGAAGAATCTCTCCTTGAAAGCGCGTCCGTTATGAGATTCCTTGTCGCCCTTCGGCTCCTCGGAATGACACGCAACGTGAATTTTCACACAGACTCTGCAGCCGGGTTACGATGGGCTTGAAAACGAGGGCCTTCCACCCTGGCAACCCGGCGCAATCCAGCTCCTGCATACTCCTGTGGGGATGGCGTGGGCCTGGGGCACTTGCAAATCCGCGCAAAAAAGGCTAGATTGGGCTTTAGTCGGCTATGCTCCGCCAAGGCTGCCAGCGGCGGCCTTCAGGGTCTGGACATCGACGTTTATAGGTTGGAGTAAGGAAGGTTAACTTTAATATTATCAGCCTGTTGCTATGAGCGGGGGTAATTCAGCGGTAGAATGCCAGCTTCCCAAGCTGGACGTCGCGGGTTCGATCCCCGTCCCCCGCTCCATCTTTTGTTTATTGTTTCTTTCTCTGATTAAATTACCCGCCGGGCACCTTAAATAGTTGATCCACAAGGGTGTGGCAATCACCGTAAATCGTGGGGCCTTTCGCCCTTCCTACCGGAAAACCCGGTCAGTGGATTTGGCCGCGGCTTTTGTCCAATTATAAGATGTTCGATGTCGTCGGCTACCGAAAAGTAGACGACAACTTCTTGCCTGCAGCCTTAGCCCGGGTTTGTATGCGGGGAGGAATGAACATGTGGTTGAAGGTAAGAATACAAGAAATTCTTCGCTATTGAGTGAAGGTTGTGATAATTTTGCTGGTTGGATTCTGCAGGCAACTTCAATCGGAGGTTATCGAAATAAGATGAAACGAACAAGCATATTGGGATGGGGTGTGGCGCTGGTGTGTGCGCTGGGGATGTTCTGGGGCGTGAGAAGCTACGCAGGGCCTCCGCGCGCGAGCAAGTGGACGCCATTATTTAACGGCAAGAACCTGGACGGATGGAAGCCGTATGGGACGGATACGTGGAAGGCCGACCATGGAGCCATTTTCGGCGACAGCACGAGCGGAAAGTACGGCTACCTTTTGACCAAAAAAGAATATAAGAACTTCGACATTCGCCTGAAATTCAATTGCACGAAGGAAGGCAACAGCGGGCTGTTTTTCCACTCGACGATCACGGGCGAGAACCCGAAATGGGGTCCGGACATTGTGGGCCTGCAGGCGGAGATCGACCCGGCGCGGCACACAGGAGGCATTTACGAGAGCGGCGGGCGTGGCTGGGTGGCCCTGCCGACGGCGGCGGGCGAGAAGGCCATCAAGCCGGTAGGCCAGTGGAACAGCATGGAAGTGCGCGTGGAAGGCAATCACATCGTGACGCACCTGAACGGAGTGGAGATTGTCAACTACACCTATACGCCGGCAAAG
>DATKQU010000127.1:0-4043 GCA_035532595.1 Terriglobia bacterium | reverse complement strand
GCGCGCGGGCGGCAAATTGCGCCAGATGGTCCGGCAGCGGACGGAATCGAAATGCTGGTTCAGGAAGGGCAAAGATGAATGCCGCTGAGCTCTTCCGTTCTCAAAACGCAAGCCGTGCACGTACTGGTACTGCGTGAACACACTTCTTTCGTCCATAAAGGAATCGAGGGTTTCCAGGAGCATCCGCTGGCGGTCATCCGGCATGAAGCGGAGCGACAAGGACGATACCACCGCATCCACCCGGCCGTAGCCGCGGCGCCGCAGTTCGCGGCCGAGGTTCTCGGCGCTCGAGTTCAGCAGCACCAGCCGAGGGTCGGAAAAACTCTCCTTCAGGCAATTGATGAGTTCCGGGTTGATTTCAAACGCCAGGAGAGTTGCATGGCGGGGAAGCCGCTCGAGCAGCACGCGGGTGATCGCCCCCGTGCCCGCCCCCAGTTCGACCACGGTCCTGGCGCTGTCGATGGGGAGTCCTTCCAGCATGGCATGGGCCAGGTGCCGGGAGCTGGGAGCGATGGAAGCGATGCTTTGAAAATCCGATGCAGCCGCGAAAACAAACGTCTTGATGCTCCGAATTTCTCTAGTCGCTCTGGCCAGCGAGCTTTTGCAGGCCCCGATTGTTTTGATCATGATTTTGACAATGCTCAACTCTTTTCAGGATTTTTCAAGTGGGATCCAGCTTCCCTGTGCTTCCTGCGGCCCTCTCGCATATTGGCTATGACATAATACCACTAATGAAGCGCAACGCTCGCTCTTACCTTGCGTGACCCTCAGGATTCGGTGGGCGCTTGCAGGATTACAGTTATTTCGTGACATAATCTGAAAATAAAGATGGGTGGCCATGTCTGACACCACGACCGACCTTAAAATTCGCAAAGAATTCAACCAGTGGGCTGAAGCGGGCCGCGGCGAGGAGATGGAAGAGCACCATCTTCCCATTGCCCTGCCCGTGCTCGAACTGATGCGGATTGAACCGCCGGACGCCATCCTCGACCTCGGGTGCGGGAGCGGCTGGCTCTGCCGCAGGCTGGCGCGCCTGGCGCCGCAGGGCCGGGTGGTGGGAGCGGATCTCTCCGCGGAAATGGTGCGCCGCGCCCGCGCCTCGAGCGCAGCGTATTCCAACCTCAATTTCCTGGAAGGCGCGGCCGATAGGATTCCTTGCCGGGCGGGCGCTTTCAGCAAGCTGATTTCGGTTGAATCGGCTTACTATTGGCCCGATCCTGGCGCTAGCGTCAGGGAGAGCTTCCGTGTTCTCGCCTCCAACGGTTCCGCCTGGATTCTTATCAACTATTACCGGGATAATCCCCATTCTCACCAGTGGGGTTCAATCGTGAAGGTCCGGACCCATTTGCTTTCCGCAGAGGAGTGGGAGGCGCTGTTCCGGCAAGCAGGATTTGTGAGTGTCGGGCACCGCCTGATCCCGGACCCGACGCCAGCGCCGGAAGTCTACACGGGCGAATGGTTCCGGGACGCAGAGCAGATCCGTAAGTTCCGGGAGATGGGCGCAATGCTTGTTTACGGAATAAAGCCAGGCTCCAAACCGGTTGCTGAAAATAGGTTCCCGTCATGCTGAGCCTCTTCGACATTTTCAGGGCAGGCTCTTCGCTGTCATCCCGAGCCCCTCGCTCCGTCATTCCGAGCCCTTTCGCCCTTCCGCTTGCGAACGGCCCTGAGCGAAGCGAAGGGGCTCAGGGTAAACTCCGCGAGGAATCTGCTTTTCGCTCGAAGCAAACTCCGCGAGGAATCTGCCTTGGTGCCAGCCGCCGCCACAAAAATCAGATTCTTCGGCCAAACACGGCCTCAGAATGACGTGGGCGGCGGAGGGGTTGAAGCCTTGGTAGGAGTTTCTTCTTGTTCGATGAGTTGAACCGGCGAATCGAAAAATATCGCCTGCCGGCGGGCGCGCTGTTAGTTGTCATCACACTTCTGGTTTTTGCGGGTTCGCTTTCAAACGGATTTGTTTACGACGACGGACCTCAAATTCTCCAGAACCCTTTCGTCCTGAATCCCCATTTGTGGAGGCGGATTTTTACCGGCTCGGTTTGGTCGTTTCAAGGCGCCGGAACCAATTTTTACCGACCGCTGCAGTTTGTCTGTTATTGGCTTCTCTACCGGCTGGGAGGGCCGAACCCGGCGGTGTTTCACCTGCTGAATCTGCTCCTGTACGCGGCGTCGGCGTGGCTGGTGTATCGGCTGGGACGCGAACTGCTTGAGAATGAACTTGCGGCGCTGGCCGGGGCGCTGCTCTGGGCTCTTCACCCGGTGCATGTGGAGGCGGTAGCGTGGATTTCCGCTCTCCCCGACGTGGGCTTTGGATTCTTTACTCTCCTGGCCTTCTGGTTTTTCCTTCGCGCCGAGCGGAATCCGGCGAATCGTCTCAAGAATCACGGGCTGGCGGTTCTCGCCTTCTTCGTTGCGCTGTTTTTCAAGGAGATGGCCCTTAGCTTTCCCTTTCTGCTGCTCGCTTACTGGTTTTTTCTCGGGAAGCCGGAAAGCTGGATTTGCCGCGCGCTGCGCTGGTCGCCTTACGTGGCGGCGGCGGTTGTCTATGGAGTGATCCGGCATGCGGCGCTCGGCTACCTGAGCGAGGCGCGCTACTTTTGGAAGATTCCTCCCCGGGTGATGGGCGCAGCGGTTGGCCTGCTAGGGCAGGACACGCGCATCCTGTTTTGGCCCGCCCATCTGAATGTTTTCCGAGTGTTTTACCTTGGCCCCAGCCTGCGTTCGCCCTGGCCGTGGATCACCTTGCTGGTGATTTTCGGTTCGCTATGGCTTCGCAAGCGGGAACCTCGACTGGCGTTTCTGATTGTCTGGTGGCCGGTGGCGCTGCTGCCCGTTCTGGATATTCGCCAGCTCAGTTTTCCGTGCCTGGCGGATCGCTTTCTGTATTTTCCGTCGGTGGGCGTTTGCCTGGCGATTTGCTTCCTGCTTCTCGATTGGCTTCCCCTTCGCTTCCCACGGATGAAGTGGGCTCCTGTGCTCGGCTCGGGTTTGGGCGTGGTCCTGTTGCTTTGCGCCGCGGAGACCATCCGAGCGATTCCGCACTGGCGCGACAACGATACGCTCATGAATTATTCGCTCACGCAATCGCCGAACGCGGCCCTGCTGCACATGGAGCGCGGTGTGGTGCTGGAATACGAGCACGGCGACCTGGACGCCGCGCTCCAAGAGTACGAAACCGCCCGGCGGCTAAACTGGAAGAGCTCCTGGCCGCTTGGCCTGGACCACGATTATTATCTCGCCCTGGGGCGGATCGCCCTGCGCAGAGGCCAGCGAAAGCAGGCAATCGAGGACTTTGAAAAAGTTCTCCGCGTGGCGCCCGATAGCTCTCAGGCGCGCGATGCCTTGGGCGCGGTTTACTTTCCCGAAGGCAATTACGCCAAGGCCGCCGAGTACTTCGCCGAATCCGTCAAGCTGGACCCGCAGGATTTGGGCGCGCGTTTTTACCTCGGGACCTGCTGGATGAAACTCGGCAAGTATCAGGAGGCTGCCCGGGAGTTTCACGCGGCTCGCGAAATTGATCCGGAATACTGGCAGGCTTACACCGCGGAAGCACAGGCTCTTGAGGCGGCAGGGGAATCGGGAGCGGCGGCGCGCGTCCGCAGCCAGATCAAGCAGCAGTGAATTCCCGCTGCCCCCGTCCTGGAATATCCTTTCTCGGAAGGTGGAGAAAGATTCCCGGATGGCGGTATAATGGCGGGAGCGAGTTGTAAGGTTGTAGCCCCTCAGGATGGAGCGATGCCGTACATCGAAAACCAGCACGATAAAAGTTTTGTGATTTCGACGGTTGATTACGTCTTTAATTGGGCGCGCAAGTCGGCCCTGTGGCCGTTGACTTTCGGCCTGGCCTGCTGCGCCATCGAGATGATCGCCTCCACAACCTCGCGCTTTGACATGGCGCGTTTTGGCGCGGAAGTCTTCCGTCCCAGCCCCCGGCAGTCCGACCTGATGATCGTGTCTGGCACCGTAACGTTGAAAATGGCCCCCGTGATCAAGCGCATCTGGGAACAAATGCCGGAGCCGAAATGGTGCATTTCCATGGGCGC
>DATKQU010000126.1:0-3942 GCA_035532595.1 Terriglobia bacterium | reverse complement strand
GCTCTTCCCGGCCTTCAGTGCTTCCGCCGGGCGCGGAGATAACGAGTGGATCAGGAATGCTCTTATCCGTTCCCTCAAGTTTCTGCTCTTGACGGTTGGCCCGGCCGCCCTGGTCCTGGCCTTCTTTGCCCGCCCGCTCCTTACCCTCTGGCTGGGCGCAAGGTTCGCGAACGAGGGTACGCTGGTTCTGCAAATCATGGCCGCCGGCGTCCTTGTCAACTCGCTTGCTTACGTGCCTTACAATCTTCTGCAGGGTATCGGCCGCCCGGACGTGACCGCCAAGTTCCACCTGCTTGAGCTGCCGCTCCACGTCGTCCTCGCCTGGTTCCTGGTCACCCGCTACGGGTTGCCCGGCGCGGCGCTCGCCTGGACCCTCCGCGTCAGCCTGGATTTCCTTCTGCTCACCGCGGCGGCCTGCTGGGTCACGCGCACTCCCGCCCGGCTGCTCGCGAGCAAAGAGTTAAGGCGCAGCGCCGGAACCCTTCTGGCGCTCGCGGCAGGGCTTGCAGTTCTCTGGGCGTCAACCCATGTCTTCGCCATCGATGCCGTCTTCACGGTGCTCCTCGGCGGCGGGTTCTTGCTCGCTTCCTGGCATTACGTTCTCGATTTGGAGGAAAAATGGCAGATCAGACTCTGGCTCAAAGTGGCGCACTGAAGAAGCCCCTTCACGTGCAGCAGGACGCGAAGGTATTTGAGAATGAGGGCGTCCGTGTCCGTCGTGTGGAAAACTGTCTTCTCTGCGGGAAGCAAGGGCAGCCACTCTACGCCGACCTTCGCGACCGGCTCTTTGACGCGCCCGGAGTGTGGAGCATTTCCCGCTGCCAAGATTGCGGTCTCGTTTGGCTAAACCCTAAGCCGATTTCGGAGGATGTCCACAAGCTCTACAAGTCCTATTACACTCACGAGAATGGAAATTTGGACTTAAGGCGTACCAATTGGCGTCCGAAGTTGATGGATGCGATTCGCGCCACCACCCTCGGATACAAACAGCTTCTCCCGGGGGCGGGATGGTATTGGGTGGGCCGCGCTGCAGCTCTCATTCCGCTGCTTAGAGATAACGCGACAGGTTCGCTCATGTTCCTGACTGCTTCGCGGAGAGGAACGTTATTGGATGTGGGCTGCGGCAGCGGTGGCTTTCTTGCGATGATGCGCGGACTTGGCTGGGATGTCCAAGGAATCGAACCCGACCCAGAGGCGGCCCGTATCGCCAGGGAGACTCGTAAGCTCACCGTAATATCGGGCACGCTCGAAGGGGCCAGGCTGCCCCCCGCATCTTTTGATGCGGTAACGACGCACCATGTCGTCGAGCACGTACCGGACCCTGTGGCCCTAATGGCCGAATGCCGGCGCATCCTCAGACCGGGTGGCAGGTTGGTGATGATTACCCCCAACTCCAGCAGCCTAGGCCATGCAGCATTTGGGAAAGCTTGGTTCGCTCTAGACCCGCCCAGACACTTGCACATCTTCACGGCCAGAGCGCTTCGCCGTGCAGCAGAAAGTGCCAAATTAGAAATCAAGGCGCTTCGCACAATGAGCCGAGGGAGCCGAGATGCTTTCATATACAGCCGCCTTATTTCCCGCGAGGGTTCAATCAACCTGGACGGCACTAAGAGGTATGGACGCACGCTACGCCTTGGAGGTTGGAGTTTCTGGGCGGTGGAGGAAACCGCAAGGCTTGTGGTGCCTTACACAGGTGAAGAGTTGATACTGGTCGCCGATAAGCCAAACGGCTAGAACTGAACTTAATGAACTTTTCAGAAGCCCACAACGTACCCCTGGTCGCCATCAGCATTCTCAACTGGAATGGCTGGCAGGATACGCTCGAGTGCCTGGAGTCGGTGCGGCGGCTCGATTATCCGAACTATTTGACCGTCGTGGTCGATAACGGCTCCTGGAACGGCTCGGCGGACAAGATCAAAGCCTGGGCGGAATCGAACCTCGGCCCCGGCCACGCCTTTGCCGACTACTCTCGCGAAACCGCGCTCGCGGGCGGCCACCCCGAAACCGAAAAAGCGCTCGACCGCGCCCCTTCTCCGGCCCGCTTGGTCCTCATCCGCAATGAAGAGAACCTCGGCTTCACCGGCGGCAACAATGTCTCCATCCATTACGCTCTTCAGCGGAGCGCTGCCGCAGATTACGTTTTCCTTCTCAATAACGACGCCAAAGTCGAGAGCGACTGCGTAGCGCAGCTCGTTAGAGCCGGGCAGGCCACTGACGCTGGGATTGTAGGTGCAATGATAAAAAGTTCTGAAGATGATCAGCCCAACGTGTTGGGGTGGGACGAATCCATTACGCCGGTGCAAAGGTTCATATACCCCATTTCGTGGCGGCCAAAGGCTCATTACGAGTCAGCGGGAGATTTCAAGCCAATGTTATGGGTATCCGGTGCAGCCATGTTGATCTCGGCCGATACTCTCAACGATGTATATGCCCTTAAAATGCACTACCTTGATGAGAAACTATTCCTTTATGCCGAGGATGTTGACCTCTGCCACTCGGCGCGTATGACTGGGCATAAGACCGTTGTTGCCCCTCGTGCCGTCATTTCCCACCATGCCTCAACCAGCAGCGGCGGCGGTTCCAGTCCTGTGGCTTACTACTACTTGAACAGAAATCGGGTGTTTACCGCCCAGCGCCAACTGCCGAACCCGTGGCGGGCACTTTTCCATGGAACCAACGGTGTTGCCTGTCTGATAAGAGCTGCTAAGAACCTGGCCAAGGGTCGTGTCCGCTCGGCCCGCGCCATTATCCTTGGACTCGTGGATGGGTACAGGGGCGTAAACGGAAAATGGAAATTCCATGATCGAGAGGTTATGCACAGAATTCGTGCAAGGTCGGAGGACTAATTCGGGCCTCCCGCTCGTTCTTAAGGGAGAACAGCATGGGCGTCTTTAGGCGATTGAGTTACAGGTCTGGAGTGATGGGCCTTGCCCGGTCCCTTCATCTAACAAAACTTCTTCGCAGAATCTACTACCGATGCGTTACGTCGTCGGATGGAGTGGTCAAACTGAAGATGGCAGGAACCGAGGGGAAATTCTATGTCCGGACCCCTGAGGAACTGCGCTTTTTCGAGGCGTACTTCGTCCTTGAAAAACTCTTTCTACAGGCGCTCATATCCACTTTATCCCCCGGAGATGTGTTCTTCGACGTGGGGTGCAATGTCGGTAAGCTCGCTATTCCCGTTGCAAGGGTACTTGGCAATGCGGGCCGAGTCATCGCGTTCGAACCTCAGGAAGATTTTTGCAGCATTCTCGAAACCCATCTCAAGCTGAACGGTCTTAGGAATGTCGAGGTTTTCAAGGTGGCGCTAGGCGAAGAAAATAAGACGGCCCAACTCTTTGTGGGAGGCGGGGCCTGCCCATCGTTGCTCCCCCACGCGCAAAACGGGGCCAAAGATGCTCAGGCCTCCGAGGCCGTGGAAGTTGTGGAGGGAGATTGGTTTCGGGAGACTCACAGCCTTCCCGTTCCCCGCGCTGTAAAGATCGACGTGGAGGGCTACGAATACTCTGTTCTGCGCGGACTCAAGCGGACGTTGGCTGACCCTAAATGCGAGTTGCTTTGTCTCGAGATCCATCCCACGCTGCTCCCAAACGGAGTAAGATCAGACACCCTCATAGACTTTGTAAGGCTTCTGGGATTCCGCAAGATTGATTCATGCGCGCGCGTCGACGAAATTCTCGTAGTTGCTAAAAAGATCCCCACGGACTAAGAAGGTATGATGCAAGGGAAATGCCCAAGTCAGACGGAAACGCGTCCGCTGGTAGCGCTTGCCATCGTCAACTTCAATGGCTGGAAAGACACGCTTGAGTGCCTGGAATCTGTCCGTAGGCTCGCTTATGCGAATTATCTCTGCGTCCTGGTGGACAACAACTCTTCCGATGACTCCCTGGAGAGAATCAGGGGCTGGGCAAGGGAGAAGCAGCGCGAAGGGTTCGTGCTGGC
>DATKQU010000125.1:0-6283 GCA_035532595.1 Terriglobia bacterium | reverse complement strand
TCCCACTCCCCTGGCCCCTCTCCCGCCCGTGCGGGAGAGGAGCGCCAAGGGCGGGGTGAGGGACCTGCGCTCCCAGGGCTCACGCCCTGGGCTAAAATCTTCCGCCCCTGGAGGGGCTTTTGAACCCAACCTCGGAGCCCGAGACTTCGTGAACGAACTTCAGTTACACAACCTTACCGGTTTTTGGCCGCAGCCCGGCAGCGCGCGCAGTAGCCGCCCGCCTCGACGCGCACCACCTTGATCTGAAAATGCTTCTTGCGTTCGATCTGCCCCTTCAGGCGCTCAAAAAGCGAGCTCTCGAATTCCTGGACTCGCCCGCAACCCACACACGTCAAATGCATATGATCCCGCATGGTGCGGGCTTCGTAGAAATGCTTTTCCCCTTCCAGATGCATCAAGTCCAGCTCATCCACCAAGCCGTATTTCTTCAGCATAGCCAGGGTGCGGTAAACCGTAACCTTATTCAAGGTCGGGTCGGCAGCCCGGGCTCGCTCCCAAAGCATGACCGCGTCCATGTGCCGCTCGGCGCTCTGAATAATCTCGACCAGAAGCCGCCGCTGCCGGGTCATGCGGACGCCCCGGGATAGGAGCTCTTGCTCCAGGGGCCGGCGAACTGGATGTGATTTTCCCGCCACGTCGTCTCTCAACAATAGAGTTGAACTAGAAAAGCAACAGTCAGCACCTACCAAAACACGCGAGGCTGACTGTGTCATATTACACCGACTTGGCAATTGCCGTCTCCGCAACCGGAGAGCGCTCCCCGTTCAATGCGGAACACTTCCTTTCGGCACAGGAATTCTGCGATCAGGTGTTTCTGATTGACAGGCTAAAGGGGCCTGGTTAAACTGTCCTACTATTGCAATTGAGTTGCATCTAGTGCCGGACGACAGCCCTCGCGACCGCGGGGCATGAAGCCGGATGCAATGACGGGAAATCGAAGATCCTCCATTTTATCTGACTTGGATACGATTTTGCAGGAGGTGATAATCCCGCTGTCTCCAGCGGCAAGGAAATGAAGAATGGTTAAGACCTTTAATCAGTTGCAAATCGATTACAAATTGCTGCTCCTTGGCTGCTTGAGCCTCGGGGTCCCGATCCTGCTTTCCCTTTTCGCTTCCCGGGGTTTGGCGCAGGAGGCCCCATACTTTGCAACCTACGATCATCACCTGGAAGAACCGGGAAACCTCGAGCTTTCCACCAACGCCCTACTGGGGGTTGCGCCGCGCGCCGGGAACGGCTTTCTCGGCAACTGGACAGAGTTCGAATACGGCGTGAAGGGCTGGTGGACGACGGAGTTCTACCTCGACGGCCAATCCACCTGGAGAGAGAGCACGCTCTTCACTGGCTTTCGATGGGAGAACCGCTTCCGGCCTCTGATGGATGAGCATTGGATCAATCCCGTCCTCTACGCCGAATATGAGAACCTGAGCGGAGCCGACAAGACCTTCAAGGAAGTGGTGGGCTTTGACTCGGGCTTCGACAACATTGAGCCAAACTCCCTGTCCCGCCTTGAGACCGAGCGGGAAATTGAAGCCAAACTTATTCTCTCCAGCGACTTCAAGGGCTGGAACTTTGCCGAGAATTTCCTTACCGAGAAAAATCTGGCCGCCGGAGAGGCCTGGGAATTCGGGTATGCCCTTGGGGCGAGCCGGCTTTTGGCCTCCGCCGCAAGTCCCTCCCCCTGCACGTTCTGCCGGGAAAACTTCCGCGCCGGCGTCGAACTTTATGGCGGACTCGGCACCGAGCAGAGCTTCACCCTGAGCGGGACCTCGCATTACCTCGCACCGCTCCTGGCCTGGGATCTGCCCAGCGGCGTGACTCTGCGGGTCTCACCTACCTTTGGCCTGACCCACGCCAGCCATCCTTTTATGATTCGCTTAGGGATCAGCTATGAAATCCCCGGCTTCGGCGAGCGGGTCCGAAAGTGGTTCGAATGATCAAACGTGGAATGCTTTGCCCGGAAACAAAGTACTCCGTGACACGCCGCGCACTGCCGGTTCTGGCGGGATTCTTAATGATGGCTGCCTGGGCGATGGGAGCGCGCAAGCCCAAAAACGATGAGGGGCCTGTAGCCAGGCTGCGCTCGGCTCCTGCTTCCGCGCGGTCCATGAAGAATCCGTTTGCGGGAAACGAACTCGCCGCCCAAGCCGGCCGGAAACTGTTTCTGCGCCACTGCGCGCAGTGCCACGGCCCGGAGGGCTATGGCCGTGGACGCGCCGCCGACCTGCACTCCGCCGACATTCAAAGCGCGCCCCCCGGAGCACTTTTCTGGGCGATCCGCAACGGCCGCCTGCGCCGGGGCATGCCTTCCTGGTCCGGCCTGCCGAACCAGCAACTCTGGCAATTGGTTACGTTTATCGAAACGCTCGAGGGCAAGTCTGCGAAGTGAGCCGAAAGATTTTTCGGCCCGCTTCGCAGTTCTTTCCGATTAGTCGTGGACAGCAGCGTCGAGGAAAGCGCGCAGCTTGCGGCTTCGCGAAGGATGGCGCAGCTTGCGAAGCGCCTTGGCTTCAATCTGCCGGATGCGCTCGCGCGTCACGGCGAAACTCTGGCCCACCTCTTCCAGAGTGTGTTCGCTGCCATCGTCCAGGCCAAAGCGCATCTTGATGACCTTCTCTTCCCGGGGAGTCAAGGTCTTGAGGACCGATTCCGTCTGCTCCTTCAGGTTGATGTTGATCACGGCCTCGGCGGGCGAGATCACGCCCCGGTCCTCGATGAAATCCCCCAAGTGGGAATCTTCTTCCTCCCCGATGGGCGTTTCCAGCGAGATCGGCTCCTGGGCGATCTTCATCACCTTCCGCACCTTGACCACCGGAATGTCCATGCGCTTGGCGATCTCTTCCGAGGTCGGCTCGCGGCCATATTCCTGCACCAGTTGGCGCGAAGTGCGGATCAGCTTGTTAATGGTTTCAATCATGTGCACGGGGATGCGGATGGTGCGCGCCTGATCGGCGATGGCGCGGGTGATCGCCTGGCGAATCCACCACGTCGCATAAGTCGAAAACTTGTAGCCGCGCCGGTACTCAAACTTATCCACCGCCTTCATCAGGCCGATGTTGCCTTCCTGGATCAGGTCGAGGAACTGCAGCCCGCGATTGGTGTATTTCTTGGCAATCGAAACCACCAGGCGCAGGTTGGCTTCGATCAGTTCGCGCTTGGCGGCCTCGGCCTCCATTTCGCCGGTCAGGATATTCTGATAGGTTCGCCGCAGTTCGGCGGCTGTGGCCTGATTCCTCTCTTCGATCTCGGCCAAGTGAACCTTGCTCTGGTGGAGTTCCTTTTTCAGTTCTTTGCCGTTGTTGCGGGCTCCGTCCACGCGTCTTCCCAGCCGCAACACTTCCCGCTCGACGGGCCGCACTTCTTCCACCGTCAGCCGGATGCTTTCGATGAGGCGCTTGCGTTCCGTGTGGGTGAATTCGATGGAGCGAAAGAGCTTGGAAATCAGGATCCGGTGGCGGGCAACCGCCATGCTGTAACGCCGGTAATCCTTCCCTCGGCGGCTGCGCGGAATGCCATCCCGCTTGGCCTTCAACTGCATCAGCTTCTTGTTGAGGCGCTCCATCTCATTGATGGTGGCGACCAAATCTTTGGCCCGCTGGGCGACCCGTTCCTCGGTGAGCTCGTCGTCGTCAAAAACCACGATCTCTTTGATCGTCCGGCTCCCCTCCTGCAGGTCCTCGCGCAAGGCAAACAATTCCAGGATCACAATCGCGGACCGGGAAAGGACCTTCAGCACCCGGAGCTGCCCGCGCTCGATGCGTTTGGCGATTTCGACTTCCCCTTCGCGGGTCAGCAGGGGAACGGTTCCCATCTCGCGCAGGTACATGCGGACCGGATCGTTGGTTTTATCCATCGCTCCGGGGGTCAAATCGAGTTCGACCTCCTCGCCGGCGTCCTCGCCTCTGGAATCGTCATCCTTGTCCGTGACCAGTTCATCGGACTTCGCCTTGGGAGATTCCAGAACCTCGATCCCGGCGTTGTCGAACATCGAGAGCAGGTCGTCAAGGTCCTCAGCGGTATGAACGTCCGAGGGAAGAAGTTCGTTCACCTCGTCATAAAGCAGATAACCTTTTTCCTTGCCGAGCGTAATTAGTTTGCTAACTTGGTCAAACTTGTCGTCAAATGCCAAAGCGATTGCCTCCGTATGGGAGCAAGTGTAGATGGGAACCCTGCTGTCCGTGGTGGATTGAGCCCACGACTAACCGCGCCACTCCCCCCTGGCCCTTCTCATCGTAATGGAGCAAGGAATAAATTCCAAGAACCAGCGGCCTCTAAATGTAATTAGATGTAATACTACACTATTTCGTTGGAATTTTAATTCAGTTTTTTAAGTTTCCCCTAATCTTAGCCAACTCCTTCATTAATAATACCTTACTACCGTTCAGGGTGGCAAGCCGCGCCCAGTCCTGCTCCCGCCCCGCCGCGTCAATCGCGGGGATCAAGGCGCTCAGATCCCGCTCTATCTTCCTTCGGCGGAGCGCCCCGCAATACTTTAGGGCGTCTTCGTGGGCTGGAATGTCTTCCGAAGAGAGCAGACTTTCGCGAACTAGTTGCTGGTTTTCGGGGCTCAGCATTTCTCCCAGGCGGTGGATTTCCACACCCTCCCCGGCTTGTCGAATCTCCAGCATTTTGGCGAAGACATTCCTGGCAATCAGTCCATCCAAGGCGCCATCGGCCAGCAGTCCCGGCAAGAGATCGTCCATAACCTCTTCATTTTCAAGGAAAACCCGGAGGAGTTTCCTTTCCGCCTCCGTCGCCGCATACTCCCGCGCCCCGCTCACTTCCGGACGGCGTTCCACCGCCGCGCGCCGCAACTCTTCCCGCAGCAGCCGGTCATCCAACTGCGCGTGCGCGGCCAGCCGGTCGGTGAGTTCGCGCCGCATGATGGGGTTCGGGATCCTGGCCAGATAAGGAAGCACCGCATTGGCCACCGCCAGCTTCCCCTGCGGGGTGCTGAGGCCGTGCTGAGCCACGGCTCGGTCCGTCACATAGTCGATGTAACCGGGAGCGGCCGCCAGCGCCCGCTTGTATTCCTCCTCTCCCTGCTTGCGGATAAAGGAATCGGGATCGAGCCCGCCCGGAAGCGAGAGAACTTTGACTTCAAATCCGGCCTCGAGCAACGCATTCAAAGAGCGCTCCGTTGCGGCCACGCCGGCAGAGTCCGGATCGTAGTTCACCACCACCCGCCGGGAATACCGCGCCAGCAGGCGAATCTGGGCCTCCGTAAAGCTGGTGCCGCAACTCGCGATCACATTCTCAATCCCGCAGGAGTCCACGGCAATGCAATCCATATAACCTTCCACCAGAATCGCGTAGTCCTGCTTGCGAATCCCTTTCGCCGCGTGGTCCAGGTGATAGAGCACCCGGCTCTTGGTATAGATCGGTGTTTCCGGGGAATTTAAATACTTCGGTTGCTCTTCCCCCAGGGCGCGGCCTCCAAAAGCGATCACTTTCCCGCTTTCATTAGAAATGGGAAAGATGATGCGGCCGCGAAAACGGTCATAGTGGCGCTTCCCGGCGGACTCGCGCAGCACCAAGCCGCTCTTATCCAGAACCTCCTCGCTGAACTCCAAGCTCGCCAGGTGCCGCGCGAGCGCGCTCCCTTCCCGCGGAGCGTAACCCAGGCGGAACCGGCCAATGACCTCATCCTTGAGCCCGCGATCCATCAGGTAGGCGCGCGCCGCCCGGCCCTCTCCCGTGCCGGTCAGTTGCGAGGCGTAAAACTTGGCCGCCGCCTCCTGAACCTTGTAGAGCGCTGTCCGCTCGTGGGACTTTGAATCGTCCTTCGCCGGCGCCGTCTCGCGCAAGGTGACGCCCACGCGCTCCGCGATGCGTTCGAGCGCTTCCGGGAAGGTCAAGGTGTCCACCAGCATCACAAACTTGAAAACGTCTCCGCCCACCCCGCATCCGAAGCAGTGAAAGATCTGCTTGGCCGGATGAACGGCAAAGGAGGGCGTCTTTTCCTGATGGAAGGGACAGAGCCCCATAAAATTGGCGCCCGCTTTGCGCAGCTTGACGTAATCGCCGACGATCTTGACGATATCCGCTGCCGCCCGAACTTCTTCAACCTGGCTCATGATTCTCCGGAATTCGCATCCTGCCTAGGGATTAGATGCTCTTGACCGGCAGAATGATACCGGATGCGACCCGGCCCGCTTCACGATCGCTGAACGCTTATGATTAGACAAGGTTCCCGCGCCGATGGTTACAGGTTCTTCCTTAGGTTGCTGAAAAAGTCGATACTGTCATGCTGAGCCCTTTCACCTCGTTCAGGGCAGGCTCT
>DATKQU010000124.1:0-12381 GCA_035532595.1 Terriglobia bacterium | reverse complement strand
CACCCGCTGCCAGATCTCCGGTCCGTGCTTGCGGGGCCGGCCCGCCCGCCGGGCATCCCGCAAACCCTCCAGACGGTGGGCGGAAAAGCGCCGCCGCCACTTGCTGACGGTGATCTGCGGAAGGCCCAGGCCCTGGGCGATTTGCTGGTTCGACTCCCCCTGGCTGGCCCGCAACACGATGCGCGCCCGCAGGGCCAGACTCTGCGGGGTGGAAGGAGCTTGTACCCAACTTTGCAACTGCGCCCTTTGCATCGAATCCAGAACGATCATCGGAGCGATTCTTGGCATGCCCCGATAGTATACCTAAACAACAATATTATAAGTAACTATTTGTACGATGTACTAGAGCACGGAGAATTTCAATTGCAACCCACACTCAAGATGGCAAGACTTGAGGATCGCATTGAATTTTTGCATGCCAAATTCTCCGGTAAGAGTCTGGATCGGTCGTCGGCGTGGTGGGCGGAACTCAGCACTGCGATAAAACTTAGAAATAGCTTGACCCATGCCAAACACATTCCAGAAATCACAAAGGAATCAGTCGGGAAGGCAATTGAGGCGCTAGTCGATGTACTTGAGGTTTTATATCAGGCAATTTACAAGCGGGCCTTTCCACCGAGCGGTCAGGGGATGCAATCCCGTTTGACATTTTGACCTGTAATGGTGGTATGAAGCTTCATTCCGCGGGTGGCGCATCGCAGTTTTTGCGATGCGACCGGGGTCGAAGGGCTTGAAAGACCGCAGGCTGGAGAGCGAGCCTGGCGCTACAAGTATCTGCAAAGTAAAACGGGCCGTGAGGGCGCGGCCCCTACAGGGGGGAGCAGAAACAACTTGACACAGTCGGCCTAGTATGCTAGCCTTGTGGATAGTTTTTCGAAACTGAGGGCTCGCGGGCGAACGAGGAGTGAATGAGCAGGATCGTGGCCATAAATCACTCAAAACAAGTCTCAAAAGGGCGTTTGGAGAGTTTCCCGGGAAAAAAGCCGAAGAAAAAAAGTGCTTTTTTCAAAAACGAAGCTAAGAAGTTATTGAAAACACATGATCGGCATCAAAAACGAACCTAAAACGAACCTAAAACGAAGCTACCGAAGTTATTGAAAATACGTAGCAGCCAAAAAACGAACCGAAAACGAACCGAAAACGAACCGGAGCGACACTAGCCTACTGATTCATGCTTTGCCGCGCTACCGGCGCCTGCCTCACGCGAGGATTCCCGAATACCTGACTTCCGGGCCGCCCGCCGTCTTGCCGGGAGAAGCAGATCCTTCGGTGAGTTTACCCTGAGCGAAAAGCAGATTCCTCGCGGAGTTTACCCTGAGCCTCCTTCGCTTCGCTCAGGGCCGTTCGCCAGCGGAAGGGCGAACGGGCTCGGAATGACAGTGACTATAACTCAGGATGACAACGGGCGCAGCTTGACGCTCCCGGCGATGAGAACTAGAATTGAACTTTTATACTCTTCACGCAAATTCAAATCAGAGGGGCTATGCTCGAAGGTCCGATTCCCGAGGGGCTGACATTTGATGACGTTCTGCTCCTGCCCGCCCGGTCGGCGATCCTGCCGGCGCAAGCGGACACCCGCACGCAATTGACGAGCAGCATTTCACTCAACATTCCCATCGTCAGTTCCGCCATGGACACGGTCACCGAGTCGCGCCTGGCGATTGCGCTGGCGCAGCAGGGCGGGCTAGGCGTGATCCACCGCACCATGTCCATCGAACGGCAAGCGCTGGAAGTGGACAAGGTGAAGCGCTCGGAGAGCGGCATGATCGTTGACCCGGTCGTCATCGGGCCCAAGCGCAAGATCTCGGAAGCGCTGGAGATCATGGCTAAGTACAAAATCTCCGGCGTGCCTGTCGCGGAAAACGGCAAGCTGGTAGGCATTCTGACCAACCGCGATCTGCGCTTTGAAACCCGTACCGACCTGCAGGTGGAAGAATTGATGACCAAGGAGAACCTGGTCACGGTGCCCATGGGCACCACGCTCGAGGAAGCGGAGAAGATTCTGCACCGCCACCGCATCGAAAAGCTGCCGGTGGTGGACAAGGACTTCACGCTGAAGGGACTGATCACCGTCAAAGACATTCAGAAGCGGATCAAGTTTCCGAGCGCCGCCAAGGACTCGCACGGGCGCTTGCGGGTGGGCGCGGCGGTGGGCGTGACAGGTGATTATCTGGAGCGCGCGCAGGAACTGGCCCGGGCCAAAGTGGATGTGCTGGTGGTGGACACCGCGCACGGCCACTCCGAGCGGGTGCTGGACGCCGTGGAACTGATCAAGAAGACGCTTCCGGAGACCAACTTGATTGCCGGGAACGTCGCCACCTTCGCCGGCTCGAGCGACTTGATCGCGCGCGGCGTGGACGGCGTGAAAGTGGGGATCGGGCCCGGATCGATCTGCACCACGCGCGTGGTGAGCGGAGCGGGCGTGCCCCAAATCACGGCGATTGCGGAGTGCGCGCGCGCCACCCACAAGGCCGGCATCCCGCTGATCGCGGACGGCGGCGTCAAGTTTTCCGGCGACGTCACCAAGGCCATCGCAGCGGGCGCGGACGTGGTGATGATCGGCAGCCTGTTCGCGGGCACCGAAGAGAGTCCGGGCGAAACCATCCTTTTCCAGGGGAGAACCTTCAAGTCCTATCGCGGCATGGGGTCGTTGGGCGCGATGACGGCGGGATCAAGAGACCGCTACGGCCAGGAAGACGAAGCCTCCAAACTGGTTCCCGAAGGCATCGAGGGGCGCGTGCCTTACAAGGGTCTGCTGGCCGATATGATCGCTCAGTTGACGGGGGGGCTCTGCGCGGGCATGGGCTACACCGGATGCGCCACCATTGCTGAACTCCACCAGAAAGCGCGCTTCATCCGGATTACCTCCGCCGGCCTGCGGGAAGGCCACGTCCACGACGTCATCATCACTAAGGAGGCGCCCAACTATCGCCTCGAATAGTTCTCCCTCCAACCATAGCGGCGAAGAGAGTTCGCAATCATTCCTTTGGTGGGTCCCCGCCATTGCCTGGGCAGGCGTCATCTTCTTCATGTCGACCAAGACCTTTGGCGGTTCTTTTTCCGCCCACCTGGTGGCCGGCCTGCTGGCCTTGTTGCATCTCGAGGTCTCACCGCACACCTTCGCGCTCCTCAACACCCTTGTGCGGAAACTCGGGCACTTTACGGAATATTCGATCTTCGCCATCTTCCTCTACCATGCCCTCGGCAACGGGCGCCGGTCGGCTTGGCGGCCCCGCAAAGCGCTGGCCTGCATCCTGCTGGCGGCGTTGTACTCGCTGACCGACGAGTTCCATCAGAGGTTCGTTCCGGGCCGCGGGCCCTCAATTGTTGATTGCGGCTTTGACACGATCGGAGCGATGCTGGGAATGGTGATCGTCTATTTCACCGGCGCGCGCTCGGCGCCGCGGGAAGAACCCTAACCTGGCGTGGGCGGGCGGCTACGGCGCGGCTTCTTGCGGGCGGCGGGAGGAGCAGCCTTGCGGCCGGCGAGTTTGGCGAGATCATACACCATCGCCTTTTCATCGCAGCGATAATACTTCTCGCACTGCAGGCAGTCGCGCCACACCTTGAGCGGCAGCTCGCCCCTTTCCACTTGATAGAAGCCCATCTTGGCGAAGAAGCCCGGAACCGTGGTGAGCGCAAAGGCGCTCCGGAGCCCGTAACTCCTGGCTTCCCGCAAGAGCTGCTGCGTAATCGCCCGGCCGAGGCCCGCCGTCTTGAGCGCCGGGTCTACGCAGAGCGAGCGGATTTCAGCCAGCTCCTCGCTGTAGAAGCGCAGGGCTCCGCAGCCCACAACTTCGCTGGCCTGTTCGGTCACCGTGAATTCCCAGACATTCTCGTAAAGCTCGGGCAGGGAGCGGGGCAGCATCACCTCTTCGAGGGCGTACTGATGGACCAGCTTGAAGATGGAAGGTACGTCGCTTAAACGCGCCTTACGGAGGATCGGCAATTTATCCTCTCGACCGCGAGATGGGACATCCTGAAGGGAGCCTTGAGGGCTCCTGAACGCCGGCCCCAACTTCTTAAACTCTTCGGGGTTGCAGGAGGAGCAACAGAAGGGCTTTCTGCACGTGCAAGCGGTTTTCAGCCTGGTCGTAAACCATAGAGTTGGAGGAGTCGATCACGGCGTCGGTGACCTCGTGCCCGCGGTGAGCCGGGAGGCAATGGAGAAACATGGCGGCGGAACCGGCGGCGCTCATGAGGCTTTCGTTCACCTGATAGGGAGCAAAGACCTGGCTCCGCAAGTGCGCGGCAAATTCCTGGCCCATGCTGGCCCAGACATCCGTGTAGACGGCCTGGGCGCCCGCCACCGCCTCCAGCGGGTCACGGAACAATTGGATCTTGCCTCCCGTTTCGCGCCCCAAAGCCTTGGCCTCTTCGACGATCTCGGTCTTGGGTTCAAAGCCCGAAGGGGTCGCCGCGCGGACCGTTACGCCGAGCTTGGCGCCGGTCAGCATCAGGGAATGGCAGACGTTGTTGCCGTCGCCCACGAAAGCCATCTTCAGGCCCTTCAGCCGGCCGAACTTCTCCTGCAGCGTGAAGTAATCACCGAGCGCCTGGCAAGGATGGAGCAGGTCCGTGAGAGCATTGATCACCGGGACGGAAGCGTTCTCGGCCAGCTCCAACACGGCGTGGTGGGAATAGGTGCGCGCCACAATGCCGTCCACCCAGCGGGAGAGATTCCGGGCCACGTCCTTGATCGATTCGCGCTCGCCCAGGCGGGGCTTCGCGTGCTCCAGGTAGACGGCGAAGCCGCCCATGCTCGTCATGCCCACTTCGAAGGTGACGCGGGTGCGCAGCGAAGGCTTCTCAAAGATCATCGCCAACTGCTTGCCGGCGAGAGCCCGGGAGAACGAGCCGGGCGAGGCCTTGATGTGCCCGGCCAGCTCGAAAATCATTTTCACATCGCTGGCGGTCAGGTTCTGGTCTGCCACCAAATTCCGCACACTGAGTTGTTCCTGTTTTTCCATAGTGATTACCGGCGTCATGCGTGCACCTCCTTTTGCATGCTCGAGAGAGAAACCAAAATCGGCCGAAGTGCCGCGATCAGTTGATCCACTTGCTGCCGTTCAATGATGAGCGGCGGCAGAAATCTCAAAACCCTTTCTTGAGTGCAATTGAAAAGGAAGCCGGCTTCCATGCCCATCCGGACGGCCTCCTTGCCCGGCACGGCAAGCTCGGCGGCCAGCATCAGTCCCTGGCCGCGAACCTGAAGAATGACGGGGAGTTCCTTTTGAAGCTGCAAGAGCTGTGCCCGGAAATACGAACCCAGCTGGCGGACGTGCTCCAGGAATTCCGGCCGCTCCAGTATTTCGATAAATTTCAGAGCCATCCGGCACTGCAGCGGGCCGCCTCCAAAGGTGGTGCCATGCATGCCGGGATGAAAAGCCTGGGCGACCCTCTCGCGCGCCAGAATGGCCGCCAGCGGCAGCCCTCCCGCCAGAGGCTTAGCGACCAGGACGATGTCCGGCTCGAGCCCGAAGCGTTGATAGGCGAAGAAGTTTCCGGTGCGCCCCAGCCCGCATTGGATCTCATCGCAGATGAACAGCGCGCCGTGCGTGCGGCATAGCTCCTGGCCGGCCTTCAGGAACGCTTCGTCCAGCTCGACCACTCCGCCCTCGCCCTGGATGACTTCCACCAGCAGCGCGGCGACGCGCGGGGAAAAATTGGCTTCCAGATGCGTGATGTCATCCTGGCGGATGAACTTCACGCCCGGCGGCAAGGGCTCAAAGGGCTTGCGATATTTCTCCGGCCAGGTGGCGGAAAGAGCGCCCAGGGTGCGTCCGTGGAAAGAATTCTCAATGGCCAGAACCTCGACGCGTTCAGAAGAAATGTGGCGGCCGAAGGCGCGGGCCAGCTTCATGGCGCCTTCAACGGCTTCGGTGCCGGTGTTGGCAAAGAAGGCGCGGTCGAGGCCCGTGAGCCTGGCCAGCTTATCGGCCAGCGGAGCTTGAAAACGATGGTAGATGAGGTTCGAGACGTGCAGCAGGCTTTCCGAGGGGTCACGCAGCGCGTCCAGGATTTCCGGGTGAGAGTAGCCCAGCGCGTTGACTCCCAGCCCGGCGAGGAAATCCAGATACTTGTTCCCCTCATCGTCGTAGAGGTAGCAGCCTTCACCCCGCACCGCCAGGAAGGGCATGCGGTCGTAAGTCGGAACCAGCCTTTTCTTTTCGAGTTCGGCCACCTGTTCGTAATTCATGCTGCCTTCACGATCCTTGTTCCCAAGCTTTCATGTTGGATGACAGTTCTCAGCAAAGAGTTTGGCGTATCCGGCGAGAGGATGTCGATTTCCTGAACGCCGTGCTGAAGCGTGCGCGCGCATGAACGCAGTTTGGGAACCATCCCGTCGCGAACCGTCCCTTTCTGAATAAGGCTTCGAATGTCCTTTAAGCGCACCAACGGCAGCACCTTCTGATTGGCATCCCACACCCCGCCCGACTCGGTGAGATAGAGCAGGCGGTCCGCTCCGAGCGCCGTGGCGAGCGCCGCCGCAAGGTCGTCCGCGTTGATGTTCAAATATTCTCCGCGGCTACTGAGCCCCAGGCTGGCCACCACCGGCACAAATCCTTTTTCGAAGGCGAAATCGAGAATCTCGGTATTGATCTTGCTCGGCCGGCCGACAAATCCCAAATCTTTCTTCGTATGGTTGTGGGTTGGCACGAGCTTGCGAGCCACCACCAGCTTGCCATCCCCGCCACAGATCCCCAGAGCCGCCTGGCCCTGCGTTTCAAGCTCGGCAACCCATTGTTTATTGATGCTCCCCGCCAGCACCATCAGGGCAACGTCGCGCGTCTCGGCATCGGTGATCCGCAGCCCGTTATGAAAGATCGTGGGGATTGCCAGGCGTTCCAGCGTCTGGGTGAGCGCCTTTCCGCCTCCGTGCACCACCACGACGCGATGCCCGGAACGCCGCAGTTCGATGATTTGCCCCACCAGGCGCCGCCGCCGCTCCCGATCTTCCGCCGCTTGACCTCCAACTTTGATAACGATTTTCAAGTAAGCGCCGTTTCTTCCCCGAAGCCGAACATGAGGTTCATGTTCTGCACGGCCTGTCCCGCCGCCCCTTTTCCCAGGTTGTCGAGCGCCGAGACCACGATCATTCGTTGGCCGCCGCTATCCAGCGAGAAACCGATGTCCGTGTAATTGCTATGCGCCACAGATTGAATTTCCGGAAGCGCCGTTCCCAGCACGCGGACGAGCGGCGCTTGAGCATAAAAGTCGTGATAAAGCGCCGCGGTTTCTTCCCGCGAACGGGGCGTTCCCATCCGCGCGTAGATTGTGCTCAAGATGCCTCGCGTGATGGGCAGCAGATGAGGCGTGAAAATCAAATCCTTTTCCTCGAGCCCCAGGGTCTCAAGCATCTCCGGCACGTGACGATGATTAAAAAGCCCGTAGGCGCGGCAGTTCTCGTTCACTTCAACAAAATGAAGCTTGTCGCTGGGCGCGCGGCCGGCGCCGCTGGCCCCGGACTTCGAATCCGAAATGATGCCGGCGCTGAGATCGATCCACCCCTGCTTCAGCATCGGCGCAAGTCCCAGAATGACGGAAGTGGCATAGCATCCGGGATTGGCCACCAAGCGCGCCGTTTGAATGCTCTCGGCGTTTAATTCCGTCAAGCCATAGACCGCCTCTTCAAGCGCCTCATGGGCATGATGCTCAAAACCGTACCAGCGCGGGTAGGTTGCCGCGTCCTTCAGCCGGAAAGCGCCGCTCAAGTCCACGATGCGGAGGTTGCGCTCCAGGAGCTTCGGCACAAGCTCCAGAGCTGTCTCATGCGGAGTCGCCAGGAAAACCAAGTCAACCTCAGAAGGGCTCAACCCATCGAGCGAGAGCGGCTCGCAGGGAACGCTAAACTTCCCGCGCAGCATGGGGTGGGATTGTTCGATCGGAAATCCCTTTTTCTCATGCCGCCCGGAGGACATCAAGCGGGTAACCCGGGTGTGGGGGTGGCGGGCGAGGAGTTGCAACAGTTCCCGGCCGGCGTAGCCGGTCGCGCCGGCAACCGCCACCCGAAGAGTCGCGCGACCGTGCTGTGAAGCGCCCGCGGCTTCCGTCGCCGCTAACGTCCGCAAGGGACCCATTCCGGAGAATATTTATGCACAAAGCGCATAAATATGTTTCTACTTGAATCGGCTCCCTGTGTCAAGGGAAAATGGGGCGGGACGCGGCAAACGCCCGCCCCGTTCGATCTTGCAGAGAGCCCTCAAGGACCGCCACGATGAAAATCGCGATTTCAGTCTCCGGGAAAGAAAAAGCCAAGGGTTCAGGGTCGCCCTATTTTCAGGCCCTGCTGAGCGCCGGGGCGCTTCCGGAAGAGATTCAGATGGTCACGGCCGCCGATGCGGAAGAGGTCTCCAGCCGGGATTTTGATGGGATTCTCTTTACGGGCGGGGAAGACGTTGACCCAGGCTTCTATGATGAGCGGATCAAGTATGACAACGTTCATGTCGATCGCTCCCGCGACGCGTTCGAATTCGAACTGCTCGGGGAGGGAATGAAGTCCTCTTTGCCGATCCTGGCCATCTGCCGGGGAATCCAGATGGTCAACGTCAAATTCGGGGGAACGCTCTACCAGGATTTGAAGAGCGACACGGCCTTGGAACGCGATCACCAGCAGGCAGGGAGCCGCAGCGCGGCCACCCACCCGGTGACCGTCACGGAGCCGGATTCCCTGCTGCACGGCCTGATCCAGGGAAGCTGCATGGTTAACAGCCTTCATCACCAGGCGATCAAGCGCCTGGGCCGGGGACTGAAGGCCACGGCGCACTCGGATGATGAACTCTATGAAGCCGTCGAGCTGGCGGACGACTACCCTTTCTTTCTCGCGGTCCAATGGCACCCGGAAGAAATGTTCAGCGAGCATCCCGAGCAGCTCATGATCTTCCAGGAATTTATCACCCGGTGCCGGGACCGGGCGGCGGGAGCGAGAGCCGCATCCCGATAACCGTTCTCAGAAACCATTGGCGGCCGCACCGTTAGCGGTTTCTGAAAAAACGCGAAATTGTCATGCTGAGCCCGTTCGCCCTCCGTTGGTGAACGGTCCTGAGCGCACCGAACGGGCTCAGGATGACAGGCGTAAAAATCTCTTTTCAGTAACCGGTCAGGAGATAAAAAGTGTATCCAGATTTGCCAGACTATTTGCGCCCAGGGCTGAGGATTGTTTTTGTGGGATTCAATCCTGGGGAGCGTTCAGCCGCCATCGGACACTATTACGCAGGGCGCGGCAACCAGTTCTGGAACTTTCTCTACGAGTCCGGGCTGATCCCAGTGCGCCTGGGCCCGGAAGAGGATTACCGGATGTTGGAATTCGGGTTCGGGATGACCGATCTTGTCAAACGCTGGTCGAAATCGAGCAGCGAGTTAAACGCCGAAGACTACCGAAGCGGCGTGCCACGCCTGAAGGCGAAGCTTCTTGCCGCCGCTCCTTGCACGGTGGCATTTAACGGGAAGACAGCGTTTGAAAGGTTCCAGGGGAGCAAAGCCGAGCTTGGCCCCCAGCCTCATCGCCTGGGAAACTCCGGAATTTTCGTTCTGCCTTCCACGAGCGGACGCAATGGGAGCCTTTCGCGCTCCCAAAAACTCCAGTACTTTTGCCGCCTGGCGCGCTGGGCGCCACCGAACGCAGAAGAGCGCCCGCCTCATCAGCCCAAGGAGGGCGCAGCAGCTCACCGGCGGAAGCAGTAGCCAAAACCTGTACCTGACGCTATGCTTTGGGTAGATTTTGCTTTTTCGAGCAGAGGAAACATGCCAGCTAAAATCCACTTTTTGAAGGGCGACATCACCAACATGGAAGTTGACGCCATCGTGAATGCCGCGAACAACGACCTGATGCTGGGAGCGGGCGTGGCCGGAGCCATCCGGCGCAAGGGCGGTCCCCGGATCGAGGAGGAATGCGAGCGCATCGGTCCGATCCGCCTGGGCGAGGCGGCGGTGACGCCGGGGGGCAATTTGAAGGCGTACTACGTGATCCATGCGGCGAGCATGCGGCTGGGCGGACAGACGACGGCTGAGACGCTGCGGAGCTCGACCCGGGCCAGCTTGCTGCGGGCGGAGGAAAAAGGGCTGAAGACGATTGCCTTTCCGGCCATCGGCACAGGCGTTGCGGGATTCCCGATGGCAGATTGCGCGGACATTATGGTTCGCGAAGTTCTCGATCATCTGAAGTCACGCAGCAGCCTTGAGGACATTTACTTCGTTCTCTATGACGACGCGGCCCTCAAGGTGTTTGAAGAGACCTACAAGAAACTTACCACCCGCCCTGAAGCGCAAGGAGCCTGAGGGGATGGCTCAGCCGGCAGCATGCCTTGCCGCAGTGCGGGAGCGCGCACCTTGCGCGTCCACAACGTTCGGCATGGCGGAAAGCATGCCGCGATTTTCCCTTCAGGAATTCAATTGAACAGCCGTCCAACACCGCTCAAAGCGTACCTCCTCAAAACCCTGGCGAATTCAGGTCCCATGACCTTTGAACGCTTCATGGCGCTGTGCCTTTATCATCCGGTGCACGGCTACTACATGCAGCGCGCCGAACGCACAGGGGTTGCAGGAGATTACTTCACCAGCTCCGACCTTCATCCCGTCTTCGCGCGGCTTGTGGCGCGGCAGGCGGCAGAAATGTGGGAAATCCTGGACCGGCCCAGCCGCTTTACCTGGGTTGAAATGGGTGCGGGAAGGGGACTGTTTGCGCGGGATTTTCTGGATTGGGTTAAGCTGCGCCGGCCGGAGTTTGACCGTGCCTTGGAATACGCGGTGGTTGAGCCTGGACCGGCTGTGCAGGCGCGCCTGCGCGAGAAATTCGCGGAGGCCGGACTGAAGGATCGAATTCAGATCGCCTCCACGCTGGAAGAGGTTTCCCCTGTCACGGGATGCTTTTTTTCCAACGAACTCGCCGACGCTTTTCCGGTGGCCGTGGTCACTCGATTTCAAGGCCGGCTGAAGGAAGTTTACGTTCAGGCGGAGGGAGAAGAGTTGGTGGAAAGGCTGGGACCGATTAGCAACTCGGCGGTGGCCGGGGCGGTGGCCCGGTACGCCCATGAAACGCTTGAAGAAGGCAACCGGATGGAGGTCAGCCTGGCGGCGATGCAATGGATTCGGTCGGTTGGGGAAAAACTGGCTCGAGGTTTTGTTATCACCATCGACTACGGAGACCTCGCGGAAAGACTTTATATTCCGGAGCGTTCGGAAGGCACCCTGATGGCCTATCATCGCCACGTGGCCGGAGGGAGCCTGCTGGCGGCGCCGGGCGAGCAGGATTTAACGGCGCACGTCAATTTCAGCGCCTTGATCGATGCGGGCAGGGAAGAAGGGCTGGAAGAGACAGGCTTTACCACTCAGGAGCGATTCCTGATGGCCCTGGGAGAAGAGAACGAGTTCCAGGACCTTTGCGAGCCGGAGGCGGAAGTAGTGAGCAGCCTCCAAGCCAGGCTGCAGTTGAAACGGCTGATTAATCCTGAGGGCATGGGAAGTCTGTTCAATATCCTGATCCAGCATCGGGGAGTCTCGGCGCCTCGCCTGATGGGCCTTAAATACCAGCGGCGATTGCGAAGCGAGACGCCGCTGGATTCATGATCCGATCGCATGGCTCGGTTCGGTGTAGGGCTTCTGAATGTACTGGTTGGCCTGGTCGAGGGCGCCCTGCGTATTGTCTTTGGTTTGCAGAGCGCGCTGGTACTCGTTCAGGGCGCGGTCACGCTGGCCGGTGACATCGAAGATCTGGCCGAGGGTCAGGTGGGCCCATACCTCCACCCACTTGGGCTGCAAGTTTCCGTCTAACGCGGCGCGCAATTCTTCCGCGGCGGCGTTGTAATTGTGGAGGGTGAAGTAAATCTGCCCCATGCGAAAGTGAGCGAGTGAGTTGTTCTTGTTCTGGTCCACCACCTTTTGGTACTGCTTGATGGCCTCCAGGTAAGCCTGCTGTGCGACGAGTTGGTCGCCTTTGGCGATCTCCACTTCGATCTTAATCGGGGCGGTGAGCTTCAGAATATTGCTGCCGGGATCGACTTCGACGCGGATCGGCCGGGTGACGGTGTTCACGGTAAAGTCCGCGGTGGTTCCCACCATTTCAACCCGCTCGTTGGCGGGCCTTCGTCCTTCGGAGAAGACCCGGACATCGACGGGCATGCGAAAGATATCCAAGTCCTGCTGGATTTTGCCCACTACCTGATAGTGCTGTCCAACCCGATACACCGCCCAGGAGCTTTTGAATTGAGGCACTCCTGTGGAACTCACCCACTGGGCAAAGAAGTAAGTCAACTGTTGTTTGCTCGCTTTCTCCGCGAGCTTCTGGAAATCGGCCGTGGTAACGGACTTGCCGGCGTACTCCCGAACCATGTCCTGCAGTGTGGTTTGGAACGCCGCATCCCCGATCACCCAGCGCAGCATGTG
>DATKQU010000123.1:0-5574 GCA_035532595.1 Terriglobia bacterium | reverse complement strand
GCGGAAGAAAGTTATTCCTGCGACCGGAGCGGCGCCGTGACGGTTACGATTGCCAACATTTTGGATGGTTACAACCGCAGCTATCGGCTGGGCCGTTGGGCTGCTTCTGAATCGCTGGTTGTTCCTGGCCGCAAGAAAAAGCCGAAACCCAAGAAATAGCGCCAAGAACTCGAAGCTGGCGCAAAAAACGCCTCTATGCAGGCTGCTGAAACACCCCTTGCGCGATGCCATCCTGAGCCCTTCGCCCGTCATTCCGAGCCCCGCGTCTGTCATTCCGAGCGAAGCGAGGAATCTGCTTTTCGCAAACCGAGGGCGAACGGCTTCAGCATGACGAGGGGATTCCTTGGTAACCCGGGACCTCAGAGGAGTTCGACCCAAGCCCGGTGAGTGGGCAAGTTCCTGACCGGAGCCGTGAGGAGAGACAACCATGCGAGTGGCAATCGGCGCGGACCACGCGGGCTTCACCTTGAAACAAGATCTGGCTGCAGAACTGCGAAGACTCGGCCACGAGGTTCTCGACCTGGGAACGAATGGTCCCGCGCCGGTCGATTATCCCGATTTTGCCCAGGCGGTTGGCCAGGCGGTGATCAAGCATGAGGTGGACCGAGGCGTGCTGATCTGCGGAAGCGGCGTGGGAGCTTCCGTGGCCGTGAACAAAATGCCCGGAATCCGCGCCGCCGTTTGCCATGATACCTATTCCGCCCACCAGGGCGTCGAGCATGACGACATGAACGTGCTGGTGCTCGGCAGCCGCATCATCGGAACCGAACTCGCATACGAGCTTCTACGGGCTTTTCTGGGCGCGCAATTCTCCGGCGAAGAACGCCACGTCCGCCGCCTTGCCAAGGTGAAAGCCATCGAAGATCATTTTCTGTGCAAGGAATAACTGGAGGCCGTGCAAGCAGAGGAAGGGAAAGTGACGGAACGAATCGAAGTGCCGGAACTAGCCGATTCAATTTAAATCTCATCCTGGAATTTCCGCAGCGACGACTAACGAGCATGAAAAATTTACCGAGTTAGTTTGGGATTTACATCCGCGTTCATCAGGCACAAGTCATTCCAATTTAAAGACTTATTAAAGCATACGGCCACTTGGAAGCTGACCTGCAATGATCGCTGGTGCAACCCTATTCCAGTGATGCGAAGGTACAAGGAGGTTTGATGATGAAACGATGCTTGCCAATGCTGACAGCCGTTCTTGTCGGTTCAGCCACGCTCGTCGGGCCGAGCGCAACTACTGTTTTTGCCCGTGGCAGTCGTCCGGCCTGGGCTGGAGCCCCCAGACATGACCACGACAAAGATAACCGCGGGCAGCGAAAGAAGCGCGAACGCGAGCGCGGCCGGTTTGACGATCACGATCGGCGAGAGGCGCGGGAATATTATGAACATCACCGCGACGATCGTGGCTTCCGCGAACACGATTGGATAAGCCGTGATGATGATGAGCGGCTTCGCGATGGCTACGTGCTCGACCGCGGTCTGCGGCGCCGCTGCCGTCCGCTGCCGGTCGTCCTGCTGCGCGAAATGCCGCCCTGCCCGCGCGGTTATCGCTACTACCTTCTGGGCGGGAACGTGGTTCTGGTCGATGATGGTTATCGCGTTCGCGATTTCATCCACCTGGACATCAATTTTCGCTGATCACGAATCTTTCCTGATTTCAAGTCCGGCTGCCACGGCCAATCAGTAACGATTGGCCGTGACATTCCAAAAAATCACCAACCGCGACTACCTACTGAAAAAGGGCGCCCGTCATGCTGAGCCCTACGCTCGTCATTCCGAGCGCAGCGAGGAATCTGCTTTTCGCACAGGGGTAGCCCTCCTGTCCGTGGGCCTTTTGACACGGGACAAATCTTGAAGTTGTAGGGGCGCTGTCCTCAGCGCCCGGTTTCACTGAGAAAAAAAGGGCCGTGAGGACACGGCCCCTACAGTTGTGCGCCAAGGTTCAATCGGGCGTAGCGCCGGCTTTATGCCGGCATGCCATAAGTGGGTAGAGGCGGCTATACGCCGCCAGTTGTACCGGCGAGCTATGCTCGCCGCGCTTCGGTGACGGGACCCACGCCGCTACGTCGCAACTGGCGGGGTAAACCCGCGGCTACGTCGCCAGGCTCTCCTGGCGCAGCGCTTCGGCGGCATTTCGTTCGTCCAGAAAGGGAGTTCTTCTTCCCGGCAGAAGCACATGCCAATAGAGCCAAGGCAAGCCGTACCGCTTGAGCAGCCACATGTCATACCGCTCTTTGAAGGTGTCAATCACAGGGAGGCGGGGCGCAGGCTTGCCGGAGTAATCGAGTTCGCAGAGCAGCATGCGGCCGTAAGCGGTCACAATCGGGCAGGCAATATAGCCGTCGTACTGAGTCGCCGGCTCTTTGCCCCGCAGCATCGAAAGCAGGTTCGCCGCCACCACCGGAGCCTGGTGCGCCACCGCCGCCCCCGTCTTTGAATTGGGCGTGCCGGCCACGTCCCCCAGCGCAAAAACATTGGGGAAATTGACGTGCTGCAAGGTGTGCTTGTTCACCTTCACCCAGCCCTCTTGCGGTTTGTCCGGATCGGCGAGGGCGCTTTGCCGGATGAAATCGGGAGCGGTTTGCGGAGGAACGGCGTGCAGAATATCGTAAGGGATGGTAACGCGCTGATCTTCCGCGCCGTTCTTGATCTGGAAAACGGCTTCTTTCTTTTCCGCAAGTATTTCAACCAGTTCGTGGTTGAAGCGGGCGTCGATTCCGTATCGCTCCACCACCCGGTCGAGCACCGCGGCGTATTCCTTGGCGCCGTAAATGGACCCCGTCCCGGAGCCGTAAATCACCCTGGCGTCGCGCGAGATCCCGCTGCGGCGAAAGTGGTGAGCGGCCAAATACATGATCTTCTGGGGCGCTCCGGGGCACTTGATCGGCGTTCCCGGCATGTGAAAGAGGGCCGTGCCGCCCTTGAAATTCTTGATCAGGTTCCAGGTTTTTGGCGCCAGCTCGTAGTCGTAATTGCTGGACGCGTCGCCGCGCTCGATGGCCCTTTTCAGGCCCGGAATGGCGTCCCAGTTGAGCTGGATGCCCACGGCGACCACCAAAAAGTCATAGCTTACCGTGCCGCCGGATTTGGTTCGGATCGCTTGCCGCTCTGGGTCCACTTCCATCACCCGGTCCTGAATCCAGCGGACCCCGCGGGGAATATAGTCGGCTTCGCTGCGGGCGGTCGTCTCTTTCCGCACGACACCGCCGCCCACCAAGGTCCAAAGAGGCTGGTAAAAGTGCCGGGTGGACGGCTCGATGATGGCGATGTCCTGCTGCCCGGCCCGGCGAAGCAAATTCGCCGTGATGATGCCCGCAGTCCCTCCGCCCAAAATGACAATTCGGTGGTGGTCGTTCACTGAGTTACTGTCTTTCTCCATGGAATCCTCCTGAAACTCTTAGCTGAATTTTGCCTGGAAATGCGCCGATCCGGCGCGAGATGGCTCGCCTGGGTGGGAGCTGATGACTTCTTAATGTTGGGGAAAAACCGAAATCGAAAGGCTCAGCTCACACGACAGCGAGAGAGAGGCAACAACAACAGTTTTTGTGGCCGTATGAGCTAATCACCCCGGCAGCTTATCACATCTTCTAAAATAAAGCACCAAAAAATTCAGGGGTGTCGCGGTTTTTGCGATGCGATCAAGGCGCCACAGAAGTTTGCAGACTGAGCAAGCTCCGGAGGAGCGGCAGAACTTAGCCCACGGCGCCAGCCGTGGGTGAACGGGCGCACCCCCTCACCCCCAGCCCTCTCCCGGCGGGAGAGGGGAACCGCGAAGCGGTGGGTGAGGGTGCCTCTTTCCCAGGGCTCACGCCCTGGGCTAAAATCTTCCGCCCCTTCGCGGGGCTGCCAAACCCAACGCGCGCCACAGGCAGCGGGTAGCCGCTCAATCAGCTTTTCGATTGACCGTGGGTTTCTCTTGTGTCGCAAAAGCCCACGGTCGGGAAAACACTGACCAGCTATTTTTGCCACGCCGGCTGGCGCAGACGCTTGCAATGTAGTGTCTGCGATCTCGCGAAGCGAGAGGCTCTTGTCCGCGCTCACTCCACCCGATCCATCGTGAGCATAGACGCATCCTGCAAGAAATAGAAACGCCAGCTCGACCACAGCCACTCGCCCGGAGAACTGACCAGCCCGCGCTTCACTGGGTTGTTGTGCATATAATCCAGCTTTTCCAGCCGCTTCTTCTCGCTATGAATGCTGAAGGGATAAAACCGCCGCCGCCAGGCGCGGTAGTGCGACTCATCATGGACGCTGGGCGGCAGAACGAGACGCGCCAGCATTTTCCGGCACCACGGATGCTCCTGGTTATCGCGCAATAGCTTGAGGACCCGCGTCGCGGTCCGGCTTTTGAGCCGCTGCACGATCAGGCTGGTGGTTTCAGCGGGCTCGGGCTTGAGAAGCAAATGAAAGTGGTCCGGCATGAGTACCCAGCCTATCAGAAGGAATTGTGTCGCTTGCCGGACCTCCGCCAAAGTTTCCACAAAGCAGCGGCAGAAACGCTCCGACAGAAAGAGCGGCGCTCGGCGGTAAGTGCTTGCGGTGATGAATTGCAGCTTCCCCGGACTGTATTGGCGCTTGTGGTACGGCATGGCTCCGTACTATAAGCCACGCGCCCGCTCCAAACCAGTCCCTTCGGGAAATCGCAGACCCCAGAAACCGGGGCCTGCGCCAGCCCCGCTACTCGCTTCTCTCCGGTGGGGGTCACAAAGGTCCTAGTCAGATGATGTCTCGGAAGTCCTCAAGGTGTGCCCACTCCTGTTCGGTGAGGCTCCGAAGAAACGCATCCACCTTGGTTAGGACTCCGTACGCGTCGGCATAGCGAATGTGCTCCTGCAGCCTCAGCATCTTTAACATCGCCGGGGTATCCCACCACGCCGCCAGGATCAACGGAACTGACGGCTCCCAACCCTGCCCAACACGCTTCCGCTCCGGGAGCATCTCCCAGAGCTCGTTCCACTTTTGAGGCTGGGGGCAGACCCTGTCGTTCGACCGCACGTATCCGAGAAGGTCGTTCAGCATTCTCGTTTGTCCACAGAACTCCCACTGGGTGGCACATAGACCGCGCGGCTTGCGATCTGTGCGGTCACCGCGATGTTAAGCACCAACTATATACACCCGAGCGCGGTTCGAATGCAAGGCGGCAGTCGCCAAATGGTGATTGCTGATTTGTGATTGGCGATTGGGAATGATGAATGCTGCATTAAAGCCAACGGCCGGTGAAGCGCCCGCGAGCGCAGAAGACTTCGTAACTCAGAATTTATAACCTGAGCTGTGCCCGGGCGCGAAGCCGAACGACTTGGTAATTCGTAATTTCGCCGGCTGTCGCCTGCGCGAGGGCTCTTGATTACAGTTAAATAGCCTACACTACGAGTCACTTTAGGGCCTCTAAATGGGCAAAATGGGACGCATGGGATTTTCGCAGGAGGAAACCCTGCAATCTTGTAAGTCGCTGATAATAAGTATGTTAAGTTA
The DNA here is from genome assembly GCA_035532595.1 of Terriglobia bacterium. Taxonomy (GTDB): domain Bacteria; phylum Acidobacteriota; class Terriglobia; order UBA7540; family UBA7540; genus JAMCXS01. The sequence continues at coordinate 102 of DATKQU010000123.1, read as the reverse complement.
TTGCAGGGCGGTTGAAATGTCGCGTTTCGGCCGCTTATTGTTGCTTTCTTGAACACCGGGTAAAAATTACAGGCTTCCAGTTATCAGAAAAGCCGCAGGCTG
>DATKQU010000122.1:0-6286 GCA_035532595.1 Terriglobia bacterium | reverse complement strand
CACGCTTACCGTGGGAAACCTCAATGAGGTTACTTCAACCTCGCTGAGCTTTACCGTGACAGGAACCGTTGTCCAAACTTCCAGCACGCTCACCTCCACGTCCGGCACGGTCTCGACAACAGGCAGTACAACCACGACGACGCTCCGCCTTACGGTGGAATTTGAGGATTTCACGCTTTCGGCTTCACCATCCCAAGCCTCGATCGATGCGGGGCAAACCGCGACCTTTACGCTGACGCTCACGCCGGTTAACGGATTCAACTTGGCGGTGGCGCTCGTGTGTGACGGAGCTCCGAACACCACCTCCTGCTCCCTTTCGCCCCAGTCGGTGAACATGGACGGTTTGGCCCCGGTGGAAGCTACGCTCCAGCTTGCCACCACTTCGCGAGCCTGGGTGGCGCCTCCTGGAAGTGTTCGGCCGTTTCCCTTGCGTGGCCTGTGGTGGTGGTGGGCGCTGTTGGGCTTGCTGCTTGCGCTATTCGCCGCCCGGAAACGCCCGCCGGGAGTCTGGGCGCTAGCCAGAAGAGCGACTCCGGTCATTCTCGTTTTCCTGTTGACGGCTTCCTGCGGCGGTGGCGGCGGCAGCATCTCCCCGCCGCCCAGCAGCCAGGGGACCCCGGCGGGGACCTACACGCTGACGGTAAGCGCCACGGCACAATCCTTGAGCCACAGCGGAACGGTCACGGTAAAGGTCAAGTGAGCTTCGGTGCCCGAAGCCGCCGCGCGGCTGCCACGGCGCAAAGTCCGAGGATGGTTAACGCTTGCGGCAACGCAATCCTCCGCGCGAATCATCATTTGCCGCCAATCCAACATTTTACAAAGAAATCGAGATTAAACCCCTGAAGCTCGCATGAAAAAGACCGATATACATGGGAGAGCAGCCGGGAGGATGAAGATAGAGCCTGAACAACGGCTAAGAGAACCTTAAGATCGGGGCAAAGCGCTTGGCACGGCCGTAAGCCTGGCCCATCAGGCGAGGCCAGAGCGGGGCAAGTCCCCCCGGCTTGAGGCGTCCGAAGAAGCCCGAAGCGCGCAGCCTTGGGTGTGAACGAGAGTATGCAGGAAATGCCGGAAGTCATGGACATTCGGGTGGCGGCACGGTACTTGGGAATTTCCCGCGAGACCTTATACAGGTACGTTTCTGGTGACAAGGTGCCGGCTTTTAAGCTGGGGAATCGCTGGCGTTTCAAGAAGACCGTCCTGGATCGATGGATGGAAAGTCAAAGCACGCAATTCCCGGAACATCCACGGAAAGTTCGGGCCGGGTCGCGCTAGGGAGAAACGCACGTGTTTTGGGGCAAACCAAGAAGACTCGTCGGCCTCGATATTGGTTCGAGCTCGGTCAAAGCCGTGGACCTGATCCGGAATGGTTCGGGGTATGAGCTGGCCAACCTGGGCGTCGAAGCGCTGGGCCAAGACGTGGTGGTGGACGGCTCGATCATGGATGCGCTGCTCGTTTCCTCCGCCATCGAGAAGATTTTTACCGCGAACAAGATCAAAACCAAGGATGTGGCGACCTCCGTTTCCGGGCATTCGGTCATTGTCAAGAGGATTGCGGTGAACGCCGCGACCGACGCTGAAGTGGCCGGCGCAATTCCCTACGAGGCGCAGCAGTACATTCCCTTTGACGTGGCGGATGTCAACCTGAGCTATCAGATCATGGGGCCGTCGGCTGGGGGCGGGGGCATGGATGTGATGCTGGTGGCGGTCAAGCGCGAGAAGATTCTGAACTACACCAACGTTCTCAGCCAGGCGGGGATCAACCCGCTGGTGGTGGATATCGACGCTTTTGCGATCGAGAATGCTTTCGAGGCGAACTATGATCCCCCGGCCGGCTCGATGGTGGCCTTGCTGAATGTCGGAGCCAGCATCATGAACATCAACATCGTGCGCGACGGGGCGTCCTTATTTACCCGGGATGTTTCGGTGGGTGGGAACCAGTATACCGACACCTTGCAGAAGGAGCTGGACCTGGGCTATGAGGACGCTGAGAAACTGAAACAGGGCTATACGCTCCCCAATGTTTCCGAGGAGGCCAAGCGCACCCATCTGCGCTCCGTCTCTGAAATTCTTCTCCTGGAAATTCAAAAAACCTTCGATTTTTTCAGGCAAACCACATCCACCGCCAACGTTGAATTGATCTATCTGGCGGGAGGGACGGCCAAAATCGCCGGCCTCGCGGAGCTCTTGAAGGAAGATCTTAACGTTCCGGTGGAGATGATGGATCCCTTCCGCAAAGTCCATATCAATCCTGCGCGATTTGACATGTCGTTCACGGCAGAGGTCGCTCCCCTGATGTGCGTCGCGACGGGTCTGGCGTTGAGGAGCTTTGACACGCCATGATGAAAATCAACTTGCTCGGCGAAGGTGCTCCGGCGGGGAGAAAGGCGGCCTCGCCTTCCAGTTCCTCCCAGCTCGTTATGGTCTTCATTGTCACGCTGGCCGTGGCGATGAGCATCGTCGGCTTTCTTTACTTTTACTGGAACAACCAGGTTCATCATGAGCAGGACGCTCTCAGCCGCGAACAGATTCGGCAGAAGGAGCTGGCGGCGGTCCGGACCCAGAACCAACAGTATCAAAACCGGCTCAAGCAGCTTGAAGAGCGGATCAATACGATCCAGAAACTCCAGACCAGCCGCCAGGGTCCGGTCGACTTGATGACGAGGTTGGGAAGCGCGGTGAACAGCGCTCAGGACCTCTATCTGTTGCAAGTTACCCCGGAAGGGAAGGTATTACACATCCGGGGGCAGGCACAAACGGTCAGGGCTATTGCGCAATTTATCGAGGCCCTCGACAATTCCCCGCAATTCGCTAACGTCCATTTGCAGCAGTACTATCAGGACGACCAATACGGCCGAACCAGCTTTAAGTTCAACCTCGATTGCGCTTACGCGCCTTCTGAAGCGGCGCCGCCCGCCGCCGGGAAGGAACCCGGCGCCAGGCCCGCTGCGACGGGAGGAAGGTAAAAGGAGAACGGTGCCATGGCCAGAAGCTTCCGCGATCTTACGGCGGGCCTGCAAGCCACCTTGTTGGCGGTCCTGGCGCTGGTGTTTGCAGCGGTTGCTTTCTGGTATTTTGCTCTTCCCAAGTCCGTCGAACACGCCAACCTGCTGCAGCAGGTGGTCCGCCTTCAGGCGGAGAATGACCGCAATGAAGCCTTCAAGCGAGAACAAACTGAATACCTGAACCGGATCGCCCAGCTAACCCTGCAGCTTCAAACGCTTCAATCCATTGTGCCGGACGAGCCGGCGACCGACCTTTTTGTCAGGACGGTGTATGAAACGGGAACCAACACTGCGGTGTCGATCCGGACGTTTATCGCTCAGACCTTGGTCAGCAAGGATCTCTACGTCGAGATGCCATTCCGGTTGCACCTGGATGGAACCTATTACGATTTGGTGCGGTTCTTCGATCGGCTGGTGCACGAGCAGCGGATTGTGACGGTCAGCAACCTGGCGCTGGGGCCTCCTGAAGGCGGAGGGATGGGCACGTACAAGGTTTCGCCTGAGGAGACGGTGGGAGCAAATTGCCTGATCACGACCTACTACAACCAGCCGCAAGAAGCCGGGCCCGCAAAGCGAGCGGGGGAAGCCCCGAGGAAATAGAGTGGGAGCGGCAAGATGACGATGGAAAGGAAAAGTCTCTTTCCGAAGAACCCCTGGGTAAAGGGCCTGATGACGGCCGCGATGGTTTTAGGGATCGAGGCCGGAGCTGGACTTGTGCCGGGAAGCGGGGGGATGGCAGGGGCGGCCGCAGGAGCAGCGGCGGCAAAAGCGTCCGCGAGCGGCAGCGGGGCCTCGACCCAGGCCCGGACGGAGCAGCCGGAGCCCAATGCAACGGAGCCTGTGAGGTCGTATGCGGGAAAGCGGGACCCCTTCAAAGTTCCACCGCCTCCCCTCGAAGCCAAAGGCGAAGATTTCGCGCGCCTTCTGCCGCCCGGCAAACGAGGCCTCGTCATCGGCCAATTGAAGCTGGAGGGAATTGTGCGCCAAGTTGCCGATAAGAACATGCTTGCCGTCGTCACCAACCAAACCAACCGGGCGTATTTCCTGCGAGTTCACGACGAAGTTTACGACGGGGTCGTCAGCGCGATTACAGCAGACTCCGTGCGCTTTAAGGAGAACCGGCTGGAACGCGGCGGGCGGCTGGAAACTCGAGAGATTGTCCTGAAAATAGCCTCGCCTCCTGAGGAGGGAAGATGAAACGGAAACCGATCCTTATGCTGATCGCAACACTGCTGGTTCTGGGCATGGCGGGAGCGTGGACCCTCCCCCGCGGCGCCCCTTCTTTCCAAGCTCCAGTCAAAAGCGCTTCTGGGCCTGAACCCGGGGGAAATGCCGGCGGCGCGCAGAAGGAAGATCTCTTCCCGTCTGCCGATTCCAATCCGGACCTGGCCATCCTCACTGGAGTTTCCATTCGACCCGCCGAGGACGGAAAGGGCACCGTCGTCGACGTTTCAACCTCGCAGCCAACTCCGTACAAAGTTGAGCGCCTGGCCAATCCGAATCGGCTGGTTCTGGACCTGGAAGGCGCAGAAAATGCTACGCATCGCTGGAGGTATTCTGCCGAAGCACCGGGGCTCTTGCGGGTTCGCCTGGGAAGGTTCAGCGAAGAGCATGGCGGCGTGGTCCGGGTCGTTGCGGATCTTGACGGCGACCCGGTCACCAACGTGCGGCAGGAACCGACGGGATTCCGCATTGAAGTGGACCCTGAAGGCGAATCCGGGACACCGTCCGGTCTCCCCGCCGCGGCATCGTTGCCAGGCGTCTCCGGCAAGACCAAGCGGGCTGCGAACACCAAAACTCAGGTCCCGGCTCCTCCCCCAGGAACGATGGCCACACATCACGCCCAAAGTACGGGAGAGTTCGCCACGCGCGCTGAAGCAAGATGGCCGGAACGTCCGAGTATCCCGTCTGCCGCTCCCGCCTTTCCTATAGCCGCGGCCACGCCCGGGTCTCGGCCGAGCGCGGCCCTCCCCGAAGCCGTGCAAGCCGCCAAGGCGGCAGAGGTCGTTGCGGGCAAAACGCGGCTGAGTCCAATAGGTTTTGCGGCTCAAGAGGCCGGATCGAGTGGAGATTCAAAGGGCGAGCCAAAATATACGGGAGAGCTGATTTCTCTCAATCTCAAAGACGTTGATTTAAAAGATTTCTTCCGGTTAATTCATGAGGTCAGCGGTTTGAACATCATTATTGATTCTAATGTCTCAGGGACGGTCACGCTGGTGCTGGACGACGTTCCGTGGGATCAGGCGCTCGATATCGTTTTGAAGAACTACGGCCTGGGAGACCAGTTGGAAGGCAAGGTCCTGCGCATCGCCAAGCTCTCCACGCTGCTGGCGGAGCAGCAGGAGGAACAGAAGTTCTCAGAGGCCCAAGATGACGCCGCGCCGCTGGTCACGGTTTTCCGGCCCATCAATTACGCCAAGGCGGCCACCATCGCTGCCCTGTTGAAAACCTGGGTGGGGGGCGGCGCGCTGAGCCGGCGTGGGAACGTGCTGGTTGACGAGCGGACGAATACGTTGATCATTTCCGACATCCAAGCGCAAATTCCCGCCATTGAGTCCGTGATCGGCAAGCTGGACAAAAAAGCTCAGCAGGTTTCCATTGAAGCCCGGATCATCCGCGCCACCTCCGACTTTGCCCGCAACCTTTCCACGGCGCTTTCCTTCGCCCAGAGGAACCCCTCGGGAAGCTTGGTGACGGGCGGCGCGACCGGCACAGGGGTTTCCGGGCAGCCGCTTTCGCCGCCGACCGTTACAACCGCCTCCGCAACGGGTTTTGGAGTTTTCGTGATCTCCAACCTGGGCGCGAATTATGCTATCAACGCGGCGATTTCGGCAGCCGAGTCGCGCGATAAAGCCAAGACGATTTCGCGTCCGTCGATCGTGACGCAGAACAACGTTCAAGGAACCGTGGTGCAAGGAACCCAGATCCCCATTCAAACCACCATCAACAATACAATCAGCATTCAATACGTCCAGGCATCCCTGCAGCTGCAGGTAACCCCGCAGGTGACCCAGGACGGCCACGTCTTCCTGGTGATCAATATCCAGAATTCTTCTCCTGGCCCCGCCTTGACGCTCGCCGGGCCGACCATCAATACGCAATCGGCCACCACGCAGGTCCTGGTGCCCGACGGGGGCACGGTGGTCTTTGGAGGAGTGACCGTCACCACCCGATCGGAATCTTCCACTGGAGTCCCCTTGCTCGGCAGCATCCCGATCCTGGGGCACCTTTTCAAGAGCAGCGTGGTCCAGGACGACGACCAGGAGTTGCTCTTCTTTGTA
>DATKQU010000121.1:0-3571 GCA_035532595.1 Terriglobia bacterium | reverse complement strand
GTCTGGGGAGCAAAAAGAAAGAGCGCCGTGGGGCTTTGAGGCCACGCACGGCGCTACAAGGTCGCTATTTCTAGCGTTGCCTTACGCAGGTTGAACCTACTTACTAAGATAAGCAGGAACCGCTGCTGAGATACACAGGTGTATACTATCGCCAATTCATTTTTTGTCAAGAGGTGATTTATGGCTGAACAACCGGCAAGCGAATACATTCTCGGAATTGATTTAGGCAGCAATTCTCTTGGCTGGGCAATCATCGGGCTGATTGACGGCGAGCCCGCGCAGATCGCCCGCGCCGGGGCGCGTGTTTTTGAAGCTGGGATGGATGACACCAAGGGACTCGGGAACGAAGAATCCAGAAACAAGACACGGCGTGATGCCCGGCTCCATCGGCGCCTGCTGTGGCGCCGGCGGCGGCGACTGACCAAACTCTTCAACCTTCTTCAGCGCTATGGTTTGCTGCCGCCACCCCCGGTGGGCCTTTCCCCTGCCTCGGGCAACGGCCACAGGCCTCCGCTGCGGCCCGAGCAACGCCAGGACCTGCTCAACGAACTCGACCGCCAGATCCTCTCCTCGGCGTGGTTCCAGGCAAAGGCAGGCTCAGGCCTCTTCCCTCAGCCGGGACACACCCTGCCTTACATTCTCCGCGCTGCGGCGCTCGACGAAGCGATCGAGCCTTACTTTCTGGGACGCGCCCTTTACCATCTCGCCCAGCGCCGGGGATTCCTGAGCAACCGCAAGCAGGCGGCGAAAAAAAGTGACGATGAGGGCGCCGTCAAAGAAGGCATTGCTGAATTGCGCAAGGCCCTGCAGGAAAAGCAGGCGCGGACGCTGGGCGAGTATTTGTCCCATCTCGATCCCGCCGCCGAACGAATCCGCTCCCGCTGGACAGCCCGCGATATGTACCAGAACGAGTTTAGCGCCATCTGGGCTGCCCAGGCCGCGCACCACCCCGATCTGCTGGCTCCCGAGCGGAAGAAAGAAATTTACAACGCCATCTTCTACCAGCGCCCCCTCTGGTTCGATCCGAACACCATCGGTCAATGCGAGCTTGAACCAGGCCAGCGCCGCGCTCCCGCCTACTTGCTGTCCTCGCAGCGTTTCCGCCTACTTCAGAAGGTGAACGACCTCCAGATCGAGTTGCCCGGGAAGCTTCCGCGATTTCTGACGGCGCAGGAGCGAGGTAAACTTTCCGACGCTTTAGAGCTGCAAGGCGACCTTTCATTTCACAAGAGCCGGAGAGCGAAAGCCGACATACCCTCCAGCGTGCGCGATGTGCTGGGGCTCCCGAAAACCGCCTCCTTCAACCTCCAGCGTGGCGGCGAAGAAAAAATGCCGGGTAATTGCACCACCGCAAAGCTTTATGCGGTCTTCGGCGAGCGCTGGCTTGAGATGTCCGCCGAAGAGCACGAGCAGGCCATGCAGGACATCCTGAGCATTCAGAAACCCGCGACACTCAAGCGCCGCGCCCTGGATTATTGGAAACTGGATGAAGGGACGGCGGACAAGTTCTGCGAGATTTCACTTGAATCCGAATACGTGAACTTTTCCCGCAAGGCCATCGAAAAGTTTCTCCCTCTGCTCGAACAGGGCGTGCCCCTTGCCACGGCACGCAAAGAGATCTACCCCGACTCCTTCAAATCGGGCGAGTCCAAGGATTTGCTGCCGCCGGTTGAGCTGGCGCTGGCCGAAATCCGCAACCCGGCCGTTATGCGCAGCCTGACCGAATTGCGCAAGGTCGTCAACGCCACGATCCGCCGGTACGGCAAGCCCACTTATGTCCACGTCGAACTCGCACGCGAGCTGAAGAAATCCAAAAAGCAGCGTGTAGCCATTTCCGAAAACAACCGCCGCAACGAAAAGGCCCGCGCCGATGCTGCGAGGAAAATCATCGCGGAGGCCGGAATCACAGAACCCCGGCCCGATGACATTCGCAGGTTTCTGCTTGCCGAAGAGTGCCATTGGATGTGTCCTTATACCGGCAAATCCATTTCCGTGCGTTCCCTCTTCGGCCCCGAACCGCAGTTTGACATCGAGCATATCCTTCCCTTCAGCCGCTCCATGGACAACTCTTTTCAGAACCTCACGCTCTGCCATGTCCCGGAGAACCGCAGCGCCAAAGGCAACAAGACGCCCCATCAGGCTTACTCCGGGGACCCCGCGCGGTACGAAGCCATCCTGGAGCGCGTTCGCAAGTTCGGTGGCGACCGCCAGTCCCTTGCCGCCAAGTTGAGGCGCTTCACGATGGGCGACGATGAACTCGAAGGCTTCCTGGACGATTTCCGCAGCCGGCAGTTGAACGACACCGCCTACGCCACCTCGATCGCGGCAAAATATCTCGGCCTGCTGTTCGGCGGAGTGATCGATCCCGAGGGGAACCGCCGCGTTCAGGCAACTTCCGGGCAGGCCACCTCCTCCTTCCGCAGCCTCTGGAAGCTGAATTCGATTCTGAATGACGGTCCCACCACCCAGGGCGGGCACACACCCAAATCCCGCGACGACCACCGCCATCACGCCATCGACGCGGTCGTCATCGGCCTGACCGACGCCGCCATGATCAAGCGTTTGAGCGACGCAGCGCAGCGCGCCCCGCTTGAACATCGCCGCCGTTTCGCTTCCCTCGAAGCCCCCTGGCCGAATTTCGTAGACTCGGTCCGCGCTGAAGTTGGCAAGATCGTTGTCTCCCACCGCGTCTCGAAGAAAGTCTCCGGGGCGCTGCACGAGGAAACCATCTACTCCCGGCCTTTTACTGTAGCGCCGGTGTCCACACCGGCGGATCGGCAGTCAAATGCCGCAACAGAGGTTCGCGTCCGCAAGCCCCTGGCCTCCCTCACCAAACCCGAAGTTGAAAAGATCGCTGATCCAGGCGTCAGGAAACTGGTCCAACAAAAGCTCGAAGAACTGGGCGGGGCTGAACCCAGGAAAGCATTTTCGAATCCCGAAAACCTCCCCAGGTTCCCTTCAAGCGGAGTGCCCATCAAGCGCGTGAGAATCAGCAAAGCAGAAAGGCCGATGGTTTTCGGGCAAGGCCGTTCCCAAAGGCACGTCATCAGCGGTAACAATCACCACGTCGAAATTTACGCCGAACTGGACGAACACGGCAACGAAGGCAATTGGGGCGGCGAAGTCGTCTCCATGGCAGATGCCTACCAGCGTCTCAAAGCCCGGAAGCCTATTGTCCAGCGTGACTACGGCCCGCTGGGGAAATTCAAGTTCTCACTGGCGCCGGGCGAGGTTGTCGAATGCGATGATAATAAGCACACTCGCAAGCTGCTGGTCGTGAGGAGCGTGAGTGAGTTCACTTCGGGAGTTATTCAAATAGGCTTTGTGAAGCCGACCGATGCGCGTAAGAAGTCTGACATGATCAAGTCTCAAGGTTTCATTCGTATTGTGCCCAATAGGCTGCGGGAGTGGCATGCACGCAAGGTTGATGTCAGCCCGACGGGGGAAATCTCCGAGGCATACGACTAAGGAACCATTTCAAGTTGGAGGTTTGAAAGTCAGTCCGATTGGGAGGTGACGGAATCCCATGACTGACGGAAAGTTCAAATCTCAAATTTCAGATCGGGCCTAA
>DATKQU010000120.1:0-18589 GCA_035532595.1 Terriglobia bacterium | reverse complement strand
GCTGCAGTACAGCCAGCGGCCAGTGAAGCGCCAGCGAGCGCGGAAGACTTCGTAACTCATAACTCAGAATTTATAACCTCCGCTGTGCCCGGGCGCGAAGTCGAAGGACTTGGCAATTCTCAATTTTGCCGGCTGCCGCCTGCGCGAGGGCGTTTGATTACAGTTAGATAGCCTACATTACGAGTCACTTTAGGGCCTCGAAGTGGGCAAAATGGGACGCATGGGATTTTCGCAGGGGGAAACCCTGCAATCTTGTAAGTCGTTGATAATAGGTATTTTAATTTATTACTGGGCGGTTGAAATGTCGCGTTTCGGCCGCTTATTGTTTCTTTCTTGAACACCGGGTAAAAATTACAGGCTTCCAGTTATCAGAAAAGCCGCAGGCTGGAGACGGCTCTTTGCACCGCATCGAGAAGCGGCGCAGGATAAACGCCAATCCATACCAGCAGAACTGTCAGCGCCACCAGCAGGTAGCTTGCGCCGCGCGAGAGCGCGGGCAGACCCGCTTCGCCGGTTTCGGCCGCAGGGCTGTAGAGAGCCACCAGGATGCGGAGATAGTAAAACAGACCGACGACGCTGGTGACGATTAAGATGAAGACCAACGCCCACAAGGCCGAAGAAGCTCCAGCGGCCACCAGTAAGAATTTCGCCACAAAGCCCGCGGTCAGCGGAATGCCGGCGAGCGATAGCAGCATCAGAGTGAAGATGCCGGCGAGCGCCGGCCGCCGCCAGAACAGGCCCCGGTAGTCCTCCAGCGCGTCGGCGTCTCTTTCCCCATTCGAAAGCACGCTGACCACGCCAAAGGCGCCCAGCGTGGTGACAAAATACGCGACCAGATAGAACGTCACGGCTTCCGCGGCTCTCGTTCCGCCGGCCAGGAAAGCTACCAGCACATAGCCCAGATGGGCGATGGAGGAGTAAGCCAAAATCCGTTTGACGTTGTTCTGAAGCAGCGCCAGCAGGTTTCCCACAACCATGGAGGCAATCGCGATGATGCTGAAAACCAGGAACACGGCTCCCAGATTCTGCGTTCCGGTCTCGTAGAAATACCGCAGCAGCAAAGCCACCATCGCTCCCTTGGACACGGTAGCGATAAACGCCGTCACGGGCGCGGGCGCGCCTTCGTAAACGTCCGGCGTCCACATGTGGAAGGGCACGACGGCAAGCTTGAAGCCAATTCCCGTGATGATCAACGCCAAGCCCGGCAAAAGGAGCGCGTTGCTATAGTGAACACCGCCGGCCAGCAGGGCAGCGATCTGCCCAAACTGCATGGTCCCGAGTTGGGCATAAACCAGGGCCATCCCGAAGAGCAGAAAGGCAGCTGAGGCGGCGGCCAGCACCAGGTATTTGAGGCCGGCTTCGAGAGGCTGCTTGCGGGTACAAAGGTAGGCGCTCATCGCGTAGAGCGCGACGCTCAAGATTTCCAGCCCCAGGAAGAAGGAAACGAAGTGGCTGCTGGCCACCAGCACCGAAGAGCCCAGCGCGGCCACCAAGGTCAGGATGTAAAGTTCCTCCCGATACCCCGTCTGGTTCTCCAGGTAGCCGTATGCCAGGATGACCGTCGCAAACGTCGCCGCGATGATCAGGCCCATGTAGAACAACGCGTAACGGTCGATGATCAGCAGCGGGGTCACCTGAATGGGCGTCAGCGGAGCGGCGGCCCAAAGCGAACCAAAGGCGGCGGCCAGCCCGATCAACGCCAGCCAAACCGCGAGCAGGTGGCTGCGCCGAATGCAAACCGCCAGCATCACCACCACGGCGGTCGCGGTGAGCACCAGGAGAGGAAGGATCGCCAGGATGTCAGTGCCGTTCAATGTTCATCTCCCATTAACTCCAGGCAGCCGGCCCCCGTCATCAGACGGCGGACGCACCGAGGGATTCCAGGTGAGCACAGGCTGGGGGTTTGCGTACTCCTGCAGCTTGCGCATCGCCGGCTCAAAAGTTTTCAGCACAGGCTGCGGATAAAGGCCCAGCCAGAGCAGGATCAGCATCATGGGGATCATGATCAGCAGCTCGCGCGCTCCGAGATCGGGAATGGACCACTCGTGGACATTGGGACCATGAAAGGCGCGCTGGATAACCTTCAACGCGTAGAGGGTGGAAACCAGGATTCCGATCGCCGCCACCACGGTCAGGCCGATACTGACTTTGTAGGTTCCCAGCAAAGTCAGAAATTCGCCCACGAAATCTCCGAGTCCGGGCAAACCAATGGAAGCCAGTGCGAAGAAGAGGACGGTTCCGCTCATCACCGGGACGGTCGCCCAAAGGCCCTTCAAGCGATCCATCTCGCGCGTATGCGTCCGCTCCTGCAAGCCGCCCACCAGCATGAAGAGAGCGCCCGTGCTGATCCCGTGCGCGATCATCCCGATCAATGCTCCCTGCAGAGCCAGCTCATTCCAGGCGAAGATGCCGAGAAGCACAAATCCCAGGTGGCTGACGCTGGTGTATGCCACCAAGCGTTTCAAGTCGGTCTGCGCAAAGGCAAGAATCGCGCCGTAGACGATTCCGATCACCGCCAGCGTCATGGCAACCGGCGCAAATTCATGGGCCGCGCCCGGGAACAGAGGCACCACAAATCGCAGCATCCCGTAAGCCCCCGTCTTCAAGAGCAACCCCGCCAGGATGACGCTGCCCGCTGTGGGCGCCTCAGTGTGGGCGTCTGGCAGCCAGGTGTGGAAGGGGAACATGGGAAGCTTGACGGCAAACGCCACAAAGAAGCCCAGCATCACCAGCATGGCGGTGTGCGGGGACAAAACCGTGCTCATCAAATCTGAGTATTCGAAGCTATAAACTCCGGTCTGGTGATGGTGGGTGAAATAAAGCGTCAAGATGGCAAGCAGCATCAGCAAGCCGCTGAGCTGGGTAAAAAGGAAGAATTTGACCGCGGCGTATATCCTCCGCTCGTGCCCCCAGATGGCGATCAGGAAGTACATGGGCACCAGCATCAGTTCCCAGGCAAAGTAGAAGAGGAAGAGATCGGCGGCGAGAAAGACGCCCAGGATGCCCGCCAGAATCCACATCAAGTTGAAGTGGAAGAAGCCGACACCCTTTCGGATCTCCTTCCAGGAGATCAGCACGGACATGATGCCCAGCAAGAAGGTGAGCACGATCAGGAGAAGGCTGAGCCCGTCCATGGCCAGGTGGAAATGAACTCCAAAACTGGGAATCCACGTCCAATCGACTTGCTCGATCCAGGCGCTCTGGGGAAAGAGCTGAACATGGCTCGAATTCTTCGCCCACAGGGTCAACGCGAGGACAAAGTCGATGCTGACCGCAAGGAGAGAAATCAAGCGCGGCCACAGGGTGCTTACCCGGCCGGTCAGCCCGGCAAGAACGCCCGCCACAAGCAAAATGACAATGAGCCAGACTAGGATCATAAGAACAACACAACCGCGATAAAGATGATGGAACCCACGGCGATTCCCGCCGCGTACAAACGCACCCGGCCCGTTTCCGTACTGCGCACGCCGTAATAAAGGAGCTCGGTCAGGCCTGCAATTCCGGTGTAAATATCATCCACGAAGTCCCGCTTATCAACCTTGGCAATCCAGATGACGGGACGAACGAAAACCCTTTCGTACAGCCAGTCCATGCCCCAATCCGAGGACCAGAAACGATGGAGAGCTTTCGAGATGGCGGGCGCCGTCAGCGCTTCCGCGTACTCCCGCTTCTGGACAAAGAAAAAGTAAGCCAGGTAAAGGCCGATCACAAAGGCCAGCGTCACGATGGACTCCGACAGAACCTCGCTCATTCCGCCCGCAGGCCTTTCGGTGATGACCGGCAAAGCCAGGTGCATGAAATCCGTGAAGGAATGCACGTTCCCCAAGAACGCAGGGGTGTCCAGGAATCCGCCCACAATCGACAGCACCGCCAGCGTCACGCAGGGCACCATCATCCGAAGGCCCGGGCGCTTGCTCACGTGGGTTTTGGCTTCTCCGAAGAACACGACAAAGATCAGACGGAAAGTGTAAAGGGAGGTTAACAGCACGCCAAGCACCGCGGCAATCCACAGCGCATGGCTGCCTTGCGCAGACGACCAGGTGTCCCAGATAATCAGCCCCTTGCTGTAAAAGCCGGCGGTAATCAAAGGCAGCCCGGCCAGCGAGCAGCCCGCCGCCAAAAAAGTCCAGAAGGCCACCGGCAACTCCTTGCGCAGGCCTCCCATTTTGAAAATGTTGTGTTCGTGGTGAAGCGACTCGATGATGACCCCGGCGCCAAGGAAGAGCAGCGCCTTAAAAAACGCGTGGGTCATGAAGTGGAAAATCGCCGCCGACCAGGCGCCCACGCCGAGGGCCAGGAACATGTACCCAATCTGGCTGATGGTGGAATATGCCAGGACCCGCTTGATGTCCGACTGGGTGAGCGCGCTAAAGCCGGCCAGAATCAAGGTGGCCGCTCCCACCACCGCGACGGCCAACTGGACCGAAGGCGCCAGCGAAAACAGGATGTGCGTGCGCGCGATCAAGTAAACGCCCGCCGTCACCATGGTCGCGGCATGAATCAAGGCGCTGGTGGGCGTGGGGCCCGCCATGGCGTCCGGCAACCAGGTTTGCAGGGGAAGCTGGGCTGATTTTCCCACCGCGCCGCCCAGCAGCAAAGCCGCCGCCACCACCGCCAGGTGCGAGCCGACGGGCCACACGTGGAGCGCCCGCTGCATGAGATCCTGAATCTGTAGTGTTCCCAGTTGATCGAAGAGCAGGAAAAGACCGAGGGTCATGGCCGTGTCGCCCACGCGGGTCACGATGAAGGCCTTGCGCGCCGCGAGGCCGTTGACAGGGTCGCGATACCAGAATCCGATCAGCAGATAACTGCAAAGCCCCACGCCTTCCCAGCCGAGGAACAACAGCAGCAGATTGTTCCCCAGGAGCAAAGTGCACATGGAGGCGACAAACAGGTTCATGTAGGCAAAGAAGCGGCTATACCCCTCGTCTTCCAGCATGAACTCGGCCGAGTAAAGATGGATGAGGAAGCTGACGAAGGTCACCACCAGCGTCATGAGAAGGGAAAGCGCGTCCAGGTAAAAAGCGATCTGAGGTTGGAATCCACCCACGTCCATCCAGGTCCAGAGCACCTGCGTGAAGTTGTTCCCGGGCGGGGGCGAGGTGAGAAAGCTGATGGTGATCAGGATGGCGACCACCGCCGACAGGGCGATGGAGCCCACGCCGAAGAGCGGCACAACCTTCTTGGAGAGGCGCGTTCCGAAGATTGCCAGCACCAGAAAGCTCGCAATCGGAAACGCCGGAATCAACCACAACAGGTGAAGCACGTTATCCCCTCATCTCGCTTGCAGCATCCGCGTCGAGCGTCTTGAACCGGCGGTAGAGCTGGAGAACCAGCGCCAGCCCGACCGAAACCTCCGCGGCTGCCATGGAAAGAATAAAGATGAACACGATTTGCCCGTCCGCCTGGCCCCACCGGGAGCCGGCCACAACGAAAGCCAGGCCTGCGGCGTTCAACATGATCTCCAGCGACATCAGAATGAAGATCAAATTACGCCGAACCAGAAGCCCGGTCAGTCCCAGCGCGAACAAAATCCCCGCCAGGAGCAGCCCCTGATGCATGGGTACTGACGCCATTTCGATTCTCCGTCTTTTCTTGGGTCCGCCGGCCCAGGTGGTAAGCCCCTACCAGAGCGCCCATCAGCAGCATGGAAGCAAGCTCCACGCCGATCAGGTAGGGCCCGAACAAGGCGATGCCCACCTGTTTGGGCTCAATCGCCGTCACCCCATACGTCAGGGTGCTTGAGTTCGAGAGCAGGTACGCCACTTCGGCAATCAGAATCGCCGCCAGGATCGAAGGGCCCACCCACATTCCCGGCTTCTGCAATTGCCTCTCCGTTTCCGTGGCCTCTTTGCCCAGGTTGAGCATCATCACCACAAAAATGAAGAGCACCATGATGGCGCCGGCATAAATAATCACTTCCAGCGCCGCAATGAAAGGGGCGCCCATGACGTAAAACACCACCGCCACCGAGAGCAGTGAAACGATCAGATAGAGCAGCGCGTGCACGGCGTTCAGCCGCGTAATCGCCAATACCGTGGAAATAATGGCGACGATCGCCGCAATGTAGAAAACAGCATTCATAAAATTTCTCAGGGCAGCAGGCTGCGGACGTCCACCGGAGCCGACTCGTTTTCGGCTTCGCCCTTGTCTTTCCCGCCGATCTTGACGCCCGCCACCTTCCAGAAGTTATAACCGTGATACTTGCCTTCCCCGCCGATCAGCAAGTCTTCTTTTTCATAAACCATGTTCTGCCGGTTGTACTCGCCCATTTCAAAATCCGGGGTGAGCTGGATGGCGTACGTGGGGCACGCTTCCTCGCAGTACCCGCAGAAGATGCAGCGCGAAAAGTTAATCCGGAAAAAGTCCGGATAACGCCGGCCGGTTTCATCTTCGGTCGCCTGCAAGGCGATGCAATCCACCGGGCAAGCCACGGCGCAAAGATAACAGGCCACGCACCGTTCGCCCCCGTCGGGGTCGCGGCTGAGGATGATCCGGCCCTTGTGGCGGGGAGGAAGATACGGCTTTTCCTCGGGGTACTGGATCGTCTCCCGGGGCTGGAACGTGTGCAGAAAAACGTTCCACAGCGTTCTGATGACGCTCAACATGCGAAAACTCCTACCTTAATCAATCCACTCCCGCCGCATTATTTGAAGGCCAGCACGAGGGCGCCCGTCACCAACAGGTTGGCCAGCGCCAGCGGCAGCATGATCTTCCAGCCCCAGGACATCAATTGATCGAAGCGCGGCCGGGGCAGGGCGGCTCGCAACAGAATGAAGAACATGATGAAGAAAAACGTCTTGATCACAATCCACACCAGGGGCGGCAACCAGGGTCCCAGCCACCCGCCGAAAAACAGCACGGAGATCATCACGGAGATCAGCATCACCCCCAGGTATTCACCCACAAAAAACATCCCGAACTTCATCCCGGAGTATTCGGCGTGGAATCCCGCGACCAGCTCGCTTTCCGCCTCCGGCAGGTCAAAGGGCAGACGCCGCGTTTCCGCGATGCCGGCAATCATAAAAAGCACAAAGCCGAGAAACTGGGGGATGACGAACCACACCTTGTGCTGCGCTTCAACAATGTCCGTGAGGTTGAAAGACCCGGCCATCAGCACGACCCCCATTAGCGACAGCCCCATGAATACTTCGTAACTCAACATCTGCGCCGAGGCCCGCAAGGCGCCCAGCAGCGAGTATTTGCTCCCGGAAGACCAGCCGCCCAAGACCACGCTGTAAACCCCCAGCGAAGACATCCCCAGGAAGAACAACAGGCCGATATTCATACTGGCGACGCAGACCGTGGAGGTAAAAGGAACAACCGCAAAAGCCATGAGAACGGTGACCATCACGATGGCGGGGGCAATGACAAAAACGGCCTTGTCCGCGAAAGGAGGAATCCAGTCTTCCTTGAAAAAAATCTTGATCATGTCGGCCACAACTTGCAGCAGCCCGAATGGCCCCACGCGATTGGGTCCGTAGCGGTCCTGCCAAAGAGCCAGCAGCCGCCGCTCCAGCCAGATCAGCCCCGCGGCCAGATTCAGGGGAACCAGCAAGACTCCAGCAATGACCAGGATGTAGAAAATCGTTGTGTTCATAATCGTGAAAGCTTGGACCACGCCGGCAGCCCGGCTCCTTCCAACGGAACCAGGCCGGCGGGAAGTCCGGCAATGCCCTTGGGCAGATCGGGCCGAATCGTAACCGGGAAACGATGTGCCACCCCGGCCATGCTCAACTCAACCTGATCTCCTGCCTGGACCTGAAGGCGCTCGGCATCCTCGGAATTCACGGCCAGGTAAGGTTTGGGCGCGAGCTGCGCAACCGCCGGCGCCGAGCGGCTTAACTCTTCCGAACCAAAAATGTGATAGAGCGGCACCAACAACCATGCGTCCGAACGCGCCTCAAAGGCTTTCGGAACAGCGCTGAAAAACGCTCCGTCGCCGGCCTGGGAAGGCTCAATCAACCGCACGCCCGGGTCTCCCCCGCGCAGTGGACCATCGATCTCGCTTTGAAACTTGTTGAGCGCCTGAATCGAATTCCAGCCCGGAGTCCAGAAGAACGGGGTCAAGGATGCAGGGGGCTGATCCGGATAGCCCTCCATCGAAAAGGCCAGAGCGGAATCCGGGTCGTCCGGAGGTTTCGGTTCGCTGACATTGATATTGGCCAGCATGGCAGTGCGCCCACTGTAACGCTGCGGAGAGCGTGGAATCTTTTCGCCCAGCTTCCGGAAACTTGCGGCAGGCGCCGCCTCCGTAATTTTGGCGAGCGCAGGGATCCCCTGGGCTGCGGCAGCCACCATATCGTCGAGATTGCACCAGGCATCAGCTTCGCGTCGACCGGCGGCTCGCATCAGCTCGATGACCCATCGCCAGCTCTCCTGAATATCACCCTTGGGAACGTAAGCCTGGAAGAACCGCTGGGCGCGCCCTTCGTTGCTCACCAGCGTGCCATCGGATTCCGCCAGCGCCCCGGCGGGCAAGGCCAGTTCGGCTTTGGAGACCGTGGGGGTGGCCAGATAATCGATGACGATAACGTGCCGCGCCGCGTCCAAAAAGCGGTCCACGATGGGAGCCTGGGCCCTCAGATACAAATCGTTTTCCAGGATAATGACGGTGTCCGCTTGGCCTTCTTCGACCGCCTTGAACGCCGCGCTCAAATTCCCGCCGCCCATCAACCCCGCTCCCAGGGTGTTCGCTTCCGGCAGGGTGAAACTCAGCGCGGCCGCTTGTCCGCCCTTCGCGAGCGCATTCGCCACGTTCGCCGCCGCTTGAATCACCGCTTCGCTGTTCGAGCTGGGCCCGGAAACAATCAGGGGGCGCTTGGCGCTCTTTAGCGCTGCAGCGATCTGCTCCGCCAGAGAACTCAGCTCGCTCGACAGGTCGGGAACCTCCGGCGCTTGCGGATCAAGGGCGTGGGCAATCGCAAAGCCAAGCCGGGCAAGGTCGTCCGGGGCGGCGCGATAAGTTGCGCTTGCCACGTCATCAAGGCGCGTGGCGCCGGGGGTGGCGATGAACAGAGGACCTTTCTCATGCTGGATCGCCTCCCGCACCGCATGATCCAGCCAGCGAGGGATCTTCAGTTTGTCGGTGAACTCCATGGGCTGCTGGCGAACCGATTGGCGCAGGGCCAGGGCCATTCTCGGGGCCACGTTGGTGACGTCTTCGCCGAGAATCAGCACGGCGTCGGAAAGCTCGATCTCGCGGAGGGACGGCGAGCGCGCCGGACCGCCCTGCAAAATCTCCGCCATTAGCGAGACCAAATGCGAGGCCTCATCGGACATGCCGGTGAAGAAACGCTCGGGACCCACCAGGGTGCGCAGCGCGAAGTTGGCTTCCACAGAAGCCCGGGGAGATCCAATCCCGATGACCTTCTTGTTGCCGGCGAGCACGCGGCCTAAATGCTCGATGGCCTTCGACTTCGGAAGGGGCTTTAGCTTGCCATCCTGGCGGGAGAGCGTTTGCTTGATCCTCTGCTCGCTTGTCACAAACTCATAGCCAAAGCGCCCGCGGTCGCAGAGGAAGTAACCGTTCACCTCGCCGTTGTAACGGTTGAGGATGCGGCGCAGCGAGCCGTAGCGCTCCGCGGTGGTGGTATTGCATCCCAGGCCGCAGTGCACGCACACCGAAGGGGCCATCTCCAGGTCCCATTTGCGGGTGTAATGCTGCTTGAGGGTCTTGTCGGTAAAGACTCCGGTCGGGCAGATCTCGACCAGGTTGCCGGCAAACTCATTTTCCAGAATACCGTCTTCATGCCGCCCGAAAAACACCGTGTTCCGCAAGGCAAAGGCGTCCAGGTCACGTCCGCCAGCGTATTCCCGGTAATACCGCACGCACCGGTAACATTGAATGCAGCGGTTCATCTCGTGGTTAATGAGAGGGCCAAGGTATTGGTTGCGGAAGGTGCGTTTGGGATAGATGGTGCGGCGGTAATTGTGGCCCGTCATCACCGTCATGTCCTGAAGGTGGCACTCGCCGCCCTCGTCGCAGACGGGACAATCGTGGGGATGGTTCAGCATCAGCCCTTCGACCACGCCCGCGCGAAAACCGGCCGCGTCAGCATCTTTGATCGAAATTCTCGTCCCTTCCGACGCCGGCGTCATGCAGGACATCACCAGTCTGCCTCGCGTGTCATTTTCATCTTTGAACTGCTTCACGGCGCACTGGCGGCACGCCCCCACCGAGCCCAGCGCCGGGTGCCAGCAGAAATACGGCAGATCGAACCCGAGCTCCAGGCACGCCTGAAGAAGGCTCTGGTCCTGACGCACCTCATACCATTTCCCATCAACAAAAATCTTCGCCACCACTATCTCCAGGGACACCGCTTTTCACGAATATGCTGCATAAAATCCTCACGGAAGTATTTCAAGGCGCTCTGCAAAGGCTCCACGGCGCCGGGAGCAAGAGCACAGAAGGTGTTCCCGGGAGCCGCAAACCGGCACAGGAACGATAACTTCTCCAGATCAGGTTCAATTCCTTGCCCCTCTTCCAAACCCTTCAGAATTCTCTCCGCCCAGGAAAGCCCGCTCCAGCAGGGCGTACACCAGCCACAGGACTCTTGCGCGAAGAAGTGCTCCAAATTCTGGACCATCCCCACCGGACAGGTTCGATCGTCCATGATGATCATCGTGCCGGTGCCCATGCGGCTCCCGGCCTTCTGGACCTCGCCAAAATCCATCTTAACGTCCAGGTGCTGCTCGACAAGAAAATCCGTGGACGCCCCGCCCGGCAGCAGCCCGCGGAATTTCAACCCTTCCTTCATGCCGCCGGCGTGCTCCTCCAGGATTTCGCGGATCGTCGTTCCCATCGGCAATTCCCAAACGCCCGGCCGCTTGACTTTGCCGCTGGCGCCATAGAGTTTGGTGCCGCCGTCCTCAGACTTGCTGAGGCCTTTGAACCAATCCGGACCGTGGTTGACGATGTGGTGAATGTTGCAGAGGGTTTCGACGTTCTGCACGATGGTCGGCTTGCCGAACAGCCCGGAAGTTTGAGGAAAAGGAGGTTTGGTGCGCGGATTGGCGCGCTTCCCTTCCAGCGCGTTCAGCAGCCCCGTCTCTTCGCCGCACATGTACCGCCCGCCGCTCAGGTGCAAGTACATCTCCAGGCTGTAGTCCGAACCCAGGATGTTTTTCCCTAGATAATGCTTTCCGTAAGCCTCCGCCAGAGCCTTGCGCAGCCGCTCAGCGCACAGGATGTACTCACCCCGCAGGAAGATGTAAGCAACGTCCGCCTCGATCGCGTACGCCGCAACGATCATGCCCTCGATCAGTTGATGCGGCGTGGACTCCATGAGGAGGCGGTCCTTGAAGGTCCCCGGCTCCATCTCATCGGCGTTCGCGCACAGGTATTTGGGGTGAGGGGCGTCCTTGCCGGTGGGGACAAAGCTCCACTTCATGCCGGTCGGGAACCCGGCACCGCCCCGGCCGCGCAAGTTGGACGTCTTGATGATTTCGGTCACGTCCTTGGGCGCCATCTTCAGCGCCTTGCGCAGGCCCTGGTATCCGCCCGCCTTCTCATAGCCTTGGATGTCGAGGGGCACGCCGCCGGGCTGAAGATCTTTGGTAAGTACCTTTTCCATTTTCCTACTTGTACTGCTCAAGAATGCTGTCGATCTTTTCCGTATCCAGGTCGCGGTGCAAGTCGTTATCCACCATCATTGCCGGAGCGTGATCGCAGGTGCCCAGGCAGACGATGGGAAGCAGAGTGAAGCGGCCGTCCGGGGTGGTTTCCCCCAACTTGATTCCCAATCGGGTGGTCAAGTGCTCGCGAACCCGGTCGTAACCCATGATCCAGCAGCTCACGCTGTCACAGACCATGATCACGTGCCGGCCCACCGGCTTGCGGAAAATCAGGTTATAAAAGGTCGCGACGCTGTCGAGTTCGTCCACCGACATCTCCAGCAACTCCGCGACGTCGCGCAGCGCCTCGTCAGAAACCCATCCCCGGTGCTGCTGAACGACTTTCATGGCGTCAATACAGACCGCCCGCTTATCGGGGTAGTGGGCAAACTCCGCCTCAATTTCCTGCCGCTCCTCAGGGCTTAACACAGCTCTTTCCAAGCTCCTTATCGATCGATATCCGCCAAAACGAAGTCAATGCTCCCCAGAATGGCCAGCAAATCCGGAATCATCAATCCGCGGCATTGCAAGGGGAGGGTTTGCATGTGGGCGAAAGAAGGGGCGCGAATCCTTGTCCGGTAAGAGACCGTGCTGCCGTCGCTGACCAGATAATAGCCATTGTTCCCTTTCGTCGCCTCAATCGCGCCCAGGGCTTCGCCGGGGGGAACCACCGGGCCCCAGCTTACTCCCAGGAAATGCGTAATCAAGGTTTCGATATCGTGCATCGTTTGTTCTTTGCGAGGCGGAACAGCCAGCGGATGATCCGACTTGTAGGGTCCTTCCGGCATGTTCTTCACACATTGCTCGATGATCCGAAGGCTCTGGCGCATTTCTTCAATGTGCACCACCGCCCGGTCATAGCAGTCGCCGTGCGTGGCGGTGGGAATGTCAAACTCAAAATTCTCGTAACCGGAATAGGGCTGCTTCTTGCGGAAGTCCCACTCGAGCCCGGCGGCGCGAAGCATCGGCCCCGTCACGCTCCACTCGATGGCCTCGTCCACGGTGAGGCTGCCCACGCCTTTGGTCCGCGCTTTGAAGATCCGATTTTTCATAACTTCCCGGTCATATTCGGCCAGGTGCTTGGGCATGCGGTTCAGAAAATCACGGAACATGCCTTCCCAGCCCTTGGGCAAGTCCTGGGCAACGCCGCCGATGCGGAACCAGACGGGGTGCATGCGCGCTCCGCAGACGGCTTCGACGATCTCAAAAGCGTGCTCGCGGTCGTTGAAGGTGTAAAAAACCGGCGACATCTGGCCTAAGTCCTGAGCGAACGTCCCGTACCAGACCAGGTGGCTGATGATCCGGAACAATTCCGACATCATCACTCGAATCACCTGGGCTCGCGGCGGCACGGGGATGCCGGCCAGCGTTTCAAAGGCCGTCAGATAAGCGAGCTCGTTCATGACCCCGCCCAGGTAGTCAATCCGGTCGGTGTAGGGGATGTAGGTGTGCCAGCTCTGGCGCTCGCCCATCTTCTCCGCGCCCCGGTGATGAAACCCGATTTCAGGGACGA
Organism: Terriglobia bacterium; assembly: GCA_035532595.1. Taxonomy (GTDB): domain Bacteria; phylum Acidobacteriota; class Terriglobia; order UBA7540; family UBA7540; genus JAMCXS01. The sequence continues at coordinate 5,460 of DATKQU010000120.1, read as the reverse complement.
GGTCCACAATGACTTCGCCGTCAAGCTGCACGGCGATGCGAATCACGCCGTGAGTGCCGGGATGTTGCGGGCCCACGTTCAGGAAAATGAAATCCGTCCCATCCTCGCCGGGCTTCATGCCCCAGTCTTCCGGGCGAAAGCGCAAAGCCTCTTGTTCCCTGTCCACCTTTTCCACGGGCAACTGGAAAGGCCCCATCTCCGTGGCGCGCGCCGGATGCTCTTTGCGCAATGGATGGCCCACCCACGTGGTGGGCATCAGGATGCGCGCCAGGAACGGATGACCGTCGAACTTGATCCCGAACATGTCCCACACTTCGCGTTCGTACCAGCTCGCCGCAGGCCAGATGTTGGTGATCGTGGGAAGGCTGGGAGCGTCTCCCTGGAGAGCTACCTTGATGCGGATGTATTCGTTTCGGTCGAAGGACAGGAGATGATAAACAACGGTAAAGTCGCTGGGCGGCTGCCCGTCGCGGTGGGTCCGCGCGCGTTCATCGATGGCGGTGATGTCATATAGCATTTTGTACGGCCGGGCGATCCCGGTCTTGAGATACCGCACCACCTCATGAACTTTTTCCTTCGGGGTCCAGAAGGCCGGAATTTGGTCGCGGCCCGGCTGCGGAAGGATCGACGCCTCGCCGAACTTTTCTTGAAGCTCCTGAAGGATGGTTGCGTTGGCGATCATAAGATAAGAAGTTCAGATCTCGTCAGGTGGACGCAACAGAGTTTGCTTCTGCCTCTCCGCGCGCTTCAGATCGCGCTGGGCGGGGAAGGAAGCACGCTCGACGCCCTGCGGCCCCACCACCCAGCTCAAAGGACGCCGCTCATTGCCGACGGCCTTGCTCAAGAGCGTGATGCCCTCGAGAAAGGCGTCAGGACGCGGCGGACACCCCGGGACATAAACGTCCACGGGAAGGAATTTGTCCACTCCCTGAACCACGCTGTATATGTCGTACATGCCCCCGGAGTTCGCACACGATCCCATTGAGATGACCCAGCGCGGCTCCATCATCTGCTGGTAAAGTCGCTGGATCACTGGCGCCATCTTGATGAAAGGGGTTCCCGCAATCACCATCAAATCGGCCTCGCGCGGCGTTCCGCGAATGACTTCCGCCCCGAAGCGCGCGATATCATAACGGCTGGTGATACTGGTCGCCATTTCCACAAAGCAGCAAGAAAGGCCAAAAGCGAAAGGCCAGATCGAATTTTTCCGTCCCCAGCCGACGAGGTCCTGAAGACGTGACAAGATCACGCTCTTGCGGACTTGCTCGTCAAAGGGCGTAGGCGCAGCATCCACGAGCGGCATGCTCAGTTGCGGCTTGGTAAGTGACCATTTCATACGCCTTGCTCCAAACGCGTCCTTAAACTAAGCCCTCTCTCCACGGCCCTTGGGCCCCCAATCCAGAGCTCCCAAGCGCCACAGGTACACGAGCGCCGCCACCAAAATTCCGATGAAAACCAGCATCTCGAAGTAACCGGTCCAGCCGGCTTCGCGGACGGAGACCGCCCAGGAAAAGATAAAGACCGCTTCCAGATCGAAGATGACGAAAAACATCGCAATCAGATAAAACTTGACGGAGAATCGGACGTTCGCCGACCCCTCAGAAAGGATGCCGCTTTCATACGGAGACCCCGTGGCATGCTCGTTGTGCCGCTGGCCCAAAACGTAAGACAACATGAGCATCCCGACGGGGATGATCAGGACGATGACAAAGAATACGACGAGAGGCCAAAGCAACATTGCCAATCAACTTTCTAAATCTATTTGACGCCGCTCGCAGGCATTTTGAGCCACGCGGGCGGTGCAGACTCTTTCCGTGAGTGGCCCAGTCTGCGGCCACGACAGGAAGGAAGCGAAAATCCGGACTCTTGAGAGTCCCGGCGTTCCCTTTCCTCTATAGGTAAGCTTGCCCCGCACCGTGCATTACAACTTCATGGTTTGGTTCCGGCGAGCTTCAGGCATTCCTTATGATGGCCCAATTAACCCGAACCCAAATAATTAAACTGGCGATTATACCACATTTATTTTAGGGGGTGCTTGTCCAGGCCGGAACCCGGGAATCGTGGGGGATAGCCTTTGCCGCTTCACCGTCTTCCGCTTTTGCCCCGCAGGGCATTTCCCTTTTCCCCGCGTTCTCCTGCGGATTTCCTTTTACGCCCAGCCCGCGCCTTCACATCTCGAGGGCGCGTTTCGCCGCTTCTCTTCCCGTACGGATGCAATCCGACAAGCCGATCCCCGAATACGCGTTGCCGGCTGGATACAGATATCGAAATTTTTCAGCCTGATTCAGGATCCGCTCGACCCTTTTCTGATGCCCGACGGTGTACTGGGCCATGGTGGAAGGCCAGCGCGAAATCCGCCAAAACGAAGGCTCCGCGTCCAATTTCAAAATTGCGCGAAGGTCCTCCCGCACGCTCTTCAAAATTTCCGCGTCGGAGAACTTAAGCACCTGGGGGTCGCGCGACCCGCCTAGAAAGCAGCGAAGCAGGGCTTTGCCCTTCGGAGCGCGGTGGAGAAATTTCTTGTGCACGAAAGTGCAGGCCAGAAGCCGCGGGGCTTCCTTCTTGGGAACCAGGAAGCCAAATCCTGGAGGCAATGACTCGGCCACCCCGGCCTCAAAACCCAGGCTGACGGTCACGGCGGAGCCGTATGGAATGGCGGTTAAGGATTCTGCCAGGGCAGGGCTGAGAGCGGGCACAAACTTGGCGCACTCATGAGTCGGCAGGGCAAGCACAATGGCATCAGCTTCATGAGTCACATCCCCTTCACAGCAAATCCGAAAAGGGCTTCTCCAATGCGAATCTGCTTTCTCAATTCTGACGACGCGCCGGCCAAGATGCAGGCGCGAGGGCTCCAATCGCCCTTCGAGAGCCTTAATCAGCTCCCCAAGGCCTTCTTTCATGGTCATAAAGAGCGAGGCGGACTTCGAACCCTTCGAGGCTTTGTTCCTACTCTTTCTTGCTTCCATGGCGCCTCGAACAAGGCTGCCGTATTTCCGCTCCATTTCCACAAATCGTGGGAGGACGGAAGCCATGCTTAGCGCTCCCGAATCCCCGCCATAGACGCCTGCCAGGAGAGGTTCAACGATATTCTCCAGCATGGCGTCTCCGAAATGCCGGCGCACAAAGCTCGCCACCGATTCATCGGTGTCCGGGGCCTTCCTCGGTTCAGAAAACCACTCCGCAACGATCCCCACTTTACTTCCAAAGGGGAGCAGGGGAGAATTGAGAAGCGGCCAGATGCGCGTTGGAACCAGCAGCATGAGGCCGTCCGGCATGGGAAGCAACCGTCCGCCGTGGAGGATATAAGTCTTCCGCTCCGCGTCGTTGGAGCCGATCAGCGAATCGCCCAAGCCAAGCTCCCGGCAGAGTGCAGCCGCTTCGGGCTTTTCAGAGATGAAGCTGTCGGGACCTCCTTCCACGACGAATCCGTCGACGTGTTCCGTCTGGATCACGCCGCCCAGGCGAGGGCCGGATTCAATCAGGAATTCATCAATGGGAGCCCCGCCCTCTCGCGCCCGGGCGAGTGTGTACGCAGCCGTCAGGCCCGTAATCCCCCCGCCCAAAACCGCGATGCGTCGTAGCGACAGTGGATAAGTCATCTCAGTCATGAATCAACCCACCGGGAGAGAGGCCCCGGCTCGTTCCAAAACAATCGAGGCCAGAGCTTGAATAAAAATCGAGCTGTCGTTAAGGGACTCGGACCGCGAGACGGCAACGCCCTTCTTCATTCCGTAGCCGCGAAAAACGACGTCGATGTCGTAAAGCACTTCCACATGATCTGAGACAAAGCCGACCGGAACCAGCAAGAGATGCCGGTGTCCCTGCGCCGCGCAGGCGTCAATCCGGGATTCGACCGTCGGGCCGATCCAGGGCTCGGAGGTCATCCCCTGGCTCTGAAAGGCAACTTCGTAATCGCTCAAACCCATCGCTTCCGCGACCAGGCGGGCGGTCTCTTTCACCTGGTCCTCGTAAGGGTCTCCATCCTCGATGGTCCTGGCGGGAACGCTGTGGGCGGTGAAAACCACGGGAACAGCGCGCCCGGCTTCGGTTTCGATTCGGGCCAGCGCCGCCGCCGCTTTCTCGCGGAAAGCCGCGATCAGCCCGGGATGGTCGTGCCAGTTTTCCACAAATTCCGCCTGCAGGCTGGGCGCCACGTTTTCCACCGCCTTCGACAGGCTGGCTTGATAAAGGCCGATGCTGGTGCGGGAATTTTGGGGCGCCAGGCACAACGCCACAGCGCGCGTCACCTGAACCTTGCTCAAGCGGCGAACCGCTTCTTCGATATAAGGCTTCCAGTTCCGCATGCCAACGTACACGGGCAGGCCCAGCACCTTGGCCAGCGCCCCAGCCTGGTTGACGGTGATTGCCAAAAGCGGCGAACCGCCTCCGATCATGGCATAGCGGTTGATGATCTCCTCGACCGCGCTCGCGGGCAGCGACCGCCCGCGCCGGACGTTCATCAGAAACTCGGGAATATCTCCCAGCCGGTCGGGAGCTCCGTGCGCCAGCAAGAGGACGCCCCATTCCGAATGGTTCGCGGATTCTTGACTTGCATTCATCACAGTGATCTCGATTTTCCCTCGGCCCCGTAACGGGCGCCATTGCGCTTCAGCTCCGCTCTGCGCTCATGTCATGCACCATTTTCACCAATTCGATGACGTTTTCCTCGGGAGTGTCCGGCAGGATTCCGTGGCCCAAATTAAAAATATGGCCGGGGCGCCCCGCCGCCTGGTCCAAAATTTCCTGCACGCGCTCTCGAATGAACGGCAAATCCGCCGAGAGCACCATGGGATCCAGATTGCCTTGCACGCCGACGCGGTCTCCGAGCCGGTCCCAGGCCCGCCCCAGCTCGACGTGGAAATCGAGGCCGATGATATCGCCTCCGGCCTCGCGCATCTCCTCAAGAAACATCCCCGTCCCCGTGCCAAAGTGAATGACAGGCGTACCCGGCGTTATGCCCTGAAGGAGAAGGCGGGTGTAGGGCAAAACATACCTTCGGTAATCTTCCGGCCCCAGGCACCCCACCCAGGTGTCAAAAATCTGCACCGCCTGAACGCCCGCGGCAATTTGAGCGTTCACGTACTTGGTCATCTCGCGGGCCAGGCGCTCCATCAGGGCGTGCCAAGCTCCCGGGTCCCGGTACATCAGGGTCTTGGTGTGGCGGAAAGTCTTGGAGGCCCCGCCTTCGATCATATAGGAGGCGACCGTAAAGGGCGCCCCCGCAAAGCCGATGAGCGGCAGCGCGGACGGAAGCGCGGCGCGCGTCCTGCGAATGGCCTCGTAGAGATAACCGAGCGACTGAGTGGGTTCAACCTCCCGCAGCAAATCGACATCGCCGGACTTGCGCAGCACCGGCTTGATCACAGGACCTTCGCCCTGCTCGTATTCGAGCCCCAGGCCGAGAGGTTCGATAATCAGCAGCAGATCGGCAAAGATGATTGCCGCATCCACCCCCAGCTT
>DATKQU010000119.1:0-5335 GCA_035532595.1 Terriglobia bacterium | reverse complement strand
CCCGTCTTTCGAGGCCAGAAAAACCACCAGACTGGCGATTTCGTCCAGAGTCCCCATGCGCCCCAGGGGAATCGACTCGATCCATTTTTTCGTCGCCTCGCCCGGTTGAAGCCCCAACGTCCGCGCCCGGTCGTCATCCATCTTCCTCAGCATGGGCGTGTCGAGCACCAAACCCGGGTCGATCGCATTGACCCTCACGTTATGCGGCGCCAGCGCCAGGGCGGCACATTTGGTCATGCTGTCCACCGCCATCTTGCTGGCCGCATAATGCGTGGCCATGGGCCTGGCCCGCTGCCCGGAGGTGATATTGACAATCACCCCCTTGCCCTGCTTCGCCATCCACCGCCCCGCCGCCTGCATGCAGAAGAAGGTTCCTTTGGCATTGGTATCCACCACCTGGTCCCAATCCTCCTCGCTCAGTTCCAGCATCGCCTTGGTCTGCAGCACTCCCACGTTGTTCACCCAAACGTCGAGCGCCCCCAGTTCATCCACAACGCGGTCCAAGGCCGGCTGAATCTCGGCCACTTTGGAAACATCCACGGTCAAGGGCAGCGCCTTTCCGCCCTGCTTTCTGATGTCCTCTGCTGTGGCCTTCGCAGTTTCTCCCTCGATGTCCAACACCGCCACGGCTGCACCTTCGGAAGCCAGCCGGAGAGCGATTCCCCGCCCCAAGCCTTCTCCCGCACCTGTTACCACCGCCACTTTGCCATCGAGTGACACGTTCTTGCCCTCCATCTGCGAAATCAGCGGCGAGAAAATTGAATCACCTTGAGGGATGCTCAGCCCCAGATTGATTCCTGCAGGGTTCCTGCCGCCCCGCCAGCGCCGGCACGAGCCAACTCCTCACCCTGCCGGTCAGCCGGATTTTTGCGGGCGAGCCTCAGAAAGCTCGCGGCGAATCGCCCCGATGCCCTCGGCAAGCGCCCGCTGCAGCAGCCAGATGTCACCCCAATAACTCAGGCAGCGAAAACCCTCGCGAATGCGTTTGATTCCCTGTTCCGGGTTCGACACCATAATCCCCACGGGAATATCCCGCTCCGCACTTACTTTCAGAATGCGCTCTACGGCCCCCACGAATTTCGGGTGCTCAAACTCTCCGGGAATGCCCAGGCTGATCGACAGATCGAGAAATCCTATCCAAAGCAGGTCAACGCCGGGGACCGCCAGAATCTGTTCCAGATTGTCCACGCCCCGCTGCGATTCGATCAGCAGTCCGCAGACGATCTTCTCGTCGGCAGTCTTGATCTTCTCCGGCACGCTGCCCGCTAGAAAGTCATCGTGCGCAATCGAGAAGGCGGCGCCTCGGTTTCCCTTAGGAGGGTACCGGCAAGCATTCGCCACGCGGCTCGCCTCCTCGGCGGTTTCCACCATGGGCACGATAATCCCATCCGCCCCGGCGTCCAGCAACGGCGCAATCAAGTGGTACTCTCCGGCGGGAGGTCTAACCCAGGCCGCCAGTTCCAGTGATCGCGTTTCGGCCAGCAGCGCGCGCACAGTATCGGCGCCGAACCCGCTATGTTCCATGTCAATGACCACGAAATCCACACCCGCGCTGGCCAGCAAGCGGGCAATGCCGGGAGAATTGAACTCGAAAATCCAGGTGCCCAGCGGAACTTGCCCTTCCTTCAAAGCCTTCCTTAGCGCGTGAGCCTTCAAACTGAACTCCTTCCACTGGCCAGTTGCTGCCACTTCCGGCGATTCGCTTCCAGCTTGGCGCGCATCCCCGGCCGCTCCAGGACGCTGCGGTTGACCACGTTCTCCGGCACCTCGCCTCGTAGCACGGTCAAGACCGCACGGGCAGCCGATTCGCCCATGGAACGGAAACATTCATCGCTCCAGCAAAGAGAATGAGGCGTCAGAATGACGTTATCGAGCTTGAGCAGCGGTTCGTCGGCGGGAACCGGCTCCACCCCAAAAACGTCGAGCGCCGCGCCCCGAATCCGGCGCTTCTTGAGCGCCCGGTAGAGGGCTGCCTGGTCCACAATCGGGCCCCGGCTGGTGTTGATAAAGTAGGCGGTGGGCTTCATCCAGGCGAACTCGCGTTCCCCGACCAGACCCCGCGTCTCCGGCGTGAGCGGGCAGTTGACGCAGACAAAATCGCTTTCGCGCATCAGGGTTTCCAAATCCACCAAGCGAATGTTCAAGGCTTTTGCCTCTTCAGCGCTGACATAGGGATCGGACGCCAGGTGAACCATCTCAAAAGGCTCAAGGAGCCGGAAGATTTCACGGCCGATGTTGCCGACTCCGATGGACCCGAGCGCCCTCCCCGTGAGTCCCGTTGCTTTGATGCCCAGCTTTTCCGACCACTTCTGGCTTCTGACCAACCTGTCCTTGGCAAAGAGTTCATGAGCGAGCGCCAGCAGCAAGGTCACAACCCCCGTCGCCATGGGCCTGCGCACGCCGTCCGGGGTGATGGTAACGATGATGTCGTGCTCGGTCAGCGCTTCCAGGTCGAGCATGTCGTAGCCCACGCCCAACCGCGCCAGAACGCTTAATTTCAAGCCGGGGCCGGAGAGCGTCTGCCGGGTGTAGCGAGGAGCGAGAGAAATCACCCCTTCATAACCCGCGATTTGGTCGGGCTTCACCTCCGGGAAATGTTCCGGGAAAAACTCGTAAGAAACACCCGGCGCGTCGTCCAACACCCGCAGTCCGATGTCCCCCATCCCTACTTTGCCTTCCGGCGTCAGAAAGTCTCTTGTCAACCCTACGCGCATGTCCTCTGCCATTCTCACTATCCTCACCAGAGATTTTCAAGAATCGGGACGATGTTGGCCGTCACCCCTGTCTTCTCACCAGCAGGTCTCGGCGCTCGGCCGATTCCCTCTCAGCAGGCGCCGCTATGATTCCAAAATCATCAGCGCGCCGTCCGGACCTGATTCCAAATCCGCGTGACGCAACTCCAGGCCTTGCCGTTATTCAGCGTTCTCAGCCTTGTAAGGGTCGATATCAGCGCCCATGCAACGCTGCGTGTCTTGAATGATCCGCTCCACGTCAGCGGAGGCATACACCCACAGCATCAGCATCTTTTCCTCCCGGCTGGCATTCACAAAGCGGTGAGGAATTCCGGCCGGCACGTGCGACGTATCGTAGGGACCCAGCTTGAACCGTTTTCCCGCGACATCGCAGTAAGCCGACCCTTCCAGGATGGTGATCGATTCTTCACAATTGTGAGTGTGGCAGGGAAGCCAGGCGCCCGGGGCGAAAGTGGCCAGGCCCACGCTGATTCCTTCCGTTCCCAGGCTCTTCACCGCCATGTCCTGGAAATCCACGCCCTTGTCCAGCTCGTATCGCTTGGCGGTTTTGCTCCGGCTGATCGACACTCCATCTCCTCCGATCCATGCGCGCTTGCCGCGCCTCTGGATATTTTACCCCCCGCGCAACACGCTCGGGTAGTGTTATAACTCTTCGACTACAGGTCGCTCCACGGACGGGTTGCACATGCCATTAAAAAGGGTTTCAGGATCCAGCCATTCGAGACCCAAGAACCGGTTCCCAAAGCCGTTGGCAAATCGCCAGGGCAAGCGACTCAGCAGGTTAACAATCCATTCCCTGCTCTCTTTCAGCGAGAAAAAGCAAAATTGACAACCCGTCTTCGTGCATGTTAAGTAAGCTGACATGCTTACACTGGGCTGCGGGGGCATGTCAAGGAAAAGTCTGCGATGGAGGTCAAAGGAAGCGATGTTAAGGTTCACCCGCACTTACCCGAAAATGCCCGGCCACAAATCGAGAGATAGTTCGTGAAGCAGTGGCAGACGGTAATCACTCGCTCGCTGGGCGATGGCTGCGATGACTACCAAACGCCGTCGTGGCAAATGTCAGATCAATCATAACTCATGGCAAAGGCTGCCGCTTTTACCTGTTACTCGCTACGAGGTCGGTATTAATTGACAGGAGAATTTAACCGCCGGTTTATATTGAATTTCGCTTGAAAGCGACGTTGCAGGAACTTGCGCCGCTGCCAGACAACCAAGGAGGTAACGATGGACCCAATCAACCGCAGATCATTTCTTGGCAAAGCAGGAGTCGGAGCCTTAGCGATGAGCCAGTTGGGAGAAGCCAAGGACTCAGCCGGCTCCAAAGCCGGTAAGGCGGTACCGACCGTATCAACGCAAGAGTTTTATGGAGTCGAGCGGTGCGTCACAGAATGGGCTTACTCTTCCGGCAAAGCTTACGCCGACCCTTTCAACGAGGTGGAGCTCGATGTGGTGTTTCGCAACCCGCAGGGGCATGAGCAGCGCGTGCCTGCCTTCTGGGCGGGAGGGCAAGAATGGAGGATTCGCTATGCTCCTCCCCACCCCGGGCGCTACACCTACCACACGGTCTCTAGCGACGCTAGCAATCCGGATCTCCATGGACAGAAGGGGACGCTGGAAGTTTCGCCTTATACAGGCGACAAGCCGCTCATCAAGCACGGCGGAATTCGCGTGGCCGGGGACCGTCGCCACTTCGAACACGAGGACGGCACGCCGTTCTTCTGGCTGGGCGACACCTGGTGGATGGGTCTCTGCCGGCGCCTCGGGTGGCCGGATGATTTTCAGGCGCTCGCGGCGGACCGCGTTCAGAAGGGTTTCTCAGTAGTTCAGATCGTCGCCGGACTTTATCCCGACATGCCGCCCTTTGATCCGCGAGGCGCGAACGAAGCCGGTTATCCCTGGGAAGCGGGCTACGCTCGGATCAATCCCCGCTATTTCGACATGGCGGACCTGCGCATCCGCTACCTCGCCGATCAGGGTCTGGTTCCCTGTGTGGTGGGATGCTGGGGATACTTTTTGCCGCTCATGGGAGTTGAGAAAATAAAGAAGCACTGGCGGAATATTATAGCCCGCTGGGGCGCTTATCCCGTCGTCTGGTGCCTGGCGGGTGAAGGAACCATGCCTTACTATCTCTCCAAGAACAAGGACGAGGACGGCGCGCTGCAAAAACGTGGTTGGACCGAGATGGCAAAATACGTGCGGAGCGTTGACCCCTACCATCGCCCCATCACCATTCATCCTTCCAGAAGCGCCATGGATACGGTGGAAGATCCAGCGGTGCTCGATTTCGATATGCTCCAGACCGGCCACGGCGACCGGAAGAGCATTCCCTCCACCATCGACACGCTGACCGGGGACCTCAAGCGCGAGCCGCGCATGCCGGTGCTGGTGGGAGAATGCTGCTACGAAGGCATCCTGGACGAGAATCGCCAGGAGGTGGAGCGTTTCATGTTCCTGACTTGTATCTTGAGCGGCGCGGCCGGGCATACTTACGGCGCGAACGGCATCTGGCAGGTGAACACGCCCGAGGAACCCTATGGGCCCTCGCCCCACGGCCGTTGCTGGGGCAACACACCCTGGCA
>DATKQU010000118.1:0-12043 GCA_035532595.1 Terriglobia bacterium | reverse complement strand
GTTATTTCATGACGAAAGGCGCTGAAATGGCCTTAGGAATCAACAACTCGAACTTCGGGAAGAGGCGCGGAAATCCTTGGAGATCGCCGGGTGTTACCCGGCCCAATGCTTGGCGCGTTCCACGGCGCGGAGCCAGTCCGCATAAAGCTGTTCGCGGCGGGATTCGGGCATCGAAGGTTCAAAGCGCCGGGCGATTTTTCGCTGGGGAGCGAGCGCCTGCTCATCCTTCCAGAAGCCTGTCGCCAGGCCGGCAAGATAGGCTGCGCCAAGGGCCGTGGATTCCGTATGGGCGGGCCGCTCGATGGGGATGCCCAGGACGTCGGCTTGAAATTGGCAGAGGAAATTGTTTTGCGCCATGCCGCCATCTACGCGCAAAGCTTCCGGGCGCACGTCGGAATCCCTGGCCATGGCTTCGACGACTTCACGCGTCTGGTAGGCCGCCGCTTCCAGCGCCGCGCGAACGATGTGATTGCGGGTTGTGCCGTGGGTGATGCCCACCATCGTGCCGCGTGCATAAGGGTCCCAATGCGGTGCGCCGAGCCCCACCAACGCGGGGACGAAGTAAACGCCCCCCGTATCGGGCACTGACCGCGCGAGGGCGTCGCTTTCCGCTGCGTCTTGGAGGAGGCCTAATCCGTCACGAAGCCACTGCAGCGCCGCGCCCGCAACGAAAACACTGCCTTCCAGCGCATAGGTCGTCTTGCCGTTCCGGCTCCATCCGACGGTGGCCACCAACCCGGAAGTTGAAGGGGGAACTTCCTCGCCGGCGTTCATCAGGAGAAACAAACCTGTTCCGTAAGTATTTTTTGCGCTACCTCGCGCGAAGCACTGATGGCCAAAAAGCGACGCTTGCTGATCGCCCGCCACGCCCGCCAGGGGAATGCTGCCTCCGAAAATTTCTGTTTCCGCGAAGACGCTGCTGGACTCGATGACCCAAGGCAACAGCCCGCGCGGGATGTTGAAGTGCTGGAGTATTTCTTCGTCCCACTGGAGAGAATGGATGTTGAACAACAGCGTCCGGGAGGCATTGGAGACATCCGTCGCGTGGACGCGGCCGCCCGTGAGTTTCCAGATCAGCCAGGCGTCGATGGTGCCGGCTACGAGCTCGCCGCGTTCGGCGCGGGCGCGAACGCCGGGAATGTTTTCGAGTAGCCAGGCGATCTTGGTTCCCGAGAAATAGGAGTCGGTGATCAGGCCGGTCTTTTGGCGGAGAACGCGGTCGAAGCCTTCTTGCCGCAGGCGGTCGCACAGGGCGGCGGTGCGCCGGCACTGCCACACAATGGCGGGGTAAACGGGTTTGCCGGTCTCGCGCTCCCAAATCAAGACCGTTTCACGCTGATTGGTGATGCCGATCGCCGCGATATCTTTCGGCTGCACCTTGGCATCACTTAGAACTTTCTCGGCCGCAGCTTGCTGGGCCGCCCAGATTTCCTCCGGGTCGTGCTCAACCCAGCCGGGATTTGGATAGTATTGCTTGAACTCCATACTGGCGGAGGCGCACGCCTTTCCTTCCAGGTCGTAAAGAATGGCCCGGGAGCTTGTGGTGCCTTGATCAAACGCCAGAATGTACTTGGACATTCAAACTCCTCCGGCCAAGCTTATTCCAAACAGATTGCGAAGGGCAAACCAAACGCGTGCGGTTTGCGATGATCGTTGCGGTTTGCGATTTTATAACCGCGGCAAAAGGAATGGGGTGAGAAGAAAAGAGAACCTCCTGTTGCTTTGAGTCCACGACTGCCGATGTTCTTTTTCATCGTCAGAGCACGGGAAATTTGCGCCGCTATATCTCTTTTTATGCTTTCCTTCCTTACGCACTGTCCGTACCATATACCGAAACCGTGCCGTCTCCGTTCTGCATAGGAGAGTAGAAGATGCCGTTCCTCAAGAGGATGGTCTGGGTATTGGTCGCGGCCTTGGGAGCCCTGGGGCTGGGGATGATCGCCACGGCTCACGGCGAGCCGCTCAACGCGGTGTGGCTCGTGATCGCTGCGGCCTGCTTTTTTCTGATCGGCTATCGCTTTTACAGCCGGTTCATCGCTTACCGCGTTCTTGGATTGAACGATCAGCGCGCTACCCCGGCCGAACGGAAAGAAGATGGGCGCGATTTTGTGCCCACCAACAAATGGGTGGTCTTTGGCCACCACTTCGCCGCCATTGCAGGGCCTGGCCCGCTGGTGGGGCCGATTCTGGCTGCCCAATTCGGATATTTGCCGGGCACCCTTTGGATCGTTATCGGAGGAGTGTTAGGCGGCGCCGTACAGGATTTCGTCACGCTTTTCTGCTCGATGCGCCGCGACGGAAAATCGCTGGGGCAAATGGCCAAGGAGGAAATCAGCGGCCTGGCAGGTTACACGGCACTCGTTGGAGTTCTGCTCATCATGGTGATTTTGATTGCCGTTATTGCCCTGGTGGTGGTGAACGCATTAAAGGCAAGCCCCTGGGGACTGTTTACCATTGCCGCGACAATCCCTATAGCTTTTCTGATGGGCTTATACCTCCGGTATTGGCGTCCGGGGCGGGTCCTCGAGGCCTCGCTCCTGGGATTTGTTCTGGTGATGGCGGGGGTCATCGGCGGACGCTACGTGGCGGATTCGGCCGTCCTTGCTCCTTACTTTAGCCACGGAGGTCCGGCGCTGGTTTGGATGCTCATTATGTACGGGCTCGCCGCCTCGATTTTGCCCGTGTGGCTGCTGCTCGCTCCCCGCGATTACTTGAGCACTTTTGTCAAGCTGGGAACTATCCTGGCTCTGGCTATCGGCATCCTGGTTGCGCGACCCCTGATGCACTTGCCGGCCGTAACACGTTTTGCGGATGGCACCGGGCCGATCTTCGCCGGTAAGATTTTCCCCTTCTGCTTTATCACGATTGCCTGCGGAGCCATTTCGGGTTTTCACTCGCTGATAGCTTCCGGGACCACGCCAAAGTTAATCAGCAAAGAAAGCCAAGCGCGCATGGTGGGCTATGGAAGCATGCTGCTGGAATCATTTGTGGCGATCATGGCCGTCGTCGCGGCCGGCGTGCTGAAGCCCGGCTTCTATTTTGCCATCAACGCTCCTGCGGGTGTGGTGGGGGCGCTTCCCGCCCAGGCCGCCGCGACCATCTCGGGCTGGGGATACCCTGTGACGCAAGCGGCCATGGCTGATCTGGCGTCGAAAGTCGGCGAGCTTACGTTGTTCAACCGAACGGGAGGCGCACCATCACTTGCGGTGGGCATGGCGCACATCTTCTCAAATGTTCTGGGGGGCTCGGCCGTGATGGCCATCTGGTACCACTTCGCCATTATGTTTGAGGCGCTGTTCATCTTGACCGTCCTTGACGCCGGCACGCGGGTGGGACGCTTCATGCTCCAGGATTTGCTGGGCCACTTCTGGAAGCCCTTGGGAAGAACCTCATGGTATCCAAGCATTCTGTTAACCAGCTTCATGATGGTGGGCGCCTGGGGATTTTTTCTTTACCAGGGAGTTGTTGATCCCCTCGGGGGGATCAACAGCCTGTGGCCCCTGTTTGGAATTGCCAACCAATTGCTGGCGACTGTGGCGCTTTCGGTTGCGACCACCATTCTGATCAAGATGCACAAAACGCGTTATGCCTGGATCACCCTTGCTCCCCTCGGATGGCTGGTGGCGGTTACGATGACGGCGAGCTGGCAAAAAATCTGGCACTCGAATCCCCGCATTGGGTTTCTGGCCCACGCGCAGATGCTTGCCGGCCAGCTTGCGAGCGGGACGGTGCCGGCTTCGAAGGTTGTCGAAGTCCAACGCCTGATTTTTAACGATCGCCTTGATGCGGCGGTAACATTCATCTTTGCCGCGCTGGTGGTGGTGATCCTTGTTGAATCGGGCAGAAACTGGTGGCTCTACGCGCTGGGGCGGCGAGAGCCGGAGCTGAAAGAGGCGCCGGTCAAGTTGTCCCAGCTTCCGGCGTAGGCTGGGAGCGGGGGCTGGCATCGTTGTGGCATGGCGAGAGCAATCGAAATGTTTGACCGAGTAAATTTCGGAAGCGCAGCAAGGAGGCTGCTATACGGCCTGTGGCAATACCTGCAGGAGGTCTCCGGCCAACGGGATTACGCGCGCTACCGCGCACGGACTCTGATGGAGGGTGAAAAACTCCTGACGCCCCGCGAGTTTTACCAGAAACAGCAAGAGCACAAATACTCCCGCCCTAACCGCTGCTGCTGACCGTAATTCCTTCTTTCAAATCAGCCTCATCATCCAAGCTTGCGGTCTCGTCCCCGGACCTGAAAATATCCGCATGGAATGTGGCCTTGGCCGGGCAGCCAAGAAACCCTCCGCAGGCGCTCTGGCGGAGCCTTGGGATGCTACAATGAGGCAGGTTGAAACCTAGCTCCATGCGAGTTCGTCATACTCTCTATAACCGGTGGTGCCTGGAGATGCGCCGGGCTCGATTTTTGCATCCGGGTGAACGCGTTGGGGTAGCTGTCTCGGGAGGGCCGGACTCCGTGCTGCTGCTCGATTTTCTGCAAAGGCTATCCCGCGACGTGGGGTTTACTTTGGCAGTCGTTCATTTCAATCATCACCTGCGCGGGGCGGAGTCCGACGAGGACGCAAGGTTTGTGCGGCGTTGGGCGCAGGAACTGGAACTCCCCTTTCTGTGCGGGGAAGCTCGGGTGGCCGAGGAGGCTCGCAAGCGGTGCCGGAATCTGGAAGCGACGGCGCGTGAACTTCGCTATCGGTTTTTCCTCGGGCTGATTCGCCAGGGACGCGTCGATCAAGTCGCCACGGCCCATACCCTGGACGACCAGGCCGAAACGGTTCTCATTCACATTCTTCGCGGCACGGGAACCAAAGGCTTGGGAGGCATTCATCCGAGCTTCGAGGGAAAGATAATGCGGCCTTTTTTGAGCCTGACGCGGGCCGAAATCGAAGCGGCGCTCCAGGAACGGAAACTGGCGTTTCGTGTGGATTCGACAAATCTTGACACCGGCTTCCGGAGGAACAAGATCCGCCTCGGCTTGCTGCCGCTTCTGGAAAGGGAATACAACCCGGAAGTTAAAAGACTACTCAGCGAGCTGTCCGACCGGGCCCGCGACGACGAAGCATATCTCGAGCAGCAGGCGAGGGAGCACGCCGGAGCCTGGCGGGTGCGGGACGGGGGAGGGGAAAGAATCCCACGGCGTTTTCTGGCGGATTTGCCGCCTTCGCTTGTGCGGCGCGTCTTGCGGCAAGCGGTGCAGGCGGTTACAGGCAGCCTGCAAGGCATGACCTACCGGCACATTGAAGCTCTTCGGGAGTTTGCCCTCAAGTCGCAAAGCGGCAGAAAGCTGTTGTTGCGCCACGGACTGGTGGCGCGAACGGAATTTGAATGGTTGATTCTTTCCTGCGAGGCTGGGGAAAGCGGGGCGACCGCGGCTTTTGCCTATCCGGTAGCTTTACCCGGCACTATTTCCGTGGCGGAAATCGGTCGATGTTTTACCTTCAAGATGGTTGACTCGGAAGAGGTTCCGAGGGACTATAATAGAGGTGAGTGGCCGGAGATCAATCCGCTGAACCTGCCCGCTCAATTGGTCTTTCGGAACTGGCGAGAAGGAGACCGATACTGTCCTGCAGGCCGCCGGAAATCCGTGAGGGTCAAGGAACTGTTTCGCCGCAGCAGAGTTCCCAGGGATGAGCGTTCTCTTTGGCCGGTGTTGGACAGCGAGCGGGGCATCGTGTGCGCGCGCGGCCTCCCTGCGGCCGGCTGGGCTGTGATGGGCGAAGTAAGGGGCAAAGTGCTGCTGATCCAGGAGATCGCTCTTTCCTGACGCCCGAGGATCGAGGGTTCGTGCCGGACAAAAGGGCGGGTAGCCTGGGATAAATCGGGAAACAGAAGTTGGGCAGAACTTGGATTGCTACTTTGGAAGTGAAGCCTGCGTCGGAGATGGGGTTTATAGCATCCAATAATTTGAGAGCGCAGGGGAAGGTAGCCTTTCTCGAAGCGGAGCAGGAGGCATCATCGTGAATTCGGCGGTCAAGAACATAATATTTTGGGTGGTGATGGCGGTTACCGCTCTATTAATCTGGGCCGTCGTACGCTCGAGTACCGGCGAACACGTCAACGACTATACCTTCACGCAGTTTGTCGACCAGGTTCAGGGCGGAAACGTTCAAGATGTGACCATTGCCGGGAGCGACGTTACAGGCGTTCTGAAGAAGGACAACACCAAGTTCAAGACCACCATCCCCGGCAACTACCCCGATCTCTACAAAGACCTTCTGGGCAAGGACGTCAGGGTCACCATCAAGGATGAGTCCAACGGTTCCTGGGTGACCTGGCTTGCGAACGGCCTCCCGTTGCTCCTCCTCGTGGGGCTCTGGATTTTCTTCATGCGGCAAATGCAAAGTGGGGGGAACAAAGCCCTTTCATTCGGGAAGAGCCGCGCGCGGCTCCTCTCGACCCAGCATA
Organism: Terriglobia bacterium; assembly: GCA_035532595.1. Taxonomy (GTDB): domain Bacteria; phylum Acidobacteriota; class Terriglobia; order UBA7540; family UBA7540; genus JAMCXS01. Next base: position 5,641 of record DATKQU010000118.1, on the reverse strand, counting down.
AGAAAGTAACGTTCAAGGATGTTGCAGGAGTGGAAGAGGCCAAAGAGGAACTGCAGGAAATCATCGAATTTCTACGGGAGCCTCAGAAATTCCAGAAATTGGGTGGACGCATCCCTAAGGGTGTGTTGTTAGTGGGGTCTCCCGGAACCGGAAAGACCTTGCTTGCGCGCGCCATTGCCGGCGAAGCCAATGTGCCTTTCTTTTCGATTTCGGGCTCGGATTTTGTCGAAATGTTTGTGGGAGTCGGCGCCTCGCGCGTCCGGGATCTGTTTGAACAAGGCAAGAAGAACGCTCCCTGCATTATCTTCATCGACGAAATTGACGCGGTCGGCCGTCATCGCGGCGCGGGTCTTGGAGGCGGCCATGACGAGCGCGAGCAGACGCTGAACCAGCTTCTCGTCGAAATGGATGGATTTGAATCGAACGAGGGCGTCATCTTGATCGCAGCGACGAACCGGCCCGATGTTTTGGACCCAGCCCTTCTGCGCCCGGGCCGTTTCGACCGGCGCGTGGTGGTGCCCCTCCCAGACGTTAAGGGCCGCGAAGCCATCTTGAAAGTACACACGAAGAAAGTCCCGCTTGCGGAGGATGTGGAACTGCCCGTTTTGGCTCGCGGTACGCCGGGATTTTCCGGGGCTGACCTCGCGAATCTGGTCAACGAATCGGCTCTGCTGGCAGCGCGTCAAAATCGCAAGCAGGTCAGCATGCGGGACCTTGACACCGCAAAAGATAAGGTCCTCATGGGGCCGGAGCGGAGGTCTCTCATTCTTTCCGACGAAGAGAAGCGGAACACGGCCTTTCACGAGGCGGGACATGCCCTGGTGGCCTCGATGTTGCCGAATGCGGACCCGCTGCACAAAGTCACCATCATTCCGCGCGGCATGGCGTTGGGCGTCACGATGCAATTGCCGCTGGATGACAAGCACACCTACACGCGCGACTATCTGGAGGCCCAGCTGGCCATCATGATGGGCGGCCGCGTTGCCGAGGAGCTTTTCCTGAATCACATCACCACCGGCGCGGGTAATGACATCGAGCAGGCCACCGGCGTAGCGCGCCGGATGGTTTGCGAATTTGGTATGTCGGACCTGGGTCCGCTGGCCTACGGCAAGAACCAGCAGGAAATCTTCCTGGGGCGGGATTTAGCGACCCAGCGGGACTTCAGCGAAGATACCGCAATCAAGATCGACCAGGAAGTAAAGAAGTTTGTGGTCACTGGCTATCAAAGGGCGAAGGACATTCTGACTTCGAACCGCGATACGCTAGTGCGCATCGCTGAAGCGCTTCTTGTCCGCGAGGTTCTCGACGCCAGCGAAGTGAAGCTGTTGCTCGCGGGGAAGCCGCTGCCCGAACTGGTTCGGCCCGAAGCTCCCAAACCGGGCGAAGAGGAAACGACCGAGGTTTTGAAACCTCAACCATCCGGCGGCGTGCCGGGTCGCGAACGCCCGCAACCGGCGTAAACTTTCGATCATGTTCTCGCCATATTCTGCCGGGAGTGGGTTGCGCATTCCCGGCAGTTCTTGCCTGCTAAAGACTTCACCCTCCACAATGGCTTTCCTCAGGGGAAACAATGGTGTATCCTTTGCGCTTTGCAAGTTTGGGACTGTGGCAAAATCCTTAAGGCGTGCTCGTCATAACTTGGCCCGGCTCGGGCTGAAGCATGACGGGTCATGAAGTTCAATCTCTGCTGCTGAGGTCATGTCGAGAATGTCACTGAAAGATGCCGAATTAGAGCCCGCTTTGGAAAATCCCGTCAAAAAATTGCTTCGCGAAGGGAAACCCGTTCTTGGGTTGACGATTACGGTTCCCAGCGTAGAAGTGGCAGCACAAGCCGCCAACCTCGGTTTCGATTTCCTCTGGATCGAGATGGAGCACAGCCCCATCACTCTTGAGACTTTGCGAAATATGGTGCTCGCGACGCGCGGGCTCAAGGCCGTGCCCTTTGCGCGTGTCCCGGTCAATGAATTATGGACCGCCAAGCGCGTTTTGGACTCAGGCGTCTTGGGGGTCATTTTTCCTTTCACCAGCACGCCCGAACTGGCGCGCCGGGCGGTGGCGGCGTGCAAGTACCCGCCGCACGGCGGGCGCGGGTCCGGGGCGGGCCTCGCGACGTTTCGTTGGCCGGCGCCTGAAGGTTACCATGATTTCGCGGACCGCAACGTCCTGGTGATTGTGAATATCGAAGAGGCTGAGGCCGTGGAAAATATCGATGCGATCGCTTCAACTCCGGGCGTGGATGTTCTCTTCATCGGAACCAACGATCTCTCCTTCTCCTTGGGATTTCGCGGCGAGCAGGATCATCCGGAAGTCCGGGAAGCCATTGCGAAGGTTGTGAAGGCGGCCCGAAAACACCATAAGGTTGCCGGCGCTCCCGTCGGCAATCCTGATTTGATGAAGAAATATCTTGAACAAGGATTTCTTTTTTTCCAGGCCAGCACCGAGCTTGGCCTGATGGCCGCCGGCTCCCGCCAGTTTCTCGAGCCGGTTGGGAAACTTCTCACCAAGCCGAAAAGCAAATCCCTCTACTGACGAGTCACCCGGAAAGTAGCTCACCCTTGGCGCGTTAGGAATGTTGCGTCCTCCGGAGCCATTGAATGGTGAGGTTTTGGCGGAATAGTAGCCACTGTCCTGCGGGAAGCAGCGCGGAATGCGCAGGTTCAGTTGCCGGCCTGGGAAGGAAACTGGGCTCGCAGCTCCCGGACCCGTTCTGCAAGAGAAGGGCAGTCCTGAAAGATCCGAATTCCTGCAATGCCCTTGGCCCCGGCGGCGAGACACGCTCCGGCCTTTTCAACCGTAACCCCGCCCAGCGCGATCACGGGAATCGAAGTCCGTTTTGCAACTTCTTCTAGCTTGGCCAAGCCGAGCGGAGGTCCGTAGCGGAGCTTAGAGGGAGTCTCAAAGATGGGTCCCAGCAAAAGATAGTCTGATCCTGCGGCTTCCGCCCGCAGAGCGCCATCGAGCGAATGGCAGGAGACTCCGATGAGGAAATCTTCCCCTGCTTCGCGCCGGACAATTTCCGCCGGCAGCGATTCTCCGCCCAAGTGGATGCCATCGGCGGCCGCGCCCAGCGCGATGTCCAAGCGGTCGTTGATGACGATCTTCGTCACCGTTCCCCGGCAAGCACCAATCGCGGCTTCCGCTAACTTCAAGAGTTCTTGAGTGGGGAGATCCTTTTCGCGTAGTTGAATGAGATCCACTCCGGCCCGCGCGGCCGCCTGGACGCGAAGCAGCAGGGGCTCCGGAGCGAGTCCCAGGCGGTCCGTAATATAACAGAGCCGATAGGGCGATGGTTTCATCTGAGGATTCTTGACTCCTTGGCGGACGCAATGTAGATGGAGGCAACGACGCGGGCCATGCCTAAAGAGCCTGGACGCTTTTGACTGGAAGCTTAGCGTGCGGCGCTTGGGCGGATCAGCCCCAGCGCCCCCCTCATTCGCCAGACTTCGTAAAAGGCCAGGAAAATGTCAATAAGACCTAAGCCGGAGACAGCTCCCCGGACATAATAATTTTGGGATATAGCCGAAATCCATGGATAACGTCCCACAAAGAAATTCTGGTGCCAGAAGGGTACCCATGGAAATGCAAAGAGGAAGACGCCCATTTCAAAGCAAAATGCGATGTAGAGGATGGCTAACCATCGGCTGGTGGGCGGCCTTTGTGCGCCGACTCCGAGGGAGACCTCCTGGGCTGGGGGTTTCACTGGACTTATCATGAGGTTGCCATCAGGTCGATCAGGAAGCCTTCTCGCGGAGAATTCGAATCTTCTCTGCCACGTCCCGGTAGTCAATGTTCTGGCTATAGACCTCGGTGAATTTCTCGAGCGCGCTCTTGCGGTCCCCGGCCTGCTCCAAGGCCGCGCCCAGATCGTATCGGAGGGCCAGCACCGCATCTTCATCAAGGTCGGATATTTCGAGCGCTCGTGAATACCATTGGGCGGCGATGGCGGGCATGCCTTTCTCTGTAAAGCAGGAAGCAAGCAACGTGCACGCTTGGAGGAAGTTGGGAGGAAGGCGATTCGGGTGCGCGCCTTTGACAACTTTTTGAAATTCCCCAATGGCTTCATCGTGCAGGCCCATTTCCAGAAAAGCCACTCCAAGGTTGTAGTGCGTCTCGAGATCGTCGCCTGCCCCACCAGCCGCCTCGTCTTCCTGGAACTCTTCGAGAAGAGCACTCAACTCTGCCGAGGCTTCGTCCGCGGTCTGCGGGGCAGGATTGAGGTCGGCCGCCAGGTCAGCAGCAAGTGGACGCGATTCCGGCTCCTGGAGGGACGAAGCCAGTTCAGCGGCCAAATCTACCATGACGTCCCGGTGGCGGGCCGCAGCGGAAGATTCAAAGGGCGGCTGGGATTCTTCTTCGGGCGTTTCCGGAGATTCCCGCTCGCTCTCTTGTTCCGATTCTTCAACCAGCCGTCGCAGCGCGGCCACCGCCGGCTCTCCGGGATATTTCGCCTCAAGGTTACGGACCGCTTTCTGAGCTTCCTCATGAAAACCGTGAACGACGTAAAAATCAATTTCTTCCCGGCTTTCCTGGTTGTTGAAAGGCGGGATCTTCTCCGGGGTTTCAAGCTCCGCTGGTATTCCCTGCGGTTCCGGGAGACGTTCTTCTTCGGCGGAAGCCGGCAGGTCATCCGAAGATTGTACAAGCTCGAATTCTTGCGGGCCGGACGCTAGTTCGGGCGTTGCCGCGGGAGGGATCGGGCCCTCTATTTCGGGGAATGAAGAAGGAACAGATTCCGCCTCAAGAGGCAGTTCGGCGCTTGCCAGGGCGGAAAGATCAGGCGCTGCGTATTCCTTGCCCTGCTGCTCAAGGACCTGCCTGAGCATATCCTGATAGGATTCATTCAGAGGCTCCCGAGCGGCCAGCCTGGCGTATGCTTGCTCGGCTTTCGCCAGTTCGCCGGCCTGGACGTAAGCCTGACCGAGCGCCTCTAGGATTTCGGGAATTGTGGACTCATCCGCAGTCTTCTCACAGATGTTGTAAATCAGTTCCAGATTATCAATTCGCCGGGGCGCAGCCTCCCAAATCTGTCGCAACACTTCCATGAGCGGAGCCGTCTTCTTTTGCCCAATTAAAACCTGGGACACTGAGCTGGCTGCTTCGAAGGCTCGGTCATAGTCCTGTTTGGCTAGGCACTGGGCTGCGTAATCAGCGACCGGCGAAAAATCAGGAGAATTTGTGCGGAAAACCTCCAGCAGCAGCTTTCTTGCGGCATCCAGGTTATGAGTCGCCAGGTAAGTTTCAAACAATAGCCGCTGGGCTCGCGGATGGTTTTGGAGGGCAGGCACGGACGCCAGGATTTTTTCGGCTTGCTCGGGCTGCTGCTTATTGAAGGCCTCCTGGGCACGGAAAAGCTCCAGCTCGGGGCTGTCCGGAACCAACTCCGCTGCACTGCCCAAGGCGCTCTCAGCGGTCAGGGCGTCGCCCTGCCGTTGCGCCGCGCCGGCCGCTTCCAGATAGGCATCGGCGGCCTGTTTTTCTTTGCCAATGCTTTCGGCATATTGGGCCACCTGCAAGTGGCGGCGCGGGTTGTCGAGATCCAGCCGGGCGAGTTTGTGGAGAACTTCCAGAGCTTTTTCCTGCTGGTTGCTTCTCCGGTAAAATTCAAAGGCGTTCGTACATTGCTCGCGCGCCTCGCGAGCAA
>DATKQU010000117.1:0-8556 GCA_035532595.1 Terriglobia bacterium | reverse complement strand
CTTGCGCCAGCTTGCGGGCACGGAGCAGAACCAGGCGCTGGAACTTTTTGCCGACACTCTGCAGCCTGTCGATTTTGGCATGCGCGGCCGCCAGCAGCGCCCCTCACCCGCCACGGTTTTTGACCGGCTGGTGGACTCGGTGCGTCCCGATCCTCCGCTGCAACACGACCTCCAACTCTTAGTGGATGGGGCGATTGCCGGCAACACCGCGGACATGGACCGGCTCGACAATCTCTTCCACTCCTGGGTGGACAACGCTCCGGCGCTGGACCGGCTGGAAGCCGGCTCCCCGCTGTTGCAGGAAGTCTCCGCGCACATCGCCGCATGGCCCAAGATGGGCCAGATGGGCATCGATGCGCTCAGGTATCTGCGTTCCGGCACGGCGCCGCCCAGCGGCTGGCAGGAGGCGCAGACCACCGTGCTCCAGCAGGCCGTGAATCCGCATGAACTGGTAGGCTTCGTCGTCCTCGGGCCGCTCGAAAAGCTGGTCACGGCGGCCACCGCACCCAAAGCGCATTGACAAGGGCCGTGCTCCGCGTCCGGGCGGGCGAAAACACGGTTAGAACCGGACGTATTTTCTCGCGATCTGGCGATGGAGGCGGACGAATCTTCGAAAACGGTCCGGTTGTGGCCCGACGGATTTTTGAGAAACGTCGGGTTTGGGACGTACCCGCCAAAAAGTACCTGTAGATGCGGACGAATTTTGAAGAACGTCCCGTTGGAGGCGGACGGATTCTTGCAGAACGTCTGGATAGGGGCGGACGAAACGCATCAAAAACAGGCTGTTTTCGATGCAAAATGGGCGTTTTTTCGAGCGAAATGCCCTCAAATTTGTATGTCTGCAAGTGGACTCGGATTGCGCTGGCCTTGGGCCAGGCTAGCTTCTAGCTGGTAGCTTCCAGCTCATCCATGTCGGGTTGGCGGGGTGGGTTCCCACCTTCACCACACTGCTTGAAGGCGCAAAGAAGCCCGCGAAGGAACGCGCGAAACCATGCCTCCGCAACTGTCCGATGCCATCGGTAAGCAATGCCCCACTCCGGCTCGGTTCCGTGCAGCTGCGGATGGGGGCTGGATGTCAGAAAAACATCCCCTCCTCGCGGAAGAGGAAAAGTGTTTTTACTTGACATCCCCTTTTATAGAACCCGCCTGATTCCACGCTGGTGTGCAGAATAAAGGGCGAAGGCTTGTCAAAGGTCACGATGACCTGGGGACCAACCGCCCATAGCGCCCGATTGGCGGATTCTGGAGCTATCCTTAGGCGTAAAATAGGATCGAAATGGTGTTCGAAGACCTTGCTTTCGGATCGATCAGGGTCGACGGCGTCGAATACGACCACGACATCGTCGTGGACTGCGGGAACGTGCGAGAGCGCAAGAAGGGTCCGTCAAAGACGTTCCGCACCCAACTCGGGCACACGCCGCTTTCGGTACACGAGGAAATACCCTGGCGTTGTCACAGCCTGGTAATCGGGACGGGGATTTATGGGCGGCTCCCGGTCAGTCCGGATGTTCATCGCGAAGCCGAGCGCCGCAAGGTTGAACTCGTGGCGGTTCCGACAGAGCAGGCGATTGCGTTGTTAAATAAGCAACCATTGCATACGAATGCCATATTGCACTTGACGTGCTGATGGTTTATCTCGCCTGCGCGTTTTGGACGACGCTGGGCCGATGCGATTCGAACACAGCAAACAAGGCCCGACTTTCGACGCCGCCAACAGATCTGAGCATGCTTCCACGCAGGCCAGGTAAAGTGGATACTCTGCGCTGGAAGTGAACCAACGCACGGGTACCAGAGTGACCTTTCAGCCTCAATCCGCCAAAGCCCGGCATGGCGCGCTGATTCCAATGCGTGGTCGTATTCGGCGGTGCTGATCCGCCGGTTGATCTCTCGAAATTCGGTCGCGGACACTCGCCCCGCAAGTTGATATTGGTTCATCAGGTTGACATAGGTGTCGCGCGAGATTTCATTGGCGAGAAACCGAATGATCGACTCGGTTCCTGCGATCTCACCGGGCATCACCAAATGGCGGGCGGGTGGCGCATCCTTTCCCTATCGATAAAGTTTGGGTGCCCCATCCTTCGCGCAGTTTGCGAAGGGTGGGATGTACAACTGTCCGCCCTCAGTTCTCCTGAGATCTCCCGTTTTCGCGCTGTCCATTCTGACTCGATCTCCACTCTACCCTGTTCCCCGGTGGCGTAGTGGCGGAAAGGATAAAAAAGGCGGAAGACTCCACACTTCTGGAAACGGACAAGTCCTTGGGGCATGGCAGGAGAATTCTACACCGGGGCCGGCGGGCGGAGGTTCGTGGTTTCCCACCCTTTTCGCAAAAGACGCGAAAAGGATGGGGCACCCAGGTTCTGTGGGGAGGCGCGCATCCCGAAAATCATGGGTGGGGCACCCGGCGTCGGGATACCGAAGCTGTCACATGGATGATCGGCTGCGGGGCGCAAACCCGACAGCGTGATCGCATCGCGGGCCGTCCGGCTTCGTCTTCTCTTATGCGCTTCTTTCGGGAGAATGGAGGACGGGCGGATGAGGGTCGTGGTCTCCCATGTCTGAAAATCCAGACATGGGGCACCCATATTTAGGACTGGGCAGACTTGGGCCACCCGCCGTTGCGGCGGCCTGGTTAGCAGACCGGACCGGAGAGCAGGGGCAGGGTGGAAAGTTCGCGGACGAGGCGGACGGTTTCGAGGCTGACGGTGACGACCTGGCCGATGAGGCGGACGATGTATTCGGGGGCGTCTTCGCGGTTGGGGTCGTTGACGATGCCGGAGCGCTTATCGGTGGAGACGCGGTACTGGTCGATGACCCATTCGAGGGCGCTGCGGTTGCCGAGGCGATACTCGTAGACTTGGGGCGGGATGCCGTCTTAATTGAACAGAATACCCTGTCGTTCTACCTGCACCTGGGGACCAATGCTGTCCAGCACGAGTCTTGCCGGAACTTGGGCAAGTTCGTTGGGCTCAAGTTTATGCAGTCCGCCTCCATACACCCGGCCTTCCGCGAGGATCTCGGCGGGCGTTATGCGCTTCAATGCATTAAAAACTTGCGCGTACAACTCCATCTGCTCTTGCATTGCCTGGAGCAGAGGCCCTCTAGGGTACAGCATCAGATAGACATTATGGGCTGTTGCCTTGGAGCGGTTCCAGATGAAGCGAAACGGGGGCTTGCCATCGCGCGAGCGTCCCATATAGGTGCAGAGAAACGGTGCCGGGGGGCGCTGTTCCTGTGAGTACCAAGGTGCTCGTCGACTGGCGAGATAGCTTTCGGAGACCTTCTCTTCGTGGCCGATCTTTACGTATGCATAGAAGCGCGGCCACTTCGACTCGATGAGATTCTCAGGCTGTGAGCAATCGAGGAGGAAGAGCCTGGGGGAGACATCCGGCGTCCCATCGGCAAGCGCCTCGATAACGTCATTTGTAATATAGCGCGGCCCTGGAAGAATCGGCTTCAGGAACTGGCCAGGAATCTGCCATTGCTCGATCTGATCTTGATTCAAAATGAAAAAACCGTTCGAGCCGGTGGCAAGCCCGCGCTTGATGTGAAAAATGTCTCCCAGTTTGAGCTCCGCTCTTTCCGCGACCGCTGTACTTGCCGGAAACTGCGTCCATTTACTCGAGTTTCGCAGTGTATCGAGCGGGACAAGTGCGTCGGATTGGGGAGCAGTGATCGGACCCCCAAACGAGAATCTTGCCCGATGCCCAGGTGGCGGCGGCGTTTTGCGAAAAACCACGACCGCTGAGGAGACCAGAGCATCTGTAAATTGCACGTCGGTTGGGCAGAAGCGATGGATATGGAACAGCGTGACGCGTTCAGTCAGATAGCGGCGCAATGCAACGCCGTAATTAACGTCCATGAACTCCGACGGGATCAGCCAAATTGCAACCCCCCGCTCTTCCATCCAATCGTGGGACAGTAGAAGGAAATAACAATAGAGCCCTGCAAGGCCGCTGATGTTGAGGTGAAGCGATTGATCAATTCGCCCTCTAAGGCGGTCCTTTTCCGGTGCAGGAATGTGGTGGTGGCGAACATAGGGCGGATTCGTGAGCACAAGATTGTAGAGAGGCTCTGGAGCCTTTTTTGTAAAATCACCTTCGATGACCTGTAGGCCCCGTGCCGTCCACAATTCGTGCGCAGCGCCTGCAAAAAGCGGATCGACCTCGATACCAGCAGCGCGTTGAATGTGTTGCTGCGGGAAGACCTGCGACAGAGCCGAGAAGAACGAACCAGTTCCTATGGCAGGGTCAAGGAACCGCACGGATTGGTTTCCGAGCAGGGTTTGGGCGTAACGCGCAAGACTCAAAGCTAGTTCGGACGGCGTCGCGAACTGACCCAGTTTGTTTCGCTCATGAGCGGTCTTCAGAAGATCGAGCCGCACCTGCTCTTCTTGTCTGCGCTCTTCGATCCTAGGTTTGGCGATGGTTGCCATTGCTTCCCTTAAATGCCCAGTTGATCAAGGTCGGAAGTCCGGTGTTCCCATATCCAGTCTATGCCCTCTGCCGCCTCGTAACCGAGGTATGCCGCATCGAAGTAACCGCATAGGAACAATACGAAGATAACCTCTTCTCCGTAAGTTGCCTTCAATTGATTGATCTTGGTGGCTTCCTCTTTCCTGCGTTTATTTACGTTCGTGAAGTCTCCTGCCGATTTTGCCTCAATGAGAAGGGGGAAACACGGCTTTTTGACATTCTTCGGCTGGATTACCGCATCTATGGGAATCTTTACCGTTTTGGCATCAGTCTTCGAGGGCTTTACCAGAACATTCATCCGAAAGCTAAACGTGCCTGGTTCCATCTCCATAATCGGGATACCTGCTGGGTGCGGTTTGTGCTTATACCCCTTGGCAACGAGATGCTGCTCGACGACGCTGAGTTGCCGTCTTTCCTGGGCATTACGCACGATAGGGTCAGCGACAGCCCCGCAAAGGCGATCAGCGACGATGGTCGAAGATCTGTAGCGCTCTTCGGCGGTGGGCAAACGCCTTTCCTCCAGCCATGGAAAAACATCCACGTCGAGCATCTTCGTGATGACTGTAGAGATTTTGTGCAAGTGGTCCAGCACCACTTCAGGTGCGAGCTTTGGCGGAATTTTGCCCTTTTCCATTCGTCCCACAAAGTTCCTGGTGGAGTTGGCGAGCCCGATCAGCCGGTCACGGGCAAGCGGCGGGCACGTTGACATTCGCAACATTTGTAGGATTTCGGGATTGGACTGGATGATTTTCGGAGTGATGAGTCTCAGGTCTTCGGTAAGGCGCAAACCGCGCTCGACGTCGTCAATCGTCTGCTTGCGCGAATCGCGATACGCTTTGGGCGCGAATTGTGTAAACCAGTTGTTGAACTGGTCAACTGAGGCGCGAGTGTCGGCTTTCCAGCGCTGCGGCTTATCGGCGTTGATGGGCATAGGTCATTTCTATCTTAATCAGGGCCTCGATCTTCTTCATTTCGGCTTCGAGAGAGTCTTTCTCGTCCTTGGCTTCCCAGTAGCCGCGCGGGAGGTTGAAGGCGTCGAGGAGGGCGGCGTCGATGCGGATGGGGTTCTGGCCGTTGCGGGAGATCTGGTATTCGGGGACCAGAGTCCATTCGAAGGGGCGCGCGCATTTTTTGAGCAGGTCCTCGAACGCGCCGCGGATGTTGCCTTCGTTGTCGAAATGGCCGTGGGCGAAGCGCTGGAGGATTGCGTAGTAGGCTTTGACGGGCGCGGCGGCCGGTTTGAGGTTGAATGTGCTCACATGGGTGTCTCAGTTAGGAATGATAGCGCAAGGAGGAGCGGATTCCGCGCCGGTTGGGTAGGGTGGAAGGCGGGTGGCCCAGGTTTCAATTCGCACCGGTCCTATCATTTGGGTGCCGAGATTTTTTGATGGAAGATACATCCCGAGACCTGGGCCATCCGCCCAAAGTGGCTCCCTTCTAAATCGGCGCTAACAATCCGGCGAGGCGTTACGGGCGGGTCTTGCCATAGCAAGGGCTAAAGCCCACTTCCTCCTATCGATCTTTGCGGCACGGCTGAAGCCATGCCCTGATACAAAGCCACAACTTTCGCTTTATGGCATCCTGCACCGTTCCCCAATTTTAGTAATGCCATAGGCGGCTGACACGGTGCTGCTCAAAACTCCAATTTCTTGAGAGTGCCAGGGGGCAGGGCAGGGGAATTCTACACCGGGACCGTCGCTTGGAGGTTCGTGGTTTCCCACCCATTTCACAAAAGACGCGAAATGGGGCACCCATTGGTGTGGGGATGCCTGATTGCCGAAAATCATGGGTGGGGACAGCGGTCCTCCCAGGTCTCAAACGCGAGACCTGGGGCACCCAGTGTTGTTGATGGAAGATACATCCCGAGACTTGGGGCACCCGTCTTCTGGCTTCTAGCTTCTAGCTTCTAGCTTTCAGCTTATAAAAGACCATAGATATCCCACCTTAGGCGCGATGAAGCTGCGCCGAAGGTCGGGCGCCGGGCGTGGAGGTCTGCGGTCTCCGACCCACGTTCGTGCTTGGGAGAGATGGAAGAAACAAGGACGGACGACCCGGCCGGGGGACGCCCTACATTTTGTGAAAAGCCACCGACATGGTCGACGGAGATGGGGCCGGCGTAATGTCGGTCTCGGTGATCCTCTTGCCATCCGCGCTCAGCACAAACGTGTTGTTCCGCCTCACCTTGCCGGTCTCGTCTTTATAAGTCACCTTGAGCGTATGGGGGTTGGCAAGCCGGACAGACATCGCTCCCATGCCGGCGACTTTCGTCTCTGTGCCGTCCAGCTTGCAGGTGATCGGCTTGGGGCTATCGGTCTCCTTGAAGGCCACGGTGTTGCCGTGCACGGCGATGGAGAGGATTCCGTTGTCCTGCGACGAGGCAAACTTGACCTCTCTCCATTCGCCGGCCAGTCCCGGGCCACCGGAAACCCGCTTGGCAATCATCGTCACTGTGAACGGGGCGCCAGCGGGCGGGTAGATCTCGGCCGTACGGGTTCCGGTCTTGCCATCGCTGGAGACCGAAATTGTCGCTTTCTGCGTCGGCTTGCCGTCCTTGGTCTCAACGATCGCATATCCGTTGGCCGACTTGGTGCAGGTCTCCATCGCGCCCTCTGGAGTTTTCTGCGGCTTTCCGTCGCAGACAACCTTTGGCATCGCATGGCCGCCGCGGGTGGTGGTGAAGCCTTGGGCGTCGACGGCCACCGAGAAAGTGGCGCCGGTAAACTTGAACGTGGAGGGCTCCTCCTTCCATGAGCCGTTCCATGGGTTAGCCTGCGCCATGCAGATCTGACCCAGGGCAAACAATGACGCCAGTACGCAAACGCCGATGCTGAAGCGTTTCATCATGATTCTCCTTCACGAGAAGTTGGATTTTTAAGCCGCTAAGAGAGGAAGAATGCCAGCATCAGGCCCTAATCGCCCAAGAGGGAGCCCGGGAAGCTGAATGATTATTGCCTTCCAGCTACCGGGTGTCAAGCACAAGGTGCGGCTTACGAGCTTCGTGAATCCCGGCCGGTTGGGTCATCCTGCCGGTTAGCTTCGGTGGTGACGGCGATCTGCTTGGATTTGCGATAGACGTTGGCGACGGCGAGCGTCCAGAAAGGGGCCAGGTCCACGCCGGGCACGAGCTTGGCAAGAAACGATGGCAGGAACTCCCAGTGCCAGCCAAGGAGGTAACTCAGTACGCCGGCCATGCAGAGATCGAACAGGTCGTCGGCGGGCGATACGGCGCCCTCGACAACGAGAGGGAAGACGATCATCTGGAGCACGTCCGCGACAATCGCCACGATCATGGCGGCGCGAAGGCGCGGACCCGCGGAAATGGTGATGGCGCCTTGGTTCACGTTAGCCTGCTGCTTTCATCTTGAGTGCCCGACCCGCCTATTCTACGGCGAAGAGACGTCCGTATACACCTTCTGATGCGCCTTCAGGGAGGGGAGATGGAGGCGGCCGTACGCCGGCGGGGCATCGGGTATTCTGAATCCGCACCCCTGGAGGTCGCCCGGATGCTCTCCACCGCCGTTAAGCCGCCAGCCTCGCCCACCCCGACCGAAGAGATCGCGGCCGCGCTCGATCATATCGGAGCCCTGCATGGGCTGCCGCTGGAGGACCGCCTTTGGCTGGCCCGGCACGGCCAGGAATACATCGCCAACACCGGCGATGTTCTATTTGAGGAGGGTGCTCCGGTCGAGCACATGGTCCTCATCCTCAAGGGCGAGATTCACGTGCGCCGGCAGCACGGCGGACCGATGGCGCTGTTCATCGGCCGCACCGGGCAGATGACCGGCGTGCTTCCGTTCTCACGGATGAAGAGCTACGGCGGACAGGGATACGCAGTCTCGCCGGTCTGGGCGCTGCTGGTTCCCAAGTCGATCTTTCCTGAGATGCTTGAGGCTATACCCTCGATGGCTCAGCGCGTGGTGTCAACGCTGCTCGACCGCGTGCGCGAAGTGACCCGCATGGAGCAGCAGGCGGAAAAGCTCACCGCCCTGGGAAAGCTGGCCGGCAACCTCGCCCACGAGTTGAACAATCCCGCCTCTGCCGCGCAGCGCGCAGCCGCCAGCCTGGCCGCTGAGCTTCGCGCCAG
>DATKQU010000116.1:0-2914 GCA_035532595.1 Terriglobia bacterium | reverse complement strand
ATAAGCGCTGCCCAGAATGCCTTCACTGATGATCTCGAAGCGCGTGACCGGAAGCCGTGAATGGGGTGAGTCCCACGCAATAATCCCCACCTGCGGCTCGGTAATCACCATGTTGATATGAGAAATATCTTGCGGAATGCTGTTTTCGAGGGCATAGCCGAACTGAAAGCCGAACGTGACCCGCCCGTGCTCCGCCCAAAATGGCGCCGCGTCCGCTCCCTGCACCTGCTGGATCCCTGCAGCCGGAGCGTCGGCCATACGGCTGGACGCTTCCATGCCGCGTGCTGAAACCAGCAAAGCCGCACAAAACAGCGCCCCGGAAATCACCACGATCCGGGAACGAGGAATGTCGCTGTGCTTCACGAACATGGTTCCTTGATTTCGACAACGGCACTGGCTGAGGAGAGTCGCAGCTCAATCTCGACAACAAGAATCATCAAAACTTCAGTTTTAGGTTGAAACCCGTGCTCAACCATCTTGCTTTGATGTGCAGAAACCCAAATGGGGTTCAGGCGTCGGGCAGTGTGAAGGGTAAAGGGACACGCCAGCAGCGGTAAACGGTCCACAGAATTTTTACCGCCGCGCGAACGCTCCCTGAAACGGTTCCGGATATTTTGGACCGGCCCTGCCGCCGGCAGCGGTAGCGGACCGGAATCTCGCAAAATTTCAGGCCGAGCTGGGCCGCCTTGACCTGCATTTCGACGTTCCAACCGAAACTTCGATCGCGCAGCTTCAGCCGTTCGAGCGCGTCACGCCGAAGAATGCGCATGGGACCGAGGTCCGTGAACTGAACCCCCCAGAACAAGGCGATCAGCCGCGTCGTAAGCCAGTTTCCGAAACGCTGCAGGGGGGCAAGCGAGCCCGGTTCGGCCGCACCCAAGACGCGAGAACCGATCACCAGATGCCAATGGCCTTGCTCAAAATGGCGGACCAGCCGCTCGAGATCCTGCGGGTCATCGGAAAGATCCGCGTCGATAAACGCCACCGCCGTGATCGAGGGCTGAAGGCGTTCCAGCCCGCTGAGGCAGGCCTGCCCGTATCCATGCCGGGGCTCCCGAATCACTTCCGCCCCGGCCCCCGCAGCAATTTCTCCGGTCAAGTCCTGGCTGCCGTTATCCACAACAATGATCTGAGAAAACAGATTCGCAGGGATTTGCCCCAGTAGGGTCCCGATCGTTGCCGCTTCATTCAGAGCCGGGATGAGGAGCGCGTATCGATGATTCATAGGGGCGCGTTTGCTCGCGCGGTTCCATTTTACCAAATCGGCTGCGCGGCTCTTTGTGGGATCTGCGTCGCGGAAGGTGGAATCATCTTTTCGACTTGTGGTATATAATTTACTTTATCAAACCGATGCAGAAAAGGAACTCTTCAAACGGCTGCGCCCAGGACTGGCTCAAGGGACGTTCCCATGAATGGCATCGGTTTTTTGAGGCGCGCTACTGGCTTCGCGACTCAATCCTTGCGGTGCTCATCGCCCTTATTGTCACCTTCTTCTTCTACCAGCCGGTTCAGGTGGAAGGCACCAGCATGATGCCGCAACTGGAGAATCATGAACGGGTTTTCGTCAACAAGATCATCTACCGTTGGGAACCCGTCCGCCGCGGCGACATTATCGTGTTCCACTACCCGCTTGATCCCTCGAAGTCGTTTATCAAGCGCGTGGTGGGATTGCCCGGCGATTGGGTCAGCATTAAGAACGGGCACGTTTACGTCAATAGCAGGCGGTTGAAGGAAGACTACGTTCCGCCAAGTTACCTTGGCCACGACAATTGTTTAGCGGTCCACGTTGCGCCGGACCACTATTACGTGCTCGGCGATCATCGGGATTTTTCAGATGACAGCCGCGTTTGGGGCACCGTCGATCAGAAGTACATTTACGGAGAGGCCACTTTTGTTTATTGGCCCCTTGGCGCGATCGGTTCCTTGCACTGAGCGAGCAGCCATTCAACTGCTGAGTTTAAAGGGAAGAACCTCCGAAACCGTGGTTAAGCCTTTCCGAACCGAAGCGGATATCTCTGCTAAAGTTAAGACCGCGGACGCTTAGACCAAATTGCAGAAATATGAGGAAGCCGCAAGCCTCCCGCGCGGCCCGAACGGAGAAGGAATGGAAGCAGTTCTTGCGCTAGAAGATGGCAGGGTTTTTCACGGCCGCGGTTATGGCGCTCCCGGTGAGCGTTGCGGCGAAGTGGTTTTCAACACTTCGCTGTCGGGATACCAGGAAATTCTCACTGACCCTTCCTACGCGGGCCAGATTGTCTGCCTCACCTATCCCCACATTGGGAACTACGGTACCAATCCCCTGGACTCCGAGTCCGCGCGCCCCTTTGCGGAAGGTCTCGTCGTCCGGGAACTCGCGCAACTGGCCAGCAACTGGCGGTCGGTCGAGACGACTTCCGAATTTCTGGCCGACTTTGGGCTCCCGGTGATCTCGGATATTGATACCCGGGCGCTGGTTCGCCACCTGCGAACCCACGGCAGCATGCGCGCGGTCCTTTCCACCCAAAACCTTGACGAAAAGTGTCTGGTGGAGAAAGCGAAAGCCTCGCCCAGCATGGTGGGGCTGGATCTTGCCAGCCGGGTGACCACCCCCGCCGCCTACGAGTGGACTGAGCCATCGAGCGACATTTACCGGCCGGAAGCGGCGGAGGAAGTCCCATTCCGCCACCATGTCGTGGCCTACGATTACGGCATTAAGCACAATATTCTTCGGCGGCTGGTGGACGTGGGGTGCAAAGTAACCGTGGTTCCTGCTGCTACGCCAGCGGCGGACATCCTGGCGATGAAGCCGGACGGCGTCTTCTTGTCCAACGGCCCGGGAGATCCCGAGCCGGTGCAATACGCGGTGCGCAGCATCCGGAAAATGCTCGGGCGGGTTCCGGTTTTCGGAATCTGCCTTGGCCATCAAATCATCGGC
>DATKQU010000115.1:0-10157 GCA_035532595.1 Terriglobia bacterium | reverse complement strand
GGCCACGGTCGTTCTGACCCCCTGCAAGACCCTGGACCGATCGCCAGTGAGCTGGCACACCCGCGAAACATCCCGGCTATAGGAATAGAACGCCACGCGGTCCCGATGATCGAGAAATCGAACGAAGGACGAAATGGCATCCTGGGCGTATACAAACCCTCGGTACATGTAATTGCTGGTGTCAAAAAGGACAAAAATGCTGGAGGCCGCATCAGCGGAGTCAACGCCATCCAGACCGCGTGAGGTATCCTTCTTAGAGAATGGTTTCACCAATTGGGGTTTGCTTTCCCACTGTTTAACGTCCTCCAATTTTCGCGGCGCTTGATCCTCTACTCCGAAAGTGGCGATCTTTTGCCGGATATCATCCTCATAGATCTCGAAGTTGTGAGGGCTGAGGCCGGTAACGTAATATCCCCTCTTGTCCCTCACCGCCACATCCAACTGCACCATATCAACCCGGACTCGGACCACCGGCATTTTGGGTTCGCGCTTCTGCGCCCTCAGCCAACCTGCGGCTCCGAGGACCACTCCCAGACAAAGCACAGTCAACAACTCGCGTCGTTCTATCATGGCTCACCCCGTTGTTATCCCTGATCCTTCTCTCAAAACCGCCGGGCCCTTCCAAATTTCTCCAGACCATCTTTAAAGCGGGGCGGCTCCGCCCGGGCGCGGCAAGGAGGCAATCTTGCCCTGCTGAAACTCATTGCCCGTTTCCCGCAAGGCGCGGAGCAGCGAAGGCCAGTCTCCCAGATAGGTAGCAAAAATATTCTCGACCATGCGGTGGGTCAGTTCGGGCACCAAGAGGTTCAGCATCACAGGCGGATAACCGCTTTCGTCCGCCAAGCGAGCCCAATAGAGATTATTGGAATCCCAGGACTCAGCCAGCAGGCGACTGGAGTACCCAAAGTAGGTGGGCAAGGGTCTCGCATTCCCAAGTGCGCAGGCATACGTTTGCTCAAGGGCAGGATGCGGGACGCCAAAATCCCGGGACAAACGCTCCAGGCTGACCGCCTCCGGATCATGCTGCGCAAGGGCATCGAGGTCCTTCCCTGCTTTCCCCCAGGAGTGGCTCTCCTGGGGAAATCTTCGCCGAAACTCAGCCGCCAGGTAAAAGGTCTCTCCCGGCGCCACCTCGTAAAGAGCCGCTTTCGCGCGCCCGGCGCGCAGATCCTCCTCCACTTCCTCAGACCTTCGTGGGAGCATGCGATGGGCAAGGATTCCCATCACCTTCCGGCGTACTTGTTCATTCCTGGCCGCGGCCGCTAGAAGCTCCTCCCCGTAACTTTGGTAAAGCGCGGCGGCGTGGAGTTCGTTGCGGGTGACCCGCCACCACCGCGGCAGGACAGCCCCCGTCAGAAGCGACGGGACCATGTCCTCCCAAATTAGAGCTTGGACGTGTTTGGGTATGATGAAATTCTGCTCTACCGTTGCCAGAACATACGGCAGGTTGGCCAGCGAACCAACCAGATGGGCGCCGCCACTCGTCGGAAAGCCGCGGCCAAACAAGCTGGGAGTCGCCCAAGATTCGTCGTCCCCTCCCGGCCGCGATTGTGACGAAAAATTGTGAGAGCGGACCAGAAGTGGATTGTTGTAGAGCATCTGGGCCCCCGGCGGGGCGTAATAGGCGTAGTTCAAGCCTACCAGCGTGTCCCTGAGGAAGGGGACAAGCCGGCCTCGAGCCGCCGCCAACTTGGCGGGTGAGTCGGGGGACCGGAGGATTTTGGATATGTCCGTTTGCATCTCGGCCTTGAGGTGGGGGGCATCGTACACCGTATAAGCTGAGGGAGATCTTTCCCCGGCCGGAAGAACCGGCTTGGGCGGCTGGAATTCCCGAAGTTCTCCGGCCAGTGGCAGCAACTTCGCCGCTAAGCCATTGCCGTGCGCCATTTGCTTCAAGCCATCCCCCAGCGCAAACAGAGAGTCCAGAGAAACAAGGCGTTGCGCGTTCAGCACCGAGCGGATCTTCAAGGCCATCGCTTGTCTCACCTGCTGGGCTTCCAGACTTGCCTGGTTAGGCCCGGCCAGTAAATCAACAAGCTCGTTCTCTGAAAATTGTGTGTCCGCGGCGGCCGCCTGCCAAAGCGCTCCCAGAGAGCTTTGCGCCGCGTCGAAAAGCTGAACTGAGGAGCGGATGCCCGCAAAAGGTTTCAGGACCTGCTGCCAGGATTGATTCCAAGCTGCCTGCGGGATCTGCCCTTGCCGGGCCAGGATTTGCCAGAGTCCAACGTTGGCTTGAAAAATGCCCACTGCATCGCCGCGCACCGCGGCCTCGCGAAGGCCGTCGAGGGACTCGGCCACGTTGAGAAAACGGGTCATGGATTGATTGTTGAGAGCGTGAAACTCGGCAAAAATACGGTACTGGTCTCCGAAAAGCGAATATTTATTCCCCAGCAAGCGCGCGGTTTCCGGACTTAGGCGCTCGCTTGCGGGACGTACCCGGTCGATCTCGTTCAAAGTTAAATAAAGCTGCAGGGGGCTCTTTTCCGTCTCCATTCGGGAAAGCGCGATCAGGCATGCCACAATCTGATCGGGATCCTTCCAACCACTTGCGCGGTTCGCCCACGTCCGAACAATCTTCGACTCGCTCTTCCGCTCGCGGCCCAGAATCTCCTTCCAGATTTGCAAACCTCCGGGAAGGTGCGGCCGCCCGGAAGGCTCCAACTGAAGTTGCGTAGCCAGAAGCACCAACCCTGCGCCCTGGCGGAAGGCGGGGCGCGCCGGCCCGGGAAGAACCTCTTTTCCACGCAGCGCTTCGTAAAAAAACCGCAACCGCTTCCCCCCGGTGAAGTACGCTTGCTGGGCTGAACCGGCCCGCGACAAAGCGTCAAAATAAGCCGCCAGCCACCCTTCATCCTTCTCGAGCAACTTCGCTATGAATTCTCCCGGCGAGTCCGGGCTGGCTCCCACCAGATCTTTCCAGGCCGGTTTTGCGGTAGCTCCTCCGGGGACGACAACCTCTCCAGATCGAATACAAATCTGACTGCCGTAGTAATCGAGAACCGGCGCAACAGGAAGCAGTTTCGGAAGTCCCGGAGACTGTCGCAAGGACGCTTGGGTATTTTCATCGATCTGCGCCAGCGCCCAGTAGAGTCGGGCAAGTTCGGGATCGTGGATCAGAAGGTCGAGAACGTCCTGCTGTTGATTGGGGCCAGTCGCCATCCAACTCCCCTGGCTGAACAGGACTGGAACCTTGGAAGTCGGGAACGAATAAACGAAGGGTTTGCCTGCGCGGAGCGCTTGCTCCAGGTCTGCCAGCGGGAATCCGGAATCCACGGTCAGGAAGGCTTTATCGGGGTCCGCAGTTTCGACGGAGGGGCTCGACCCACAAGGCGCGGTGAGCCGGTAGCCAAGGATCGTCAGGAGCGGCTGCGCCTGGGGGCAATTGGAAATTCGGATGACGCCTTCCGCACCTGCCAGTGCCTTCAGCTCTCTGGCCTGTTTCACGTAGTTTTCAAGCAGCTTCAGATATTCGGTAGGTTGGGCGAATATAGTTTTTCGGTCGCGCCGTTTTTGAACATAACCTTCCATAACCACATTGTGAGCCAGAAGAGGAAGGACTTCCTCAGGCGACACGTTCTGGCTGATCGCGGCCATGCGCAGGAAAGAGCGGAGAGGGCCTGGAATTGCGACCGTCGCGGAGAGAGGAGGATCTGTTCCTTGGGAAGGCGGGGCCGCGCCCCAGGCAGCAGGGGGCAAGCACCAAGAGGAAAACAAAAAAACTGCCAGCAGAAACGTCCATGGGCAAGAGGGAGATCTCATCGCCGAATTCCTCCCCCCGAGTTTTAAAGCGGAAATGGAGCTGAAGGCTCGCGCCCCCAAAAGAACGAGCGCCTCTTCGGTTGAAAAGTACCATCCGATCGGGCCGTCCCGTGCCTTGAAGGCCGCGAGTTCATTCCGCTGCTCGCATCAATCCGCATCGCACCCGGGTCCGTTGCGCCACCAGCAAGTTGAGCGTGAACTTTTTAGGTACCCAGGAGTATATACCCTCCCGTCTGCTGGTTCAATACCATCCGACGCCCAAATTTTGAGATGGCTCCCCTGGAGATCATGAACCGGCCCTCCACCCGGCGGAATCGCCGCCGCACTAGCCAACCTTGTTGGCGTGGCATAGAATCCTGGCATGACCGCGAACAAGGCAGGGACCACGACGAATCGAAGCCGGCACGCGGCGACTAACCTAATCCATGTGGCGGTTCTGGCTGCGATCCGGCATCCGCTCACTTACTCGGCGCCGGAGTCACTCGAGGTGCGAGTGGGACAGCGTCTTCTGGTTCCGCTCGGCACCCGTCGCGTCATCGGCATCGCGCTTGAACTGGCGCCACCCCTTCCCTCCGGCATCCGGGTGCGGGAAATCCTGCGCGTGCTCGATCCCGAACCGGTCCTCGCGCCGGAACTTTTGACCCTGGGACTATGGATCTCCGAATACTATTTGGCGCCGCTCGGCGAAGTCTTCCGGGCCATGCTGCCCCTGCGCTCTGAGACTCGCAAGGTGCGTCTGGTTCAGTTGACCGAGGCGGGGCGTCAAAAACTGGAGAAAATGGCCGGAAGCCTTCTCGGCGAAACCCGGCAAAGCGCGGAAGCCAGCCTGCTCCGGCATGTGGATGAGCACCCCGGCTTGAGCGTCGAGGCTCTGCGCCGGAAGTTCGATAAGCTTTCTCCGGAACTTGTCCCCCAGGCGATCGATGACCGCCTCCTGGTTCTCTCGCAAGCCGAACGCTCGCGCGGCCAGAGAAAAGTGCTTTCCGTCAGGTTGGCAGGACCCTTGGGGCCCGCCGAACACCACCTGTCCCCGGTGGCCTGCCGCATCATTGAAGCCCTCGAGCACGACGGAGAGACAAACGACCATCGCATGCTCTTGAAGGCAACGCGAGCCTCCCTCGCTCACTTAAAAAAGTTGCAGCGGCAAGGTCTTGTGGAATTCGGCGATGGGGCTCTGGCCGGGCCCGAATTCGCCCCTGTGTACGAACCTCCCCCTACCATGACCACCCTGCAAGCGCAGGCGATCGACGTGCTGGCCGAGCGTCTCGATCGCCGGAAGTTTAGCGTTGCCTTGCTCCATGGCATCACCGCAAGCGGCAAGACCGAGGTCTATCTGCGCCTGATCGAGCGCGCCCTGGAATCCGGCCGGGCCGCCCTGATGCTGGTGCCGGAAATCGCCTTGACGCCGGCCATTCACCAGCAGTTTCTATCCCGCTTCGGAAACACCTTGGCGGTGCTGCACAGCGGCCTGGGCGCAAATGAACGCCATGAAGCCTGGTGGCGGGCGCGCCGGGGTGAAGTCCGGGTGGTGATGGGAACGCGGTCAGCGGTTTTTGCGCCGCTGGAAAATCTCGGCGTGATCATTGTGGATGAAGAACATGAGACCAGCTATAAGCAGGCGGAGACGCCTCGCTACCACGGCCGGGATGTCGCGGTCGTGCGCGCCCGGTTGGCCAAAGCGCTGGTCGTCCTGGGCTCCGCCACGCCGTCTCTCGAAAGCTACGCCAACACTCAAAAAGGGAAGTATCAGCTTTTGACGCTCGGCGAGCGGGTGGGCGGCCGCCCGCTGGCGAGCGTGGAAATCGTGGATATGAGGGAAGAGTTTCGCGAGACCCACACGCAAGCGCCGATTTCCCGCCGCCTGAAGGAGGAGGTCGAGGCGCAGCTTCGCTCCGGAAAGCAGACGATGTTCCTGCTGAACCGGCGCGGCTACTCCTGGTTCCTGCTCTGCCGAAGTTGCGGGCAAACCGAACGTTGTGTGAATTGTTCGATCTCGCTCACCTACCACCGGCACGAAAAGCGCCTGATCTGCCATTATTGCGGCTACCAGGCTTCCGTCCCCTCGCGGTGCCGGGCCTGTGGCAGCGAATATCTCCACTACGTCGGCGAGGGAACGGAAAAGCTGGAGCAAAAACTCGCTGAGATGTTCCCTCAGGCGCGCGTGGCCCGGCTCGACCGCGACGCGGCCCGCCGCCCCGGCCAATACCTCAAGATTCTGTCAGATTTTAGAGAAGGGAAAATCGATATCCTGGTCGGGACCCAGTTGATTGCCAAAGGACACGATTTCCCCGAGGTTACGCTGGTGGGGGTGGTTTCCGCCGACACCTCGCTGGCCCTGCCGGATTTTCGAGCGGCGGAGAGAACTTTCCAGCTCCTCACCCAGGCCGCTGGCCGCGCCGGCCGCGGCGACTCTCCAGGGCGCGTTTTGGTGCAAACGTTCTACCCCGAGCATTATGCGATTCGCCTGGCAGCCCAACAGGACTTCACCCGGTTCTATGCAAAGGAGATCCAGTTCCGGCGCCTGATGCACTACCCTCCCACCGCGGCGCTCGCGAACGTCATCGCCCAGGACAAAAGGCTTGAGGAGGCCACACGGATTGCCAAAGAAGTCGGGAACTTTTTTAGGCGGCAGGAAAGTTTGGCGCGCGGGATAAGAATCATGGGACCCGGGCCTGCGCCGCTGGCAAGAATCGAGAAGCTTTACCGCATCCAGTTTCTGCTCAAAGCGGCCTCGCGGGCAAGGCTGAATGCGCTTCTGCGCCGCCTGGCCGACGAGTGCGAACAACTCGGCGTCCCGGCCCACTCCCTGATGATCGATATGGACCCCATGAACCTTATGTAGAAAACGCCTTGAGACTCGAAAGTCGAACCATTAGCGTCACTTGAGAGGCGTATGCGCCCGCGGAGCCGTACGCCAGGTATCTTTAGGGAAGAGACTGGAGCTCCTTGCCAGGTTTGAAACGGACGGCCTTCCCGGGCAGGATATGAACCTCCGCGCCAGTCCGGGGATTTCTGCCGATGCCGGTTTTGCGAGGTTTCACGTTAAACACCCCGAAGCCCCGCAACTCTATCCGCTCACCTCTGGCCAAGGCTTTCTTCATTGACTCAAATACAGTCTCCACAGCCGTTTCAGCTTTGGTTTTGGTAATGCCGGTCCGATTGACCACATCATTGACGAGATCGAGCTTGATCACAGGAACCTCCTGAAAATACAGGATTTTATCCTAGAAATCCCCTCGGGCGTTGTCAAGTTGTTTTCTCCTGTATTATGATGCCAAGCGCTGTATGCTTCTAGGACCCAAGCCGCGGGGCTTGCCCCGCCGAGTTGCCAGATTCCAAGCAAGGGAGAACTAATGGCCGTTAAAAGTGACCACTGGATTCGTCGTATGGTTCGCGAACACGAAATGATTTCGCCGTTTGCGGAGAGTCAGGTCCGCGAAGGGGTGATCTCCTACGGGCTTTCTTCTTACGGATACGACCTGCGCGTTGCCGACGAGTTCAAGATTTTTACCAACGTCAATAGCACGATCGTGGATCCCAAGCATTTTGATGAGCGTTCGTTTGTGGAATTTCAGGGGGCGGTGTGTATTGTTCCTCCCAATTCATTCGCCCTGGCCCGCTCTGTGGAGTACTTCAAGATTCCGCGCAGCATTCTGACCATCTGCGTGGGGAAGTCGACCTACGCGCGGTGCGGGATTATCGTGAATGTGACTCCTTTGGAGCCCGAGTGGGAAGGGTTCGTCACGCTGGAGATTTCCAACACCACGCCCCTTCCGGCGCGGGTCTATTCCAATGAAGGGCTGTGCCAGATCGTGTTTTTTGAGTCCGACGAAATCTGCGAAACGTCCTATAAAGACAAGAAGGGCAAATACCAGGCACAGAAGGGCATTGTGTTGCCCCGAGTCTGATGAAAACCTGCTTTTGGTTAACGGTTCCCCTGATCCTAATGCTGTTTTGCTTTGATGCGAACGGTTGGAGCGCGGCTCCCCGGCTCGCCCCCCAGGGGACCGAACCCAAGGCAGAACAGGTTGCTCCGGCGGAGGCTCGCCTGGCTCCGCCTCCCGAGGGATACGAACTCCCGGCCCAGAAAAAAGCCGAAGCCATTGCCTATTCGCGCACCCGCTACGCCCTTTATTTTGCGGGCGTGGCGCTTGCCCTGCTGGTTTATTTCCTCCTTTGGCGCGCGCGGATCGCCGTCGCTTTCCGGGATTGGGCGCGCCGCCGTTCCCGCCGCCACTTCCTGCAATGTCTCCTGTTTGCGCCCTTGTTCTTTGTGACGGTGCAACTGCTCGAGTTCCCTTTCGATTTTTATTCCGACTATGTCATCGAACACAAGTTTGGCCTCTCGAACCAGGGCTTCGTCTCCTGGGCCGGGGACTGGGGCAAGAATCTGGCGCTGCTGGTTCTGGTCGGCACGTTTCTGGTCTGGATCTTTTATGCCGTGGTGCGGCGCAGTCCGCGGCGCTGGTGGTTCTACTTCTGGGCGGTCACCATTCCCGTAACCCTGTTCCTGATGTTCATCGAACCGTTTGCGGTCGAGCCACTGTTCTTCAAGTTCACCCCGCTCCAGACCGCGCATCCCGCCTTGGTCGCCCGGATCGAAGAGATGCTGGACCGCGCCGGCCTGGAGATTCCCCGCTCGCGAATGCTGGAGATGAATGCCAGCTCCAAAACAAGAACCATTAATGCCTATGTTTCCGGGCTCGGGAAAAGCAAGCGCGTGGTGGTCTGGGACAACACTCTCCAAAAGCTGACGGACGACGAGACCTTGTTGGTGCTGGGGCACGAGACGGGCCACTATGTCCTCCACCACATCCTGAAGGAATTTGTCCTGATTGAACTGATCGCGCTCGCTTTGATCGCGATGGGGTTTGTGGGCGTCAGGAGACTGCTCAGGCGGTTCGGCAATCGCACCGGAATCGAGAGCGAAGGCGACCTGGCATCCTTGCCTGTGATGCTGATGGTGCTGACGGCGCTCAGTTTCTTCGCTTCCCCGGCCGTCAACGGCGTTTCACGCCATTACGAGCACCAAGCCGACCAGTTCGCGCTGGAAGTTACCTATGGAGTTGTTCCGGACCCGGATGCCGCTGAAGCGCGGGCTTTTCAAATCCTGGGCGAACAGGACCTTGCCGATCCCGATCCCAGCACTTTCATCGTGTTCTGGCTTTATAGCCACCCGCCGCTCAACCAGCGCATTCGTTTTGCCAGGAGCTACCACCCTTGGACCGAGGGTAAGCCTTTGCAATTTGTCCACCCGGGGAAATCGTGATGGAAATTTTCTCGGCCTTCATGCCAAAGCCCTTTCCCTGCTCCGCTTAGCCCACGGCCCTCGTTCCCATGACCTCGCGGGCGGAAGCCAGGTCAGCTTCGATCATCATCTTCACCAGTTGCGAAAAATCCACTGCCGGTTGCCATCCAAGCTCTTTCCGAGCCGCGGAGGCATCGGCCCTCAAGTCATGAATCTCCCCAGTCCGCAAGAATTGGGGGTCCACCTCGACCCAGTCTTCGATCGTGCGCGGAACGTCCTCCTCGGGGCAGAGCGTTCGAAGTTCAATCAAGACCTGGAGAAGGAAATCCTCTACACTATGAGACACGCCGGTGCCGACGATGTAATCCTTTGGAGTATCCTGTTGCAGCATGGAATGCATCGCCTTCACATAATCTCCCGCAAATCCCCAATCACGCCGCGACTGCAGATTGCCCAGCTTGAGCTTCGTTCGGTCGCCCAAAACCCAGCGCGCCGCCGCACGGGTGATTTTTCGTGTCACCATTTCCGGTCCGCGCCGCGGCGATTCGTGGTTGAACAAAATGCCCCCCAGCACGAAGAGCCCCCGGTTGCGATACACTTCCGCCAGGCGATGGGCGGCCATTTTGGAGGTACCGTAAGGAGACATCGGGCGAAAAGGAGTCTGCTCGGTGCACATCGCGCCGACATTGCCGAACATTTCCGACGTCGAGGCCTGATAGACGCGCGTATCCGGCTTTTGGCGCTCGACGATCTGCAAAAGGCGCGCAAACCCTCCAACGTTGATGTCGAAGGTTTCCGCCGGGCACTCCCAACTGGTGGGGACAAAGACCTGCGCCGCCAGGTTGTAAACCTCATCCGGCCAAGCCTTTTGAAAGGCGACGGCAAGGGATTCTCCATCCCGGAGGTCGCCATACACAAATTCAATTCTGTGAGCAATCTGCTCCAGCCAGCGCAACGCGGCGGGCTCACGCCGCACCAGCCCCCAAACCTCGTAGCCGAGGTCCAGCAGGTACTCAGCAAGATAGCTTCCGTCTTGTCCGGAGATTCCGGTAATCAGCGCTTTTTTCAAAAGTCCTCCGAGATTGCCCGGTAGAGCTTCACCGCAAGCTCCCACCGAGCCGGTTCCACAGGCGCCGCCTCCCTAGCCGGA
>DATKQU010000114.1:0-5885 GCA_035532595.1 Terriglobia bacterium | reverse complement strand
CCCCCTCAAGGGCATTGTGGTCGTCCCGTTTTGCCGGTAGACTGTTCTTATCAAGATCAAGTGATCCTGCGGGATAGGGCGTGATGGCCTCAAGGCAAAACTACGTCAAGGGCTTCCCTCTTGCGGCGCCGGCGAAGAGGCGCCCAATGGAAGTAATACCTATGGCTGACTCGAACCATTCGGGGCAACGGAACGCGCTGGCCGACCCTCTTGCGGAGGCGCGCAGCGCCCGGTCCGCAGATTCGAACGGCGATGCAATTCACGAACTGCAAGCCCCCAGCCGAAGAAAGAAGTCCCGCCCAAGCAGCGGCCTCCCCCAGGAGTGGACTCGCGTGTGCGGCCTCGCCATGAAGCAGCTTGACCGCTGCGTCTCCCTTGAACCCAAGGTGTTGCAGGGTGACAACCCTGAGGCAGTCCACGATTTGCGAGTCGCCACGCGCCGCTTGCAGCAGGTGCTCGACCTGATCTTCCCTTCGCCGCGGCCGCGAGAAATTCGCAAGCTGCGCCGGCGGCTGAGGCGCTGCCGAAGTTCGCTTTCGGAAGTTCGCAACTGCGATATGCTGCTGGAGCGCGTGGACGCGGCGCTCGCCCGTAAACGGACAGCCCACCGGGAAGCCAGGCGAGCCATCCGCCAATACCTCATCACGCGCCGCGCGGCGACATTCGAAAAAGCGCTCCGCAAGCTTACCCGGGCAAATCTCTCGGAGCTCTACGTGCGCATGAAGGAATACTTATTGGGACACGGAGGCCCCTTCCCGGCAGGCGAGAGCGTGGATCACCATTCCGGCGCGCCAACCCCCAGCGTGGAGCAGTTCTACGCGCACATCGGCGAAAATCTAAAGACCATGTGGGAAGCGCTGGAAGAGCAGATGGCGTGCTCCCGGCGCAAGCCGGAGGCGCCCGTCCTCCACCGCATGCGGATTGCCGCCAAACGCCTGCGGTACCTGGTGGAGGTCGTTCATGCTTTCGGTGTCCCCGGCAGCCCGGAAGCGCTGATCTGGCTTCGGAACCTTCAGAAACATCTCGGCCATTGGCACGATTTGGTAGTGTTCGAGGAAACGGTCATTGCAATGATCGCCGACCCTGACTTCCTGCGGGATCACATGGATTTAGCGTTGGAGATTGAAAGGCTGATCCTCAGGAATCGTGTTTTAAAGGTGAAGCTGGAAGGAAAGTATTTGGAAGCCACCGCAGATCAGACCGATCTCCAGCGCACCAAGGACTGGGTCAGCCGGATCATCGCCGCTCCCTCCGCGGTGTTCATCCATGCCTGAATAGCGCTCTTAGCTCCCCGCCCCATTGCTGCCCGCGGCGGATGATTCTTGGGATTCCAGCACCTCCCGGGCGGCCTGGGTGGGAACGGAGACGGGCGGCGTCTGTTCCTTATCTGCCAGGACGCGCGTAATCCCAGCCCGGAGGTCCTCAAAGACGGCCGGAACATCCCGGCTGGCGTCAATCACTTCAAAGCGGTACTCCTCGGCCAGGTGGTCAAACTCCGCCAGGAGCGCCGGCTGATACTTCCGGAAACTCTCGTACATGTCTTCACTCGGATGCAGGTCCATGCCGGATTCCCAATAGTCAAATCCCGTCGAAAACACCACGCGCGGGAGAAGATCGTCCACTCCGATGCGGAGGTAGAAAACTGCATCCGGGATCAGGGCAAAGTTGTAAACGGTGCGAATCCAGGAAGGGTCGATTCCCCGGACGACCGCCCTGGCGATCAAGGAATAGATGTAGCGATCGGTCAAAACCACAAACCCTGCGCGCAAAGCCGGAATGATATCGTTTTCCAGGCGGTCTGCGAAGTCGGTGGCGTAAAACAGATTCAGCGTGACCCGGCCCAGCGTGTGGCCCTGCTTGGCCTGCTTGATGCCTCCTGAAGCCAGCTTGGAGCGGGTCATCCCGGTATCCACAACCGCGTGGCCGCCTTGTTCGAGCCAGGGTTTGAGAAGGCGGATCTGGGTCGAGCGTCCCACCCCGTCGGTGCCTTCGATCACGATCAGCTTGCCCGGGAGGTTATCCAGCTTCATTTCCGGCAGAAGCACGCCATAGGTTTCTCTCAAGGCGCTACCCTCAGTCGCTTGGCCTGGGCCAGTTTCGCTTTTACCTGTTGCCGCATCTGGGCCTGCTGTTCCTCGATCGGCCGCGTAGCATCCACCACGGTCAGGTCAAACTCCGGAATCATCTTCTCGTATTCCTCGAGGATACGGCCCTGGAATAGTTCAAAGCTCTCCACAGGGTCTCCGCTCAGTTCGAGGTCCATGCCAGCCTCGTAGAACTTAAAGCCGTTGCGCCCGTTAATCAGCCGGTTCATGGCCACCTCCAGGGGCGTGCGGAAATAAAACGCCGCGGTAGGCTTGACGGCAAAAGCATAAAGCTCCCTCACCCACGTCGGGTCCATCCCGCGCACGACGTCCCGCGCAAAAGCCGTGTAGATATAACGGTCACACAACACCACGGCCCCCGCCTTCAGCAGGGGGATGATATTGTGTTCCATGCGGTCGGCAAAATCGGTGGCGTGAATCAGGCAGAAGGTCGCCGGGGTGAGCATCTTCTTCTTCTTGCCCCGCCGCGTCGTATCTCGCACCAACGGGGAAGAATTCCATTCACTGAAGACGGTGCCATACCCTTCAGCCCGTAACCATTGATGGAGCAAGCTCAGTTGCGTGGACTTGCCGGAACCGTCGATCCCTTCGACGACAAAAAGCTTCCCTGGAAAACGATGCTCGCCGTAGCGCTTCACGGGAGAACCCCTTGAACTTAAAGAAGATATGAGAACATTCTTAACTATAGCACACCGGAACTCGGCCCCAAAACCAGGTAGTGGGTCATTTTGACGTAGAGCCGGCTTTATGCCGCCGCATGGCGAGGTAAACTCGCCACTACGACTCCAAATTGACCCACCTCCAAACCAGGGGTGCGCGCGGGAAGATCGGAAGGACCGCAGGCGTGGCCCGCTCCGTCAGGGGAAAGCCTGCTGCAGCGCGGTGACAATGGAGGCGGTATCGGACGGCATCAGGGACGCGGCGACGAAGTTATACGTCTTGCCGGAACTGAGAATAATATGGAACGTGCTGGTATTGAAGCCAAAGAGGATGTTGGGAGCGACTTCCTTGACCTCACCCGGCCCCGCAACAAAGACGTCCTTCCCGGCTTCCTGATAGGTCAGCTTTCCGCCCGCCAGGACCAGCGTGCCACGCGGCTTGTTGGGATTTTGAAGGATGCTGATCGCGTCGCCGAGGTTCATCACGCTGAAGCTCTGGCTTTTGGTATTGGCCGCGGCGCCCGTGGCCGCCTTCTGGCTGCTGGGTTTGGAGGAGGTCGAGCTTGCGGCCGTGACCTCAAAGCTGGTCTCGACCTCGCTCTCGTCGGGATTCACCACAAACAGGCTGGTCTTGCCCGTCGCAGCATTGGACGCAACCTCGATCTCGGCAACCAACTGGGTTGATTTCTTGAAGTCCGTCCCCAGCACGCGAATCCCGGGATTCGCAAAGGCGACTTTGGCCCCCTTGACGAATTTCTTGCCCGTCACCTTGATGCTTGCCTTGTTGCCGGCGGCAACATGAGCCGGGTCAACCTTGGAAACTTCGGGCGCTGCCGCTGCTGCCGCAACGGGCTCCGCCGCGGTTGGCGCGCCTGATTCGGACTCAGGAGGCAGAGTCGCGGTTGGCGCGCCGGACGAGGACGCCGGCGGTTGTGCCGCAGTTGGCAACGCTGGCGCAGGCGCAGGGGGTTCCGCCGCAGTTGGCGAGCCGGAAGTGGAGGCAGGCGGTTGCATCGCGGTCGGCGTGCCGGAAGCGATGGCAAAAACGCTTTCTCCGGAGGTCCCGGCTGGATTCGCAACGTAGAGGCGGACCGCCTCGGGCGGAGCTTTGTCGCCAATCGCCACATCTACTTCCAGGCGTTTGCCGCTCAGCCGCCGCGTGGCCAGGACGTGAATTGCCGGATCGGAAAACGAGACGTAGGCGCCCGTGGCGAAGCGTTCGCCGTCAATGGTCAGCGTCACCCGGGCGCCCGGTTGGGCCTCCGAGGGTTCGACGCTAATGATGCTGGGGGTCGCGTCCGGCGGAACCGTCTCCTGGGCGGCGGCGGAAGCCAGGTTGCCGCCTCCGGCCCAACAAGCGCACACAAAGGCCACGCACAGCCACCAAGCTGCCCTCCGGCTCGCGGCGTGCTTGCGCCAGAGTGGTTCCTCCCACTCCTGACCCGGGCCGCTAGCCGTCCGCCGTTCCCGCGCTTTCTTTACCTGTTTTGATTGGATTCGTGATTGCACCAGACCTCCGTCTCTGCGGGCCTGTTGCCGTTTAGGCAGATATGGTTCCGGGTTTCACTTTCTTGATGATGCCATGGCCTTCCCGGATCGTCAGGATCTGGTTGGGGTCGAGGTCCGTGAACTTTTCAATTTTCTGCGTGGTGGGCCACTTCACCTCGAGAAGGTCGATCTTCTTGGCTTGTCCGATTCCAAAATGCAAGCGAAGGTCGCTTTGCGACATCACGCTGGTCCCGCTGTGAACCTCGTCGATTTGCGCGTGCTTCCCCGTCACCACCCGAACGCGAGCCCCGATGGCGGTGCGGTTGCATTGGGTTCCGATCAATTTGACCTTGATCCAGTTGTTCTTGTTTCCGCCGTCGTTGCGAAGTAGAGATGGCAGATCGTTCATGTTCAGAATCAGCACATCGATATCGCCGTCATTGTCGTAATCGCCGAACGCGCAGCCCCGGCTGGAATAGGGCACGGTGACTCCCGGGCCCATCTGCTTTGAAACGTCCTCGAATTTGCCGTTGCCCAGATTGTGATAAACCACCCGAGGTTCTTTGAACGTTTGGCTCATGTTCAGCTTTTCGACTTCCGGATAAACGTGGCCGTTCACTTGAAAGACGTCCGGCCAGCCGTCGTTGTCGTAGTCCACAAAGCCGCATCCCCATTTCACATCCTGGGTGTCCCGGCCAACCCCGGCCATAAAGGTGACGTCGGTGAAGGTGCCGTCGCCGTTGTTGTGATAGAGGTCCGAAGTGTCGTCGGAAAAGTTCGTCTTAAAAATGTCGAACCACCCGTCGCAGTCGTAATCCCCCACGCCCACGCCCATGCCCGCCTGCTCCTGCCCGTCTTCGTTGTAGGCGCATCCGGCGATCACCCCGATATCTTCAAAGGTGCCGTCGTGTTTGTTATGGAACAGGATGCTCGGCTCGGAATCCACCGAGACGTAAATATCCGGCCAGCCGTCGTTGTCAAAATCGTAGGCGGTCGCGGTGATCGAGTACCGAGGGCCGGGCTTCAGAATGCCGGCTTTCCCGGAAACGTCCGTGAACGTTCCGTTGCCGTTGTTATGGAAAAGGATGTTGTATCCGCCCGGCAAGCCGCGCGGCCCGCACATCACCGGAACGCCTTTCCATTGGCAGTATTCCGTCTGGCCGGGGGCGGGAACCTTGCTGATATCCAGCACAATATAATTGGCGATGAAGAGGTCGAGCGATCCGTCGCGGTCGTAGTCGATCCACGTGCAGCCCGATCCCCACCGCACCTGTTCCTGATAAAGCCCCACCTTCTTGGTGACGTCGGTAAAAGTCCCGTCCCCGTTGTTGTGGAATAGCACATTGTGGCCCCAGAAGGTCAGGAACAAATCATCCCATCCGTCGTTGTCGTAGTCGCCCACGCACACTCCGGTTTGCCACCCGGTGCGGGCCAGGCCGGAGTGCTCCGTGACGTCGGTGAAAGTCCCGTCGCGGTTGTTCTTGTAAAGGTGGGTGGTGGGAGCTTTACCCGGAGGCCAAGTCTCTCCCAGGCGCGTGCCGTTGGTCAGATAAATATCAATCCAACCGTCGTTGTCGTAGTCGAAGAAGGCGAGCCCGCTGCCCTTGGCCTCAATAATGTAACTCTTGTGATG
>DATKQU010000113.1:0-2607 GCA_035532595.1 Terriglobia bacterium | reverse complement strand
GCTCCAGGTCCTCGGCGGTCAGCACCTTGCCGCGGTTCAGGGGCTTTTCCGGGTAGGGGAAAGGATCGGACATCCAATTGTTCATGCCCAAATCCAGATCGCTCATCACGAAGACCGGGGTCTGGAATTCCTCCGCCAAATCAAACGCTTCCATCGCCATGGTGAAGCATTCCTCCACGGAGGAAGGAATCAGCATCAGGTGCTTGGTGTCTCCGTGGGAAAGATAAGCGTTCTTCAGAATGTCACCCTGAGCGGTGCGGGTGGGCAGCCCTGTGGAAGGGCCTACGCGCTGGATGTCAAAGATCACGGCGGGAACCTCGGCATAGTAGCCCAGGCCCGTGAATTCCGCCATGAGCGAAATGCCCGGACCGGAAGTCGCCGTCATGGACCGCGCGCCGGCCCAGCCCGCGCCAATCGCCATGCCGATGGCGGCCAGCTCATCCTCCGCCTGCACGATGGCGAACGTCGCCTTGCCGGTCTCGGGGTCGATTCGAAAACGTTTCAGATATTCAGCAAGGGCTTCCGCCAGGGAAGAAGAAGGGGTAATGGGATACCAGGTGCATACCGTGACCCCCGCAAACACCGCGCCCAGCGCGGCGGCCGAGTTGCCGTCAATGATAATCTTTCCGCGCGTTGCATCCATCCGCTCCAGATAGAAGCGGCCGCGCTTCGGCAGGTTCTTCTCGGTATACTCGTAGCCCACTTGCGCCGCCTTGAAGTTCAGGTCCACGGCGCTGGGCTTCTTCTTGAACTGCTTCGTGAGCGCCGCCCGAATTTCCTCCATGGGGATGCCCAGCAGCTTGGCCAGCGCCCCGTCGTAGATCATATTCCGGACGAGCTTCCGCAGCTTGGCGTTGGGGCAAACCGGGGCGACCAGCTCATCAAAAGGCACGGGATAAAAAATCACGTCATCCCGAAGCCGCTGGAGGTTGAACTTTTCGTCGTAAACAACGCTCGCGCCGGGTCCGAGGGACATCACGTCCTCCTCGGCGGTTTCCGGGTTCATTGCGACGAGAAAATCAATTTCCTTGCGGCGGGCGAGGTAGCCGTGCTTGGACGCCCGGATGGTAAACCACGTTGGCAACCCGGCAATATTCGATGGGAACAAGTTCTTTCCGGAAACCGGAATTCCCATCTGAAAAATCGATCTCAACAGTACCGAATTGGCGGTCTGGCTCCCCGAACCGTTGACCGTGGCGACTTGAATGCTAAGATCGTTAACCCCTCTCTCCCGCGAGGAAGGAGCACGCTTTGCTTTTAAGGCCACATCAGTCGTTCCCATCGAATTCCTCGAAAAAGTTACTGCAGAAATGATGCCTCCAGCCCGGACTCACTCTCCACGACTTAAGTCGGGATATCATTGACGGCGCTGCTGCCTTACGCTTAATTTCAGGGGCCTGGGAACAAAAGGTGAGAATTCTTGGCTGGAATCGCCGCCAAGCTCTCGCTCGGCGTTCCCCACCGGACGCCTGCTTCGGCCATCGAAATTATTATAGCAGAACATTTCTTGCATAAACCCTTCCCTGGTCCAAATGAAAATGGAACCGCCTGAAAGGCAAGTTTCCGGGTGTGAAATGCTGCGCGCGGTTCTGCAAAATCGCCGGCGGGCGCCGGCCGGCGCCGCAACTATGTTACGATCAGCGTTACGGCGGCTGGCTGGAGAAAGCTCCGAGGCTGAGGCACAACGATGGAAACCGAGAGAGGCCGCAAAGTATTCAGGTTCGAAAGCGATGTTCGCTGGACACAAGCGCGCGAGTGTTTTTTCAGCAACCTGCTAGTGTCGTGTCTCTCAAATTCTTTGAACAAGTTGTTCTGCCTCCAAACGGGCAGACCGCTCGTAAGTGCTTTGCGTCCTTTGCGGCTTGGCGCCTTTGCGTGAGGCCTTTTTGTAAACGAACTTCGGAGACATGACACTAGACTTCGGCCATTTCACTTGCGGGAAGCGGGACTTGCTTGGCGGCGGGCTGGCCGCGCGGCAAGCTTCAGCAACAAGCGCGACAGCCGGTCTGAATCATGGCGCGCCACACCGTCTTCCGCGAGAAGCAAAGAAGCACAAACCGGGAAGGTACCCAAGGCGCGAACTCGCTCAAGATCGTGAGCGACCGGCTCAGCGCGTTCAGCAGCGTAGCGCTTGCGCATGGAAGGTGGAAACGCCCGGTTGTTCAGGACCACGTAATCGAAAAGGGGTTGACCCGCATGCTGCACGATAGCCTCGAGATGGTCGGCAACCGTATAACTTCGGGTCTCGCCGGGCTGGGTCATCAAATTGCCGATGTAAATCTTCGTCGCCTTCGAACGCACAATCCGCTGTGGGATGCCGGAAACCAGCAGATTGGGAAGCAGCGAAGTATAAAGAGACCCGGGCCCGAGGGTAATCAGATCCGCTTGCTCAAGGGCCTTAAGGGTTTCCGGCAAGGGCCGGCAACGCGCCGGGACAATCGACAACCGGCGAATCGGAACTTTGGTTTTATGAATGCGTGTTTCCCCTTCAACGCGCCGGCCATCGGCCAGCAGGGCTTGCAGGTGGACATCCGCAAGCGTGGAGGGAAAGATTTCGCCGCAAACAGCCAGAACTTCACTCGCCAGCTTTACTGCGGTCGAAAAATC
>DATKQU010000112.1:0-3516 GCA_035532595.1 Terriglobia bacterium | reverse complement strand
GGTATCGCCTGGGACGGACTGGCGGCACTTGCGATGCCCACGTCATCGAGCCCAAGGTAAACAGTTCGGGCGAGAATCAAGATATCTTGGCGCCACTTTTGAGGGATCGTCTCAAGACTTCCAAACAACCTCCCAAGAAGTGGCGGTGGGGGTGACGAGGATGACATTCCCCTCGCGACGCGCTTGCGCTCCGGTAATTTGGCTGAATTGAAAACGCGAGCCGAGCTTCGCTGGCACTCGAATGGACGCCGGAACGGGTCCCGAGGCCCTCTGGAATTTCAGCCGCCAGCCCGTGTCATGGTTGGAAGGCTCGAGATCCATGCTGATTCGGCCGAAACGCGTCGGCGACTCGGCAAGCTTCAGGGGCTCATGGGCGGCCAGTTCAGCCTCCCCGATGCCGTCAACGAGGCGCAGATCGTCGCCGTCTTCGAGCGCCAGCAAGTGGCGAAGATAGAGAATGCATTCAGCGCTTGCCCAGTTGTGAGGCATATCACCAATGTAACCAGCCGTCAGACTTCCTCGGAGAGGCTGTTCCTCCCGCCAGCAGTAAAGCGGCGAGGCGTGATTCAAAAAGCCGGTGAAGGTGCGGACCGCCCAGTCTTTGACCCCCGCCCAAAGATAAACGTGGGCCACGAAGGCCGCATTGTAGTTCCAGACCCCCCCGTGGGGCAGCCAACCCGTCTCCGCAGGGATGTCCTCCTGCGAGCAGGCCTGCATCAAGCGAATGTGCCCTTGCACGATCGGATCGTTTTTCTCGAACACCAGCCCCGGGTAGATCGCTTGGGAAAGCGCCCACTGAGCGGCCTGCGGCCGGGGACGATCCCAGGGATCGGGTGCCGACCATGCCGGGTCTTCCTTCATGAGCATGGGCAGGTATTCAAAGCCGTCCGGGTGGCGCCGCATCTCCTGGCGGGCAGCGGCAAAAAATGAAGCGCGCAATTGCCGGTAGAACTCTTCCGCGGATTCAAACCCTGCAAGGTGAATCCGGCGCGCTGCCTGCGTCACGGCCTTCAAGCCCGCCAGAGCCCAGATGGTATTGGTGAACTCCGGCCGGATGCCTCCCAGTCCCCCGTCACCGAAGCCCGGCGGCAGCAGGCCGTACTTTCCATTGATGCTGTCGCCCTTTCTTGCTTCGTCGCAAAGATTCTTCAGGAACTGGATGGCGTGCAACACCTGGGGCTGCATCTTGCGGAAAGTGCTCCAGTCCTGGCTGAGTTCTGCCTGCCGCACCAGCGTAAACATGGCGATGCCGGTATCTTTCCAGTGTTCGCGCCCCGCGCCCGCGACGAGGCTGCCGTCAGGCTGCTGCCGTGTCCATTCGGTTTCCAGGCCCTGCTGCGCGGCAGCATCGTAGCCAAGGTATCGCGCCGCCTCTAAAATGAAATTGCCGTCAGCAAACCAAAGTCCTCGATAGACCGTGGGGCCAACCTGGAACGTGAGGTGCCCGTCCCGCACTTCACGGGCCTGCTGGATGTTGCGCGCGCAGGCAGCCAGAAACTTTCCGTGGCTTCCCGGAAGCTGCCAGGAGACGGGTCTTCCAAAGGGCTTCCAATTCTGCCAATAGTCTCGGGCCTCGGCGAGCAGTTGATCGGGATGAGAAAGACCTTCCGCGAGCTTGTCGTAGCTCTGGCCATCTTGCGGAAAGCGGAAGAAGAAGCGAAAGGGAAGGTCGGTCGCCGCAAAACCTACTTTGAGGGTGAACGACTGGAAGATGACTCCGTTCCGGCCCGGGGTCAGGGGTGCGTCCACAACCATGAACGGAGGCGCTTGATCCTGGCCAAGGCGCAGGATGGTATGGCCGTCGCCTTTTTGAAGTTTGATTTCCCGCTTCGTTCGTATCGTGACAAGCGGGACTGCGTGCAAGGCATGCCGGGTGCGCGGGGCGACTTCCAAAATCACGTTGTCAACGCGGCCTTCGTCCGCCCGGTTGGTCGCGAATGCAGTCAGCTCCAAAAACGCTGCCGGACGATCGATTCGCGTGTACACGATCGGAACATTCGGGTCATTGAGCTTCTGCGATTTGACCTCATTCGTCTCCATGCCCTCCAGTGAAAACTCCACCACCTCGGGAAAATAATCAATGTCGAACCCCAGGCCGGGATGCCCGTAGCGCATCTCGCCGTGGTTGCCGACCAGACTTTTGTGGTGATCGTCAGGAAAGCAAATCGCCGTCTGAAACGACAAGGGAGAATAGCGGAAATCTACAGCGGCATAACTGGTGTCCGCAAAGTCGGTGGAGGTTTGCGGGTTGCCGGGAGCTGCTTCTTCGGCGACGGCCATGCCGGGCGCAGCCACCAGGACCGTGGTCGCCCCCAATCCCAGTCCCATGTCGCGCAAAAACTTCCGCCTTGTCGTGGTCACGATGGTTCTCCTTTTCCTCGGGATTGAATCAAGCGCTCCAAATCGTCCGCTGCCGGAACCCAAATTAAGGGACATAATATCCGCTTGTTTCTCAATATTCACTCTAAAAAAATGATCGCTGTGCCTGCTTTCTTTCACAACACGGATTGACGGCCTTCGAAAGCAAGTGTAGTCTTGTACTTGCACAAGGAAATTTGCCTGTCCCAAGTTCTTTTCATCAAGCTACGGTAACCATCAGCATGGGTTCCTTGCCGAAAATTGGGATTACGGTCGATTTAAACACCGGTGAACTTTTGGGTAGCCGGGTGCAGCACACGGTGCGAACCGCGAAGGACCTCCAGGGCATTTTCCGTGATGAAGCGGTCCGCCTCGCCATGGACCCCGCTCAACTCATCTATCGAGTTCAGTCCTTCCTGCCCGCTCCGGAGGGCCAGCCAGGCGAGCTGTTCTGGGGCACAACTTTGATCGAGCCTGGCGTGGTCGGTGATGAGTATTTCATGACCAAAGGGCATTTCCACGCCGACCGAAGCCGAACTGAATACTATCTCACCTTCGCGGGCAAGGGCGCCCTGATTCTGATGGATGAAGACCGCAAGACCCGCTTTGAGCCCATGAAGCCTGGCAGTCTCCATTACATTCCGCCGAACACAGCGCATCGCGTCGCCAACGTGGGTGAGTCCCTGCTGAGCTTCCTGGCCTGCTGGCCGAGCGACGCCGGGCACGACTACGCCACGATTGCTGCGGAAGGTTTCAGCGCCAGGCTGCGCAGCATCCACGGCATTCCCACTCTGGTAGAGGAACCATGAAAGCTCTGGCGATTGATCTCGGCGGGACTCATGCGACCTGCGCCTTGGTGGAGGACCGCAAGATTCTCAGCCGCGAATCCATCGCCGCGGACCGCGCCGTTGGACTGGGTCCGTTCCTTCCCGATCTCGCGAACGTTCTCCATCGCATTCTCAACCAAACCAAGGTATCCGCACGCGAATGCGCGGGCCTGGCATTGAGCTTTTGCGGCATGGCCGATCACGCCAAGGGCAAGATCACTTCGACCAATCGCAAATATGATGACGGACCCAGCTTGGATTTGCAGCGCTGGTGCCGGGAGGCCTTCGGGATTCCTTTCCAGATTGAGAATGACGCTCGCATGGCCCTGCT
>DATKQU010000111.1:0-3590 GCA_035532595.1 Terriglobia bacterium | reverse complement strand
TGCCGGGTTTTGGCGGCAAGCTCTCCAAAGCTGATATCAACAACCTTATCGCATACCTCAAAACCCTCTGACAGGCTGTTGAAGAAGGCGACCCGTCATGCTGAGCGCAGCGAAGCATCTGCTGTTACTTGCTGAAAACAGATGAAGCAGATCCTTCGCTCCGCTCAGGATGACATCGTTCCGAGGGTTTTTCAGCAACCGGCTAACTACAAACCTCGGCGGCCTTCACCAGCCGGGCGCCGGCGGCAGTCATCTCTTCGAGGGCCATGCGCCCACCTTCAATGCTGATCGGCTTGATGGCGTCGGTCACGATTTCGACCTCGCACCGTTTTTTGAGCAGGGACAAAGCGGTGTCGCGCACGCAGTAATCCGTAGCAACTCCAAAAACAATGAATTGACGTTTGCCGAAGGCCTGCAGGATGGCGTCGAAGTTTGCGTTGGTTGAGGCGTCGTATTCCTGCTTCTCGATAATGATCTGCGCCGGCCACGCGCCAGGGAGCGTGAACGTGCCGGGACGGTTGGGAACAGTGTACGGCTTGGGCAGGCGAGTTTCTGGAATTCTTTCCTGCCCCGGCGTGCCCACGACACAATGCGGAGGCCACTGGGCGAACGAAGGGTCATCCGGCGGGTGCGCGTCCGCCGAAGAGAGGACCGGAATACGGTGCGCCTGCGCATAGGCCATCAGCTTCCGCAGGTTCGGCACGATTTCCTCCGCGCCTTTCACGTACAGGCTTCCGCTTGGAAGCATGAAATCCACTTGGGTATCCACGTCGAAAAAGACCACAGGCTCAGCCATTGTTTCTCCCGGACCTTCGGGTTTTACCGGCCCCGCCAGCAATCTTCTGAGCTGCCTGGTATTGGTCGCGAAATTCATCGAGCAAATGCTCGAGGGCTGTACTGTACTCGACAGGATAGGGCGGCGCGTCGCGCAGGGCGTGATACATCTCCGGGAGTTGCCCAAGGTTCGCGAGCGCTTGCGCCTGGATTTGCTCGCTGCTGCGCGGCGCTTGAAGGCGTTTGCCGGCCCGCATCAAAGGCTCCAGCAACGGCGATGCGTTAGGATAAGTTTCCTCGGCGCGCGCGATCACGTCGTGATGGTATTTGCCATCCTGCGTGAAGCGAAACACCTGCTTGCGCCCCGGCAAGTAAATCTTTTCTTCGCTGAACTTGGCTTTATATTCCACGCGGCCTTGCTGCTCGGTTTCCACCAGCTTGTAGATGACGCTCAGGGCCGGAACATCGCGCGAGGTCGCGAGTTCCGTGCCCACGCCAAAAGAATCAATCGGCGCTCCAGCCTTCACCAGTTTTTCGATCCGGTGTTCGTTGAGGTCGCCGCTGGCGATGATTTTGGTGTCCTGCAAGCCGTGGGCGTCCAGGATCTTGCGAACCTGCCGGCTGTTTTCCAGCAAGTTGCCGCTGTCCAGGCGAACGGCGGGGAACTTCCTGCCCAGCGTAGCTGCGGTTT
The DNA here is from genome assembly GCA_035532595.1 of Terriglobia bacterium. GTDB lineage: Bacteria > Acidobacteriota > Terriglobia > UBA7540 > UBA7540 > JAMCXS01. Next base: position 2,125 of record DATKQU010000111.1, on the reverse strand, counting down.
CTGCGCCCTCCAGCATGTCGTAAGTGTCGATCAGCAGAACTCCCGTGTCCGGGAATACGTCGAGAAGCGCTGCAAAACTTTCGCGTTCGGTGGGGAATACCTGCGTCCAGGAGTGCGCGGCGGTTCCGGCGACCGGGATGCCGTAAAGGCGCCCGGCTTCAACGTTGGAGGTGGCGGCGCACCCGCCCACGTACGCAGCCCGAGCGGCGCGCAGGCCTGCTTCCGGTCCTTGCGCCCGCCGCGTGCCGAATTCGAGCACGGGGCGCCCTCCCGCCGCATGAATCACCCGCGCGGCTTTGGAGGCGACCAGGGTTTCAAAATTGATAACCGAAAGCAGGTAAGTCTCCGCGATTTGCGCCTCCGCGATCGGCGCGGTCACCTGCAGGATCGGTTCTCCGGCGAAAACCAGAGTGCCTTCTGGAACTCCGTGAACATCGCCGGTAAAGCGGAATTTCCGGAGATACTCAAAAAAACCGTCCGACACCGTGCGAAAGGCCGACAGGCTTCTCAGAAATTGGATGTCCTCGTCCGAAAAGCGAAGATTCTCCAGATATTGGAGCGAATCCTCAATGCCTGCCGCAACCAGGTAAGCGCGTTCGGGGGGCAGGTGGCGGACGAAAAGCTCAAAGGTGGCGCGGCAGTCCACAGCGCGCTCAAAATAACCGGCCGCCATGGTGAGTTCATAGAGATCAACCAGCAACGCGCGGCTTGACCATGATTTACACATTCCAGTTCCTGCTGGGTTGTTCGGTGGCCGCAACGATCCGCCGCGACTTCGATCCCTCTTACAAAAGATAGTTCACGCGATTTGAAAACACAAGGCGGCACCCGGTGGCGAAGGTGGCGAAACGGTCTTTGCCTTCAAGAGTTTCTGTCTGCTAGGCGTCTTGATTATGGACTCATCCCGTGGGGAACTAATGCCGATACTTTCCGTTAGGCAGGAATCGTTGGTCATCGCCTGTGGCGCTCAATTCGGCGTAAATTTCTGGGCCTCTGGGCCTGCAAATATGGATGGGGCTGAAGTTTCATTGACCCCGAGAGAGGTAGAAGAGAATTCGCTGTGAGATGGAACCTCAACAAGAAAGTCACCGTGGGATTTGCGGTTGTACTGGCCATTTTGGCCATTGCAGAATTCATAACCTATCGGAGCACAGACCAGCTCGTTGAAACAAGCCGCCAAATCGCCCACACCCAACAAGTGCTCGAGACACTGGGGAAGGTACTGATCACCATGGATGACGCGGAAACAGGTCAGCGCGGTTATCTGCTCACGGAAAAGGATTCATACCTCAAGCCCTATGATGCGGCTGTCTCCCGGCTTTCCGAAGTTTTTGAAAGTCTTGACAAGTTGACTGCGAGCGACCCCGTTCAGCAGCGTTACATTGTGTCGCTCGAGCGCCTCAGCAAGCTGAAGCAGGAGGAACTCGCCACCACCATCGCGTTGCGGAAGGCCAACAAATCAGCAGCCTCCCAGCTCATCCTGTCAGGCCGCGGAAAACAGGAAATGGACGACATCCGGGCGCTGATTGCGAAGATGCAGAATAGGGAAAGAAACTTGATGGTCGCCCGCAACGCGCAATGGGAATCCAGTGCCCGTCGGACGACCCTGGTTGTCGCTTCCGGAGTCGTAGTTGCGTTTGCCATCCTGCTGCTCGCGATCCTCGCCCTAAACGGCGAGGCTTCAGGGAGAATTCGTGCCGAACAGACTCTGCGTCAAAGTGAAGCGCGTATCCGGCTCCTGGTTGAGAGCGCGCGGGATTATGCGATTCTGATGCTTGACCCCAATGGCCGGGTCGCGAACTGGAGCCCGAGCGCCGAGCGGATCAAAGGCTATAAAGCCGGGGAAATTATCGGCCAGAACTGGTCCCGTTTCTTCCCGAGCGAGGACGTCCAGGCGGGTAAACCGGAAAGGGAACTTGAAAAAGCTCTGGCCGAGGGCCGGGCTGAAGACGAAGGCTGGCGGGTGCGCAAGGACGGCTCGCGGTTTTGGGCCAATGTGGTGATTGCGGCGGTCCGGGATGAACGCGGAAAACTGCAAGGTTTTTCCAAGGTGACGCGCGACGTTACGGAGCGCAAACGGGCGGAGCAGAGGTTCCAGGGGCTCTTAGAGACTGCGCCGGATGCT
>DATKQU010000110.1:0-10177 GCA_035532595.1 Terriglobia bacterium | reverse complement strand
CGCGTCCCAAAGAGAAAGTCCGGCCCGCCGGACCTTGCTCTCAATGGCTTGCGGCTTGACGTTTTGGTTTTCCCGGGACCCTAAGCCGGAGGTTTAATCGTGCTGCCCGGTCTTGGAATTGACAGGGCTCGCTGCGGCTTGAGGGCCTCGAAAAGCGGGTAGTGGGTCATTTTGACGTAGAGGCGGCTTTGTGCCGCCACATGGCGAGGTAAACTCGCCGCTACCCCGCCAAATTGACCCACCACCGAAAAGCGAGACAAAGAAAAGCGAGGCTGCTTGCGTTGGCGGGCTCAGAACGTTATAATTTTCTGAGAGCAGAAGGCGGGGTGGGCGTAAGCCCACTTTTTTGTTGGGGCCGGAAATTAGCGCTGCGACGAAGGCGCCCGGCTGACAGCGATTAATACCGTTCCATACGAGATGAGCGTTGACTTGGGGGAGATCGAGGCCATCGCCGAGCGCGTGGCGAGCGGCGAAGGTTTGACGCTGATCGACGTTGAGCTCAAGGGCGGAAGTTCCCATCCGCTGCTGCGAGTTTACATCGATAAACCCGGAGGCGTGTCCCATGCGGACTGCGCCCTGGTGAGCGAGCAAATGAGTGCTATTCTTGATGTTGAGGATGTTTTCCCGGGGAGTTACCTGATCGAGGTCTCTTCGCCGGGTTTGGATCGCAAGCTGGTGAAGCCCCGCGAGTACGCCTATTTTGCGGGGCGCAGAGTCCGGGTGGTGTTGCGGGAGCCTGTCGACGAACGGAAAGTTTTTGAGGGCCGGCTCGCAGGGCTTGAAGAGGGCCGCGTCAAGCTTGACCTCGATCACGAGGGCGTCGCGGAGGTTGAGCTGTCAAACATTTCGAAAGCCAAACTTCTGCCGGAACTGTAGCTGGGGATAAGCGGCATGGTCCGCTCAGTCGTGCCCAGGCCGGTTGGCAGGCTGGTCAGGGACATGTTAGCTGGAGGATAATAGTGGCGACCAGTCTTCTCTTTCAAACGATCGATCAATTGAGCCGGGAAAAAGGCATCGATCCGCAAATTGTGATTGCGGCGGTCGAGGATGCCATCCTGGTGGCGACTCGAAAATTTTATAAAAGCGCCGAAGACCTGGAATCGCACTTCAACGCAGATTCCGGCATGGTGGAAGTTTATGCGGTCAAGAAAGTGGTCGAGGATGTCGCCGACCCGGACCACGAAATTTCCCTGGCCGAAGCCCGCAAATTGAATCCCGAGGTCGAGGTGGAAGGCGAAGTTCGAATTCCCAAGGCCACGGACGTTCTGGGGCGCATTGCGGCGCAGACGGCCAAGCAGGTCATTTTTCAAAAGGTGCGAGAGGCGGAGCGGGATACGGTCTATGCTGAATACAGCCAACGGCTGGGAGAATTGGTGAACTGCACGGTCAAGCGCCTGGAAGGCCCGGACGTTATTTTGGATCTTGGCCGGACGGAGGCTCGCATGCCGCGGCGCGAGCAGTCGCGCCTGGAAACCTATCAGATCGGCGACCGGGTGCGGGCGGTGATTACCATGGTGGACCGCGCCGCGCGAGGCCCTCAGGTGATTGCTTCCCGGGCCGATGCGAGCCTGGTGCAGAAACTTTTTGAAATGGAAGTGCCGGAAATCTACGACGGCACCGTGGTGGTGAAGACCCTTGCCCGGGAGGCCGGCGAGCGAACCAAGGTCGCGGTTTATTCGCGCGACCCGGACGTGGATTGCGTGGGCGCGTGCGTGGGCATGAAGGGCATGCGCGTGCAGTCGGTGATTCGCGAATTGCGAGGGGAGAAAATCGACATCATTGAGTACAATGAAGACCCTGTCACCTTCGCCGCCAACGCTCTGAGTCCTGCCAAGATTAACCACGTTTCCATTGTGGACATCGAGCAGAAACACTTGGAAGTGATCGTCGACGATTCTCAGCTCTCCCTGGCGATTGGAAAGAAAGGTCAGAACGTTCGTCTCGCTGCCAAGCTGCTGGGCTGGCAGATCGACATCAAGAGCGAAGAGGAAAAGCGCCAGGAAATCGAGTCGCAGATGGCGGCGATGGCGCTGCGCGGGGCGCCCATCTCGGAATTGGAAGGGTTGGGTGATAAGACGCTGGAGCGGTTGCGAGATCACGGTATCGAAAGCGTCGAGCAGTTGGCCCAAATGACCCCCGAAGAGCTTATGGAGATCCAAGGCATCGGCGACAAAACCATTGACCGCATCCGGCGCGTCGTCACCGACTACTTCGAAAAGGGCCGGGAAGATCTGGAGAAGGCGAAGCTTCAGGAGGAGGCAGAGGCGACCGCGGCGCAGGCGGCTGAGGCAGCAGCGGCACTGGAGGCAGCCTCGGCGTCCGAGGTATTTCCTGATACGCCGCCGGAAATTGCGGAGGAGACTGCGCCCGCTGAAGCAAGCGTTGAGCAGGCCTCTGAAGCTGCTGCGGAAGAGACGCAGACGCCTCCCCCCGCCGTGGCAGAGGCGGAAGAATCTGCGGATGCGGAGGCGTTGGATAGCCATCAAGCGGAGGACTCTGCAGACGAGAAAGAGTAATATTGGCATAGTTACGTTACACTAATGAGGGCCGAAGGATTGGTCCCAGGGACTCAGTTGTAAAGGATTTCAGGGCGGAAGAGGTGAGATGGGCGGTATTCGAATAAATGAACTGGCGCGAGAACTGGAGGTGAAGAGCCGGGCGGTCTTGGACTGTCTGAAAGAGCTTGGATTCACCGATAAAAGGTCCCACTCGAGTTCGGTGGACGACGAGACAGCCGATAAGGTTCGCGCATACTTCAGCGGTCAGGGCGAGGCCCAGAAATCTGGCGGGGAGAAGCCCAAAGCGACCGCTTCCGCTGAAAAGGAGACGCCCGCCCCAACGAGCGAAACGGCAGCCGAGTTAACGAGTTCTGAGCCTGCAAAGCATCCTGAGGCCGAACCTGCCCGGCAGTCGTTCCGGAGGTCGATTGCGGAAATCAAGGCGGCAGCGCGCAAGACAATAACCCCGCCGCGTCCCCTTCCTCGCCCCGCGAGCCATCCACAGGAATCTGTTGCACCCAGTCCGGTCAGTCCTGGCACCGCTTCTCCAGCGGCGGCGACCGCTAGCGTTAGGGCGGTCGAACCAACGATTCATAAAGCGAAGCACGCAGTTGTTCCCAGCAAGCCGGCTGAACTGGCAGCTCCGGCTGCCGCGGCTGCTAAACCCTCCAGGGCGGCGTCATCTTCCAAGCTGCCTGCTTCGAAGCAGCCGATCTACTCGGCGGCAATTTTGCCCAAAGCGGTTCCTAGCCGCGGCCACGGTTTCCGGCGGCCCGGTGAGTCGCGTCCGATGCATCCAACGGCTACGCGCCCTGCTCCCGCTGGCGGAGGGAAGGCGGGCAAGCCGTTGGCTGGAAAACGTTCGATGGCTCCGCCCACAGAGCGCCGCCCTGCTCCGGCGCCTTCCCAACCTGTGGCGCCTGAGTTAGTTCCCATTACGCGCAATATCACGATTACGGAAGGGGTCAGTATTAAAGAGCTTTCGGAAAAGCTGGAAGTCCGCGCGAAAGACGTCCTCAAGAGGCTGCTAGATAAAGGCATCTTTGCAACCATCAATCAGACCCTGGATAGCGAAACGGCTTCCGAGATTTCCCGCGCTTTTGGGGCTGAGACGAAGGTGATCAGCTTTGAAGATGAGGTCTTTCGAGAGAGTGAAGAGACGGACCGCGAGGAAGAATTGCTCCCTCGTGCGCCCGTGGTGACGGTCATGGGACACGTTGACCACGGCAAGACCTCCTTGCTTGACGCGATTCGGGAGACCAAGGTAGCCGCCGGCGAAGCGGGAGGAATTACCCAGCACATCGGTGCTTACCATGTTGAAACCCAGGGGCGCAAAATCGTTTTTCTGGATACTCCCGGCCATGAGGCATTTACCCTGATGCGCGCTCGCGGAGCCAAGGTAACCGACATCGTGGTGTTGGTTGTGGCGGCGGATGACGGAGTGATGCCACAGACCATCGAGGCCATCAACCACGCCCGTGCCGCCCAGGTGCCCATTCTGGTGGCCATTAACAAGATTGACAAACCGGAGGCCCTGCCGGAACGGGTCAAGAAGCAATTGGCAGACCGCGGGCTGATGTCAGAGGCGTGGGGCGGCGACACGGTGGTGGTGGAAGTTTCCGCCAAACAACGCAAGAATCTGGACCTTTTGCTGGAAATGATTTTGCTGGTGGCCGATATGCAGGCGCTCAAAGCGAATCCTGCCCGTTTGGCTTCCGGAACCGTCCTGGAGGCGGAGCTGGACAAGGGGCGTGGACCGGTGGCCACGGTGATTGTGCAAAACGGGACTCTGCACGTGGGGGATTCTTTTATTGTCGGCGCGATTTACGGAAAAGTCCGGGCCATGTTTGACGACCGCGGGAAGCCGTGTACGGAAGCTTTTCCCAGTTCGCCGGTGGAAATCCTGGGTTTGGACGATGTCCCCCAGGCCGGCGACCGCCTGCAGGCTCTTGAGGATACGACCAAGGCCCGGCAAATCTCCATGCACCGGCAAACCAAGATTCGGGAGGCCGCCCTGGCCAAGTCCGCTCGGCTTACGCTCGAGCAGTTACATGCTCAGATGGCCGCGGGCGAAGTCAAGGAGCTTGCTCTGATCATTAAGGCGGACGTTCAGGGTTCGGTCGAAGTACTTGCCGACACGTTGGGCAAGCTGGGAAACGAAAAGGTCAAGTCCAAGGTCATTCATGCCGGCGTGGGCGCCATCACAGAAACCGACGTGCTGCTGGCATCGGCCTCCAACGCCGTGATTATCGGATTCAATGTGCGGCCGGAGCGCAAAGCCAACGAGCTGGCCCAGCTTGAAAACGTCGATATCCGTCTTCACACCGTCATTTATGAGGTGGTCGATGAGGTTAAGAAAGCGATGACCGGGCTGCTTTCAGCGGTCTTTAAAGAGATCACCTTGGGGCGGGCGGATGTACGGGACACTTTCCACATTTCGAAAGTCGGCACGGTGGCCGGATGCTACGTTCAGGAAGGGAAAGTCAGCCGGGACGCCAAGATCCGATTGTTGCGGGATAATGTGGTGGTGTATGAGGGACGCGCCCGGTCCGTCCGGCGGTTCAAGGAAGACGTGCCGGAGGTGAAGTTCGGCACGGAATGCGGCATTTCGCTGGAGAACTTTAACGACATCAAGGTCGGCGATGTCATTGAAGCGTACACCGTCGAGCGGGTTATGGAACCGGCTCTAGCCTGACGAGGTAACGTCTCAGAGATGCCAGTCGGCTTGCTGACCCTGGAAATCCACCTGCCTTACGCTCATTCTCTCAAGGAGAAACGAGCAGTTTTGCGCAAGATCCGCGACCGCCTCCGCGCCAGATTTAATGTGGCGGTTGCCGAGCTGGACCATCAAGACTTATGGCAGCTTGCCACGCTCGGTGTGGTTTCCATCTCGGACAGCCAGCCGCTCCTGGATTCCACCTTTCAACAGGTTCTCCGGGAATCTGAGAACATTCTCGGAGAGGACGTCACCCGCCACGCGATCGACTACTTCTGAGCACAAGTTGATAGTGGAGGAATATTGAGATGACCGTCCCCGGACGCCGCCGGGAGAGACTCGCGGACCAAATCCGCACGGAAGCGGCAGAGATCATCGCGTTGGAATTGAAGGACCCGCGGATTGGCTTTGTGACCGTGACCCGTGTTGAGCTGAGTCCGGATTACCATGCGGCGCGCATTTGGGTGTCAGTCCTGGGCGAAGCAGAGGTCCAGCGAGGGACGATGGAAGGGCTGTCGTCGGCGGCTGGGTACTTAAGGCGCGAGATCGGGCAACGGCTGAGCATGCGGAGAGTGCCGGAACTGGCATTTGTCTTGGACCACGGCCCCCAAGAGGCTCTTAAGGTCGAATCCCTGCTCGAAAAGATCAGCCGGCAAGATTAAGGGGGAGCAAAGCTTGGTATTGGCTCCCCCGATGGGAAGTTGGCATCCACCCCTCGGCCCGTCGCAGAGCGGTTTGAATGCTTCGTATTTCATCGGGCGGTAGGAATGCTGAAAGGGATTGCTGCACGCGTCGGTGTGACGGCCTGAATTAACTTATGGATCGAGAAATTTCCGGAGTCTTAATCATCGACAAACCTGCCCGGATGACCTCCCACGACGTGGTGATCCACGTGAGGCGGCTGCTCGGCACCCGGCAAATCGGGCATTTTGGAACTCTGGACCCATTTGCAACCGGGGTGCTGCCTCTTTCCGCCGGCAAAGCTACGCGCTTTGCCCAGTTCTACCTCAAATCGCGGAAAGCCTATGAGGGCACGATGCGCTTTGGGTTTTCTACCGACACCTACGATGGCACCGGAGCCCCGACTTCCAACCAGGTTCAAGTTTCGGTCGAGGCTGCCGAACTCGAAATCCTTTTCCGGGAATTTACCGGCCGTTTGATGCAGACCCCTCCCGCGTACTCGGCGAAGAGAATTGGGGGAGCGCGCGCCTACGATCTGGCGCGCCAGAACAAGCCGGTGCAGTTGGAGCCGGTGGAGGTGGAGGTTTACGCCTTCGAGTTGCTGGCCGCGGAGGGCGAGCGGGCGCGTTTTGCCGTGGAGTGTTCCGGGGGAACCTATGTGCGGTCGCTCGCCCACGATATCGGCCAGAAGCTCGGGTGTGGCGCCCACTTGGAGGACCTGCGGCGAACGGCGGTAGCCGAATTTACGCTGGACCGCTCGACAACCTTGGAGGGGCTGGCGGCGGTCCGCGAGGAGAATCTCCAGAGTTGTCTAGTGCCTCTGGAAGCCCTGCTGCCGGATTGTCCGGAACTGGTGGTGCGCGGCCGGGAAGAAAAGAACGTCCGTCATGGCCATCGGTTCGAGCTTGGACAGACGGAGCGGTTCGGGCGGGGGACGGGACGCCTGCAAGCCGTAACCTTGCTGAAGATTATGAATCCGGAGCGCCGGCTGATCGCGGTCGCCCGGCACGTTGCCGGAAGCATCTATCATCCGGACCTTGTCCTGGTTTAACGCGGGTTGACTCGCCAGCTTCTCCGGCGCCGTTTGCACCTTAGGCATCCGCTCCTGGAAGAAGGCCCAGGATGCCCTGTGCCGCCACCCGGGCAGCTCCTTTTTCGCTCAGGGCACCGGCCATCAGATAATACTGAATGCTGCAAGATCGCTATGGACTTGTTGCTCTTAGGCCTCGGAATGGGAACTGTCGGAGGCTTGATTCCGACCCCGTTGCGCTTTATAGCCTTGACTCAAGTGAGGCTCGGCCGATGGCTGCGCGCTGCCGTACTCCTTGTCGGGCCACCAACATTAGTGGACGGCCTCTTCCTTGTCATAACTTTTTTCTTCTACCGATATATCCCGCTCAGTATCGCGCACTATACCGCCTACGTCGGCGGCGTGGCCTTAGCAGCCTTTGGCGGGATTTCACTTTGGAAAGCTCCTCGGCAAAATCCAGATGGAACGGCGCATTCCTGGGCTCTGACGTACAGCAGCGTGTCAGTCGCAGCCCTGGTTGAAGTTACGGAGCCGGGAGTGTGGGTCTACTGGCTGACGATTGCGGGCCCGATCATCGCCGAGGGGCGCCTGGAGGGCTACTGGCATGTAGTGCCTTTCTTTGCCGGGAGTCTCGTGGGCTACTATGAAGCTTCCTTCGCGTCCGTTTGGCTGATGGCCTGGGGCGCCCGGCTGCATAAGGATTTTAACCGCTATCTGTTTAGGATTGCCAATGTTCTCCTTCTGGCCTTGGGAGCTTTGTATTTTCTGCGGGCATACTTTTGAGGTTAAGAGTGATGGATTTGACCGGCGTGTCATTTTCCTGATAGATATGTATATTTATGGTTTGCAAACTGGCCTTTTGGGAATGTTCGGTTCTTACTTGACTTGAACTTCCTGACCTTGCCAAGCGGCGATCTATATTCCACGAGGAGAATTAATAAACAATGGCTAGAAACGGTAAGGAAGTAATCGGGATCTTAACGGGAGGAGGAGACTGTCCTGGATTGAATGCAGTCATTCGCGCCGTAGTTCGCCGCGCTTACATGTTGGGTTACGAGATGGTCGGAATTAAGAATGGGTGGCTGGGCCTGGTGAAGGGCACTGTGGAGCCCCTCGACCTGATGAAGGTTTCGGGCATTTTGCCTCGCGGCGGGACGATTCTTGGCACCTCCCGAACCAACCCTCTGAAAGACCCAAAGGATAAGAAGGCGTTGCTCGAGAACATGAAACAATTGGGCCTCGATTATTTGATCGCCATCGGGGGTGAAGATACCCTGGGCGTCGCGCGGAGCCTGGCGAAGGAAGGCGTCAAGGTCATCGGCGTTCCCAAGACCATCGACAATGACGTGGAAGGGACTGACCAGACTTTCGGCTTTGACACGGCGGTTTCGATCGTGACCGAGGCGATTGACCGCTTGCACACCACCGCGGAATCGCACCAGCGCGTCATGGTGGTGGAGGTCATGGGGCGGCACACGGGCTGGATCGCGGTGGTTGGGGGGCTGGCAGGCGGCGCGGATTGCATCCTGATCCCCGAGCATCCGATGAGCATTGATGAGATTTGTGAAATTCTGGCCAAGCGCCACTCCCGCGGCCGCTTGTTCTCCATTGTCGTCGTGGCGGAAGGCTTCAAGTTGGATGGATTCGAGCAATTGGTAACCAAGGACCAGAAGCTCGATCAGTTCGGCCACGCGCACTTGGGGGGCATCGGAGAAGTCATTGCTACGGAAATTGAAAAAAGGACGGGGTATGAGACGCGGGTGACGGTCCTTGGACACATCCAGCGCGGAGGTTCCCCCACAGCCTTTGACCGTGTCCTCGGGACACGCTACGGGGTGCGAGCGGTCGATTTGATTCACGAAGGCAAATTCGGGAGTATGGTCTGCTTGAAGGGCAACAAAATCACCGACATCCCTCTCGGAGAAGCAATGACCAAACTGAAGTTTGTCGATCCTGAACTGATTCAGACTGCCGAGATTTTCTACGGATAGGCCTCAAAGTCGAATTTCAGCCGGATGTCGGTCCGCCCCGGCAGGGTTCACCCCCGGGCGGAGCGGGCCACTCCCGGTCCTCTCCAGAAACTCCCACATTCTACTGATGATATTGGATTGCGCCCCTTATTGATTGACGGGGACCAGAGGTTTCAGCACACCGCCGCTGACCAGTTCCTCAAGCTCAGCCTCGATTTCAGCTAAGGCATGACCAGGGAGGCAGGATAACTCCGCGCGAAACGCCAGCAACGTCTCCTTCGCAAGCCGATCCAGGTCATGAAAGTACAAATCGAATTGGGTCAAGGCTTGAAGAAGGAACTCATGGCTCTCTTCCGTCTCGCGGCGCGTGCGGTGAAGTTCCTCGCTGAGCATGGCGATGGCCCGGCGCTGAAGCCGAAGATGCAATTGGAACCGGAGTTTCGGGCGGAAGACGAATTGGTCTACGAAACCGTTAAATCGCACGAATTCGATCATGGTTTCAGACCGGAAGCACTCCGCATCCAGGTTGCGCACGGGGACTGGCAAATCCACCACGGGGAGATATCGCAGCGACAATTGCTGCAAGGATTCAACCAGGCCTGTCAGGCGGTTCCATTCGCTGGCAAAGATATTGACCAGGCACCAAGCGGCTTCGGAGCGCCCGGCCTTGCTCTCCTCGAAGGCGTCGTTTAGAGAAACTGCCAGGATGGTACTGTGCGCTTCAATTTCGGAGGCAGCCTGCTGGTAAGCGGGTTCGATCTGAGGCGTTCGGCGATTGGTCAAGGCACTGCTAACAACCTTCGGATGGCTCATGCGGAGCCCACGCCGAAGCACGAGGGCAACCACTAGCAGAATTCCACCTTCCCAAAGCCAAATCATATACGCGGCGAACTATAATACAATTCTAATGAAAGTGCAAGTGTTAAGTAACTAATATGCAAGGTTTTAACACCTCAGGGGGCTGAGGGGAATGCGCTGGGCTTGCAGATGTGTGCGTATCTTAAACATTCTAAACAAGATAATTCGGCCATTGTCTTTTCCGGATCGAAACGCCGCGCCTCAGCAGGTAAATACCTACCGTAGCCCGAAGTTTCTTCTCCGCTTGCCCTTGCAATCCGTAAAGGCAGCCTCGATGTCTTGTGAGTTCAAGGCCATTCCATGGCGGATACGCAAACTTCAGACGGTGATTCCGCGCTGGTGGCGGTGTCTCAAACGTTTCCTCTTTTCATTTCGCCCATCAGGTGATCGCAAGATCGGACGCACAAAGCCATGATCGTAAGAG
>DATKQU010000109.1:0-4742 GCA_035532595.1 Terriglobia bacterium | reverse complement strand
TTACAAAATATAGTGACAATTATTACTGTAGCCCGGGTCTATGACCCGCGACTTTCGCCGCCCATAGAGCGGCGCTACAAAAAACGGCGCCACTATATTTTGTAAACATCCGTAGTTAATCGATGCTGCCCCGCGCCACATGCTACTGCCTTCATCCGGCGTCGTCAAAAAGATGTGCGCTCCTGCGGGGTCCGGCGGTCGCGATCTCCAAACCTCATCGCGCTGGCATTGGCAGAAGCTGGTTGGTGTTGGAATTGCTGATTACCGTCCCGCAGAAGCGAGGGCGATGCCGGACGGTCGGAGACGGATGACTTTGCAGGCGAACTTCTTCCTCCGCAGCAGCCGGCAGGTCTGCCACGCCATTCGTTCACTCATGTTTGAAAACCTGGCGGAATATCTCCTGCCTTCCAGCTTGATGGCCAGCGGCCTTGCGCCTTCAAGAGGTCGAGGCGCAGTATGAAGGGCACTCTCGAGGGCGCGCCTCACAGCATACCGATTGCGGAAATTTCCGCCGATCTGGACAATCCATTCACCGGAAGGACGCGCAATGGGAGCGCGCTCGATATCGTCGTCGGCCACTTTCACATACTCGCTCTCCTTGCGAGCAGGCCGGGCCTCCACCTCCGCTGAGGCCGTGAGGGTCTTCGTGCGTTCGCGAGAGAAGCTGCGATTGAGAAGCGCCATCATCAGATGGTCCCGCGAGCGCACCGTACTTCCTCCCATCACCACCCCCACGAGCCGCCGCCCGTCGCGAACCGAAGAGGTCACAAGATTGTAGCCGGAAGCTCGGGTATAGCCCGTCTTCATGCCGTCCACGCCGGGGTATCGTCCCAACAGATGATCGTGTCCGTCGATTCTATTGCCGCGAAAAACGAAGCTCTTTGCCTTGAAGAAATGATAGTACTGGGGATCATTGTGCAAAATCGCCAGCGCCAGCGTCGCCATGTCACGGGCGGTGGTTTTTTGACGTGGATTCGGCAATCCCGACGCGTTGCAAAACGTGGTATGGTCCAGCCCCAGCAGGCGAGCCTTTCGATTCATGAGGACCGCAAACTTCCACTCGGTTCCTCCCACCGCTTCGGCCAGCACCACTGCGGCGTCATTGGCGGACCGGGTGGCGATTCCGAGGATAGCTGATTCAACTGAAATCTCACTGCCGGGGTGCAGATAAAGTTTTGTGGGGGACTGTGCAGCGGCGTGTGGGGAAACCTGCAATTGCTGGTGCAAGGTCAATTTGCCGCTGTTGAGCTGCTGGAAGGTGATGTACAGCGTCATCAGCTTGGCCAGGGACGCCGGATAGGTCAGCCGATCCGGGTTGTGCGCCTCCAGCACCGCTCCCGTCTGGGCATCCACAACGATGGAGGCGCGGACCGCCGCCTTCGCTGAAACGGGCCCCAAAACAATCACGGCAACCGCAACGGCAAGCCATCCGGCAATCAGGCCGCTGTGTGCTCTGCAGCTTGGATCTAATTTACGCGAAACGCGACCGGAACCACTCCACAACCTCATCAAGCCCCCTCCCGGCAAGTTGCTGCGCGAACCTGGAAACATCCTTGCTCGCGCCTCACCCGCTGCTCGTCCTATTCCACATCATCCCGACCGCGTCGAGTCGCGATCACATCAAAGCTGCAGATTGTATCAAATTGTCAATGTACTTAGGAAGCTAAAATCAACAATCACCGCGGCTTACCTGCTCTTTGGGACAGGTCCCGCTCAGACACGGACCCTTTCCTTTTGCAGGGGTTCATTTTCTCCGGCGGCCCGCCTCTGCCTTTTTCCCATCTTCTGCTAGTATCGTTCCTAAGGACAGATTGAGTCCGATCAGGCTTGCAGCCGTCTGCTTCAGCGCTCAGGGGCAAAGCGCGCACGCACATCCCCGCAAGAGCTTTGACGATAGCGCCAGGAGGGTGGTTACCATGAAAGAATCAAAAGAACCAAAGGTTGTCAAAACTGAGGCGGAATGGCAAAAGGTCCTGACTCCGGAGCAATATCAGGTCACGCGCTGCAAAGCGACCGAACCGCCGTTTGCCGGAAAATACTGGGACCTGCACGAAAAAGGGGTCTATCGCTGTGTGTGCTGCGGGACGGAGCTTTTCAGTTCAGACACAAAGTTTGAGTCCGGGACTGGCTGGCCGAGCTTCTCGGCGCCGGTTGCCGAACAGAACGTCAGCACGGAAAGCGACGGGAGTTACGGGATGCAGCGGATCGAGGTTCTCTGCAGCGAATGCGACGCGCATCTGGGCCACTTGTTTCCCGACGGCCCGGCGCCCACGCGCGTGCGGTACTGCATCAATTCCGCCGCCCTGAATTTTGAGAAAAAAGATAAGGCCGGCGAGTAGTTGTCATTCCGAGCCTCTCGCCCGTCATTCCGAGCCCGTTCGCCCTCCTTTTGCGAGCGGCCCTGAGCGAAGCGAAGAGCCTGCCCTGAGCAATGCGAAGGGGGCTCAGGGTAAACTCCGCGAGGTATCTGCTTTTGGCTCAGGGCAAACTCCGCACGAGAATCTGGTTTGCGCTTGGGGAAGGGTCCGCAAGGAATATGCCGGTGACGAGCGGATTGATAACAAAGCAGATTCCTCGGGCCGATCAAAACCATCGGCCCTCGGAATGACAGCAACAGGCGCGCCGTTCTATCAACCAGCTAATGTTGCAGCACACTAAATTTGGAACTCGCGCTTCACCTTTTCCGACTTCTCGATAACCCGGCGCGTAAGCTCCTTCTTGTACTCCACAAGCTTTTGGGCCAGCTTGGCATCCGACACGGCAATAATCTCGACCGCCAGGATGGCCGCATTGATGGCTCCCGGTTTGCCGATGGCGGTGCAGGCGACCGGCACGCCGCCGGGCATTTGGACGGTGGAAAGCAGGGAATCCAGTCCGGCCAGGGTTGTGGTGGGCATCGGGACGCCGATCACCGGCAGGGTCGTCTCCGCGGCGATCACCCCGGCAAGGTGAGCCGCTCCTCCTGCGCCGACAATGATCACTTTCAGCCCGCGTTCAATCGCCGTCCGCGCGTACTCCGCAGTCCGGCCCGGCGAGCGGTGCGCGGACGTGATATCGATCTCAAACGGCACCTCAAACTTTTTCAACATCAGCGCCGCCTCTTTCATCACGGGAAGGTCGGTATCACTCCCCATAATGATTCCCACCATCGCCTGCCCTTCTTGAACCATATCTGTCACCCCCTTGCGCCCCCTGCGGCCGATGGCCGATTCGCGCCCCTTTGCTTATCGTGAAGGCGGAGCATCCTTCGCTTGGTCACCGGGCTTCCGGGTTCCGCCTGCCGCCTTGAGGCGGCGCATTCCTTTGGCGCCGATGTCACGCCGATAGTGCATGCCCTCAAAATGGATCCTGCCCACGGCCCCGTAAGCCTTTTCAATGGCGGAGCCCAAATCTTCCGCGCCTGCCGTCGCTCCGAGCACGCGCCCGCCCGCCGTAAGCAGTTGCCCCTCGCGCCGCACCGTGCCCGCATGAAATATTTTGACTCCGCCGCGGGCTTCCGCCGATTCAATCCCCGTGATCGCTTTGCCGGTTTCCATCTCGCCCGGATAACCTTTCGAGGCCAGGACAACACACACGGCAGGGTTCGGAGTCCAACGCGCTTCCACGGCCCCCAACTGCCCTTCGAGCGATGCCATCAGAAGCTCGACCAGGTCGGATCGTAATCTCATCATGATGGGCTGGGTTTCCGGATCGCCCAAGCGCACGTTATATTCCAGCGCCTTCGGACCCTCGGCGGTCAGCATCAATCCGCAGTAGAGGAAGCCGCGGTAAGGCGTGCCTTCTTCCGCCATTCCCTGGATCGTAGGCTGAACGATCCGGCGGACGATCTCCTCCCGGAGCCCGTCTCCCAGAATCGTGTCTTCGCTATAAGCTCCCATGCCCCCCGTGTTGGGACCCCGGTCGTCATCGAACGCCGCCTTGTGATCCTGGGTGGGAACCAAGGGCACAAAACTTCGCGCGCTCGCCAGCACGATAAAGGACAATTCCTCGCCCACCAAACATTCTTCAATGACCATTCGCTGCCCGGCCGCTCCCAACACCGCCCGGTTCATGAAGTCGTCCAGGGTCTTTTCCGCCTCCTCGCGGCTGCGGGCCACCACCACGCCCTTTCCGCCCGCAAGCCCGTCCGCCTTGATTACCACCGGCAAACCAAACTCGGAAATGGCCTCGAGGGCGCTCGAATGATCCTCCGCAATCACAAATCGCGCCGTCGGGATGCCGTGCCGCTGCATAAACTCCTTGGCGAAAATCTTGCTGCCTTCAAGGCTTGCCGCCGCCTTGCTGGGGCCGATGATTTTGCGCCCGCCGTGCTCGAATTCGTCCACCACGCCGGCCACCAGCGGCGCCTCCGGGCCCACCACCGTCAGTTGAGCGTCAACGCGCTCCGCCAGTTCAAACATGGCTCCTGGGTCGGCAAGATCAACCGGAAGGCACTCGGCCGCCTGAGCGATCCCGGCGTTTCCGGGGGCGCAAAACACCTTGTCCGTCAACTGGCTTTCGCGCAGCTTCCACGCCAGCGCATGTTCCCGTCCGCCTGAGCCTAAAACCAGAATATTCATAGGAGCACGTTACACTATCGGCAGAAGGTGGGTTTTGTCAATCCTGCAGTCGTGTTAGACAGCTTTTTATTTCGGATCCTTCGGATTTCCAGCCCCCCGCGGTGGCACAGACATCGCGGTGTTGGCGATGTGGGCGCTCCACGCCACACCCAATCCCGTTTTTGTAGGGGGACGGCTTGCCGT
>DATKQU010000108.1:0-11374 GCA_035532595.1 Terriglobia bacterium | reverse complement strand
ACGCATCCAACGATTTCCTTCCTCACGTCCAGCAACTTATTCCGCTTACTTTTTTCTTTTCACGCGCGAACAGTGCATCGAGTGCCCAGACAAAATGGCTGAAGCAGTGGTTTTGGAAAACCGCATTTTCCAGGCGCTATTCCGCACAGACCGACGAAAAAATGGATGCTGATATTGCGCTGTTTGAACAGCTGCTTGCTGGTAATGCTGACGGACTCGGTAAGTACGGTTACACAGTAACTTCAGACCAATTAATAAAGCAACGATTCTCGAAGAGTAGCCCACTTGTTCGGGCCTTCCTTCTGCTACTGGCCCAAAAAGGGCCCGTTGATCTCGTAAACGGCACAAGGGTGGATATAGGGAAGGCATTATCCGAATACAACTCCAAGGAATACCACCACATTTTCCCACGAGCGCATCTTAAGAAGCGGGAATTCCCGCCGGAGAAAATCAGTTCGTTGTGCAACTTTTGTTTCTTGACCGCAGACTCCAATAAGAAAATCTCTGGCGAGGCGCCTTCCGAATATTTTGTCAGCGTTCTTCCGCAAGATAAGCTTGGTGAGATACTGGAATCTAATCTGATGCCTTTGAACAAGGACGTATACGAGAAGAATGACTTCGAGACCTTCCTCAAGTTTCGTAGCCAGAGAGTGCTCGAATTTCTCGACAAGCAGCTTGTCTAAACTATGCTAGGGAAGGTTAGCGGTCAAGCGGGTAGCCAGGGCACGCAAGTTTTTCGAAGAAGCCGCCGCCAAGGTCAATGGTCCGCCGAGAGACAAAGCTGGAGCCTGACATGATTTTCCTGATTGAATATGATCGCGCCAGCGGAAAGATCGCGGAGTTGCGCAAATTCGATGATGCCTCGCTAAAGGTTGCGGAGGATGCTCGCCTCGAACTCGAATTGAAGCTCAACCGCGCAGGAGTTCAGCACGAGGTCGTGTTGCTGGACGCTCCCAGCGAGGAGGCGCTGCGCCGTACGCACAGCCGATATTTTGAAGACTTCGCTCAGATTGCACGGACAAAAATGGGCGCAGGTGCAGACGGCCAATAGGAGCCTCCCGCCGGCCTCCACCAAACATCCTCCGCACGTCACATTATGTTTTCTCTCAGCAATGCCAAAGACACACGTGGTCGCCGAGCGAAGACGGCGAACGCAGTTCGCCGCCACAGCGGCGGCTCAGCGCCCGGAGGCGGAAGCCCCGCCGGCAAGCGATTCCACAAAGGCGATCATGCGGGGATCGGTCCAGTCGGTGGGCCCGACGATTTTATCTGCGACGCGGCCGCCCCGGTCGATGATGTAAGTTTCCGGGAATTTGAAGGTTCCATAGCGGGCGGGCACGCCTCGGTTAGGATTGCGGGCGACGGGATAGGTTAAGTGGTACGCCTCAACAAACTTTTGCAGCACGGCTGAATCTTCATCGACGCTGACCGAAAGGACCACCACGCCCCGGTCTTGCACCTTGGCGGCGAAGGCTTCCAAGCTGGGGGTTTCCGCCACACAGGGCGGGCACCAGGTGGCCCAGAAATTCAGCACCACCACTTTCCCGCGAAAATCCGCCAGCGACAGGTTGCCTGAGGGGATGCGCGGCAGGCTGAAGCCCGGGGCCGGGTCACCCAAGGCAACCGGACGGCGGGAGTGTGGGTGCAAAACCAGCCACAGAACACCCAGGCCGGCCAGCCCCACAACGATCCACTTTGCAATGGTGATTTTGCGCATGTTACAAAGCTCCATTATAATCGCTTGGTGCACTCGTGACAGCATCAATTAACGCGGCAACAGAGCATCATGCCTCGGAAGGGGGAGAAGCGGGCGCCGTCTCCGTGATCATTCCGGCCCGGAATGAGGAACGGAATATTGAACGCGCGGTCCGCTCGGTTGGCCTCCAGAAGGGCGTTCGAGAAATCGTGGTGGTGGACGACGACTCGAGCGACCGCACGGGCGAGATTCTGGCGAGGATCGAGAAAGAGATTCCGCCGCTTCGCATCATCCATCTCGATTCCCTTCCCGAGGGTTGGGCCGGCAAAAACCATGCCGCGGCCGCCGGGGCGGAAAGGGCGGCGGGCGAGTGGCTGCTCTTTACCGACGCCGACACCGAGCATCTGCCGGGCAGCCTGGAGGCGGTGCTCGCGCGGGCAAGGGCGGAAAACGCGGACCTGCTGTCACTCTCGCCCGGCCAGCAGACGCTTGCATGGTGGGAGAAATCGGTGATCCCTTTGGTGTTTGTGCAGCTCGCGCGCCTTTACCGCTTTGAAGATGTTTCAAACCCGGCATCGCCCGCGGCGGCCGCGAACGGGCAATACCTGCTGATCCGGCGCACGGTTTACGATAGCATCGGAGGCCACGCCGCCGTGCGCGCCGAGATTCTGGAAGACGTAGAACTGGCCAAGCGCGTGAAGAGGGCGGGAGGCCGGCTGATTTTCCTGCCGGGAGCAAGCTGGGTTCAGACGCGCATGTATCAGAGCTTCGGGGAAATGTGGCAGGGTTGGAGCAAGAACCTCTATCTGCTGTACGGCCGGAAGCTCCGGCCCATGCTGAAGACATTGGGGGAAATATGGGCTTTGGATTTCCTCTTCCCCCTGGGGTTCTTGGGGTTGTGCATTCTGATCGCAGCGGGACGCGGAAACGACGCGGTGCTGCTGGCGGCGGTCCTATGCTTTGTGGTTGCTGTGCTGCGGCAATGGACATACCGGCACAAACTGGTTGGGCTGGGGTTTGATCCGGATCTGGCCAACTACCAGATTTTGGGCGCCGGGTTGTTGGGCCTGCTGCTGCTGAATTCCGCCCGCGCTTATCGCGTGGCCGGCAAGGTCGAGTGGAAGGGGCGTCATTACCCGGCCAAAGGACGCTGACAGGGGAGAAAATGATCTATCTGACGCGAAGGGCGGAGTTTTCAGCCTCGCACTATTACCATAATCCCGAGTTTAGCGCCGAGGAGAACCGGCGGATTTTCGGCAAATGCAACAACCCGCACGGCCACGGCCACAATTACACGGTGGAAGTCACCGTGGCCGGCGAGGTGGATGAAACCACCGGCATGGTCCTTGACCTGAAGGACTTAAAAACCGTGCTCGAAAACGAGGTCCTGCGGATCATGGACCACCGGTTCCTGAACAAGGAAGTTCCGGTGTTTGCAAGCAAAATTCCAACCACCGAAAACATCGCGGTGGAAATCTGGAACCTGCTGGCCCCGAAACTTCCTTCCGGGCGCCTGCATCGAATCCGGCTGTACGAAACCCAGGACCTTTACGTCGATTATTACGGAGAGTGATGGTTTTTCTGACCCGCCGCTACCGGTTTTCCGCAGCGCACCGCCTGCACAACGAGGCGCTCAGCCCCGAGGAAAACGCTCGCCTCTACGGCAAGTGCAATAATCCTTACGGGCACGGGCACAACTACACCGTCGAGGTGACGGTGCGCGGGCCCATCGACCAAGCCACCGGCATGCTGATGGACTTGGGGCTGCTGGACGGAATTGTTGAGCAGGAAGTTCTGGAGCGCTTCGACCATACCCACCTTAACCTGGACGTCGCCAACTTCAAGGGGAAGGTGCCCACCACCGAGAATCTTTGCCTGGAGATCTTCAACCTGCTCCAGGACAAACTCGACGCGGCCGGCCGGCCGGCGCGGCTTGAGAAGGTGCGCCTCGAAGAGACGAATTCCAACTTTTTCGAATACACAGGACCCGCTCCCAATGCTGCGGAGAGGGCGGCAAGCGAGAAAAGATGAAAACAAAGCGTACGTCCAAACTTTCTGAACCGGAACGCGCGGTCAGGCCCGGCGCTCTTCGAGAGTCGGTCCTCTCCATGCTGCGCGAGATCGGTGAAGACCCGGGCCGCGAAGGCCTGCGCGACACGCCGAGGCGCGTGGCGGAATCGCTGCGCTTCCTGACCAGCGGTTACCAGCAGGACATCCGGAAAACGCTCAACGGCGCCGTTTACTCGGTGGCGTACGATGAAATGGTCATCGTGAAGGACATCGAGATCTTCAGCCTTTGCGAGCATCACCTGCTGCCGTTTTTCGGGCGCTGCCACGTGGCCTATCTGCCCATCAAGAAGGTCATCGGGCTGAGCAAAATCCCACGGATCGTGGATGTCTTCGCGCGCCGGCTGCAGATTCAGGAGCGCCTTACCAACCAGATTGCTGAAACCATCATGGACACCATCAAGCCGCAAGGGGTGGGCGTCATTATCGAAGCCAGGCACCTCTGCATGATCATGCGCGGCGTCGAGAAGCAGAACTCCGTGGCCGTCACCTCCTCGATGCTGGGAGCTTTCCGGGATAGCGAGCAGACGCGGGCGGAGTTCTTGCGCCTGGTGCGGGAGCGAGGCTAACGGGGTACGGACAAACCTTCGGAACAATGCCATCCTGAGCCCTTCAGGCAACATTCCGAGCGGCCCTCCACGTGTCATTCCGAGCCCTTCGCTTGTCATCCTGAGCGAAGCGAAGGATCCCGGTATTCCGCTCAGGGTAAACTCCGCGAGGAATCTGCTTCTCTTCCGCCCAAGGTTAATGAAGCAGATCCTTCGCTCCGCTCAGGATGACAACGTTCTTCTCCCCGCTTATGCCCCGCGCCAAATCCAGCGACAGATCACTGCCCCATGTGATGAGTGTCACAGCCACTCCGTAACCGGCGAGATAGCTTGCTATTAGCTGGATGCAACGATTTCGTCCCTCCAAAAGTCCATCCAGCATTGCAAATCGGACCGCGGGAAGGAAGCGAAATTCCGGCTAAGAATTCATGAGCGAGGATGACTCCGATGGCTGAAACAATTGCGGGAGGACGCCGCCAGCAAATTCTCACCTCGAAACCGGTCGCAGCAATTCTTTTGTGCTTGCGGCTGGCCATAGGATGGCACTTCCTTTACGAAGGGCTGGCCAAGCTTCTCACCCCGGACTGGACAACGGCTCCCTATCTGCTGTTGTCGCGCGGCTTTTTCTCAGGCTTTTTCCATTGGCTGGGGGCGAGCCCGGACATGGTGCGCGCCGTTGACTTCCTGAATATCTGGGGACTGATCCTCATCGGCACGGCGCTGATTCTTGGCGTCGTGACCCGGTTCGCCAGCGCTTTGGGAATCGTACTCCTGGGACTTTACTACCTCTCGCAGCCGCCTTTGATCCGGCCGGATTACCGCATCCCAGTAGAGGGGCACTACCTGCTGGTGAACAAGAACCTGGTGGAGCTGCTGGCCCTGGTCATCTTTCTACTTGTGCCTCCCGCCGCGCTCTGGGGATTGGACCGCCTATGGCGCGGCTGGCGTTTGCGGAAGAAGTCAGTAACCGAGGTTGCGTCCCCGGCGGCTGGGGGTGGTTTGCGCACGCGGCGGGAAACCTTGGAGAATCTGATTGGCGCGCCCATCCTCGGTTTGCTGGGCTATGCTGCGCACAAGAAATACGATTGGGAAAAGGTCCACGCCATAACGGGGGCGACCATCAAGCTGCAGGACTTGAGCCTGAAAGACTTGAAGGGCGAGATGCCGCAAGGGAACCTGGGCAAGCTGAAAGTCAGCCGGCTGATTCTGGGCGCGAACCTGGTGGGAGGGTGGGCACATTCCCGGGATTTGATTTACGTTCCTTCGCTTTTCAAGGCCTACAATACCGATCGCAAGGTGTTTGAGACCCTGGAACTCGCCGAGCGGGCGGGCATCAATTCGTTCTTACCCGCCACCCCGCAGATGCCCCAATTCAACAAATATCGCGAGCTTACGGGTTCCAAGATGCAAACCATCTGCCAGGTCTTCCCCACCCCGCAAGATCTGAAGACGGACATCGACAAGGCCATCAATTACGGCGCCACGAGCATGTACGTGCAGGGAGCCTTCGCGGAGAACTTCGTAAAGAACGGAAAGATCGACCTGCTGGGGAAAGCCCTGGATTACATGAAGAGCCAGGGCTACGTGGCGGGTATCGGCAGCCACTCCATCGAGGTACCCATCGCGTGTGAGAATGCGGGACTGGCCCCGGACTACTACGTGAAGACCTTTCACCATGACAAGTACTGGTCCGCGCATCCGCGGGAGAACCGCATCGAGTTCTCCGTGGACACCGCCAAGCTGCCCGACCACAACCAGTTCCATGACAACATCTTCGACCTCTTCCCGGACAAAACCATCGCCTTCATGGAAGGCGTCAAGAAACCCTGGATTGCCTTCAAGGTGCTGGCGGCCGGCGCCATTCATCCCAAAGACGGTTTCCGCTTTGCGTTTGAGAACGGCGCCGACTTCATTTGCGTGGGAATCTTCGATTTCCAGATGATCGAGGACGTCAACATCGCTGTGGACGTGCTCGCCACCCTCAACGGCCGTAAGCGGCCCTGGTACGCGTAAGGGTCAGGCGGGCGGCAGCGGCCAAACGGCCACGTGTTTTGATCGATCAATCCGGCAAGCGACAATTGCGCGCGCAGAAGTGCAGAAGTTCGCGGCGGACGATCCAAAGGGCGCTCCCTCTGGCGTGCGTCCTGCTGGCCTTGAGCGGTCCTGCCTGCTTCCTCGAACGCTCCGAACTCTCCAGCCGCTCTTTCCGATCCATGGGAACAGTGGCCACGGTGACGCTCGGCGCCGCCAATGCCGGCCGCATCGAACCTGTCACCGCGGGCGTCCGCGAGATCTTCGACCGTTTGGATCGCGAGTTGAGTTCCTACCGGCCTGACAGCGCCATCAGCCGGCTTTCCGATCAGGCAGGCGTGGCCCCGATTCCAGTCACTTCGGATACCTATCGCGTCCTCAGCCTCAGCGAACATTTCGGCGCCCTGAGCGATGGGGCGTTTGACATCACGGTGGCGCCGCTGGTCAGCCTCTGGGGATTTAACGGCGCCCCGGCCCCGAGCGAGCTCCCATCCGAGCAGGCCCTCCGCGAGCGGCTGAAGCTGGTCGATTACCGCCGCCTGGCTCTCCGGGATGGCACAGCCTTTCTTCCCATGAAAGGTATGGCGGTGGACGTTGGGGGGATTGCGAAGGGCTACGCCGTGGATCGCGCTTACGACTACTGCCGGAGCGCGGGCATTCGAGATTTCCTCATCGACTTCAGCGGAAACATTCGCGCTTCTGGATGGCCAGGTTGGGGAGAGAAGTGGGAGGTCGGCGTGCGCGATCCTTTTGACCGTTCGCGCATCATCGGCAAAATCGCCCTGCCCGGCGGGATGGCTCTCGCCACCTCGGGAAGCTACGAACGCTTCGTCAACATCGCCAATGAGCGCTTCTCCCACATTATCGATCCGCGCACCGGATATCCCGTGGCGGGCACAGCCAGCGTGACCGTGATGTGCCCCGACGCCACCGCTGCCGACGCCTTGTCCACGGCGTTTTTTGTGGTTGGCCTGAAGGGAGCGGGCGCGCTGCTGAAAAAAGTTCCCTCGGCCGAACTCCTTATCGTGCCGGACAAGTCCCCTCCGGAGATCTGGTTGACTCCGGGCTTTGCCAAAGCCTTTACGCCCGTTCCGGAATTGGCCAATAAGGTCAAGGTCATCAACTCCAGCCCCTAGCAGGCGGCTCAAAAGCACAGGCGCGAGGTCATCCCTGGCCTCGTCATCCTGAGCGAGGAAAAGCAGATTCCTCGCTTCGCTCGGAATGACGGGAGGACGGGCTCGGAATGGCGGCCAACAGCCTTCCCTGAGCAAGGCGAAGAGGCAGTAAGAATTTGACAAATGCCGGAGCTATCGCGGAAACTGCGCAGGAGAGGCGGGATCGAAAAGCGCAGGAGCGCCCGAACCCTCCTCGGAGACCCATCACCCGGGAATTCTGAATTCAGGCCCTATGCGCGAATTGAAGGACAGTATCGCTGTGGTCACCGGAGCCAGCCGTGGAATCGGTCTGGCGATTGCCGAGCACCTGGCGCGTGAAGGCGCGGAAGTAGTACTGGTGGCGCGAGACGCCGAGGCCCTTCGGCGGACGCAGAAAAAGATTGCGGGCAAGACGGTACCCGTGGCAGCGAATGTCACAAGTCCCCGTGATGTGGGCCGCCTCTTCCGGCGAGTGAAAAAACTTTACGGGCGCCTCGACATCCTGGTGAACTGCGCCGGGGTTTTCACCTACAAGCCTTTCCGCGAAACCACTCTGGAAGATTGGCGCAACAACATCGAAACGAACCTCACGGCTCCTTTCCTGATGACCCAAGCCGCGCTGCCCTTGCTGGCTAGCGCCGAGCGCCCGCAAGTGGTCAACATCCTTTCCGTCTCAAGCTCGCAGGCCTTCCCCAACTGTTCGGCCTATACGGCCTCGAAGTTTGGAGCGCTGGGGCTGACCCGGGTGCTCCGCAAAGAGCTGCAACCGCAGGGGGTTCGGGTGACGGCCGTTCTGCCGGGATTGACGGATACCCAAATGCTTGGCGAATTTGGTTTTGAAATATCGCGCGCTCAGGTGATGCAGCCGGAGGACGTGGCGGACGCGGTGATCGGCGCCTTGCGGCAGCCGCCGCGAACCGCGGTAGAGGAAATTCACCTGATGCCGTCCAGCGGAGCGGTCTGACCCTGGCAGGCCAGGGGGCCGGCGCGCCGCGCAAGCGCGGAAAAAGCACCCGGAAGGCTTTTGCGACAGGCTCTTGCGATTTCTTTGCCAAAATAACGCGAAAATGTTATGCTCCCTAACGATAAAAGAGGGAGAATTTTTCGGAAACGAGGAGAATTAGCGGATGGCGTTAACCCGTGAGTCAAAGTCAAACGTAATCGAAAGTTACCGAGTTCATACTGCGGACACGGGATCGCCGGAGGTGCAAGTTGCTCTGTTGACAGAGCGCATCTCTTACCTGACGGAACATTTTCGCACGCACCGCAAAGATCACGCCTCAAGACGCGGGCTATTGACCATGGTCAGCAAAAGAAAGCGCTTGCTGGAGTACTTGAAGCGCCACAATGCCGAGCGTTACAAGCAAGTGATCGAACGGTTGGGAATCCGCAAGTAAATCAGTTGTGAGAGAGGAACCAGGCAAGGCCGGTTCAAACTGCCCTTCAGGCCCAAGCGACCCACGGCATTTTGCGCCTCGGGTCGCTTTTTGTTTAGGTCCAAAGGGCGCCTTGTTCGGGTGATGGTTCCTTTTTAGGTTGTACCTTCACCTCAATCCACGATCCCCCGATTATCAATTGAAGGTTTATCTGAAGTCCCTGCCGCAATGACTGGCAATGGGGAGCAAACCTGGTCAATTTTCAGGATGCCAAAACGACTTGCTTGAGGGGCTGACGAAATTTTGGAGGAGTGAGTTATGGAACAGGTCAGTATTCCACTAGGTGGAAGTACACTTACGATTGAGGTAGGCAAGCTTGCCAAGCAGGCTGACGGTACGGCGTACGTCCGATATGGAGACACGGTTGTGCTGGCAACGGCGTGCTCGACCAAAACCCCGCGGGAAGGAATCGATTTCTTTCCGCTCACCGTGGATTATCGCGAATACAACTACGCGGCGGGGAAGATTCCCGGCGGTTTCTTCAAGCGGGAAGGCCGCCCCACGGAGAAGGAAATTCTCAGCAGCCGGCTGATTGACCGGCCCGTGCGGCCCATGTTTCCCGAAGGCTTCAAAGATGAGACCCAGGTGATTGCCATGGTTCTCTCGGCGGACACTGACAACAACCCGGACGTAATTGGCCTCGTGGCGGGCGCCGCGGCGCTTTACCTATCCGATATCCCTTTTGCAACCCCCATCGCCGCAGTGCGGGTGGGCTTGGTGGAAGGCAGCTTTGTGACCAATCCTACCTATACGGAAACCCGTGCGAGCGCCCTCAACATGATTGTCGCAGGAACTGAAGACGCGATCGTGATGGTGGAGGCAGCGGGCAAGGAGGTATCCGAAGAGGTCGTGAGCGATGCCATCCAGTACGCCCACGGCGAAATCAAGAAGATCGTGGCGGCGGAAAAAGAGCTGTTTCAGAAATTAGGGCTCAAAAAGCGGGCCTTTGAACCTCCCGCTGCGGATAAGGCGTTCGAGAGCGAGGTCCGGAAGAAAGTGGAAGCCGGCCTCCGCGAGGCGATGGATACCTCGAAATATCCCAAACTCGAAAGCCAGCGGAAGATTGCGGAGGTCCGCGACGCGCTCCTCGCTGGTTATCCGGAAACTGAAGAAGAAACGCGCCGCAAAGCGGCCGAGGCATTCAGCCTGCTCGAAGAACGGCTGTTCCGGGACGACGTCCTCAAGAAGCGCCAGCGGCCGGACCACCGGGCCTTCGACCAAGTGCGTGCCATTACCTCGGAGGTTGGCCTGCTGCCCCGAACCCACGGCTCGGCGCTGTTTACCCGGGGCGAAACGCAAGCTCTGGTAACGGCAACCCTCGGCACCGGCGAAGACCAGCAGCGCCTGGATGTGCTGGAAGGCGAATCCTACAAGAGCTTCATGCTCCATTACAATTTCCCTCCTTTCAGCGTGGGGGAGGTGAAATTCCTGCGGGGCCCCGGGCGGCGGGAGATTGGCCATGGCGCTTTGGCCGAACGCGCGCTGTTTTCCATGATTCCTGAAGAGAAAGACTTCCCGTACACCGTGCGCGTGGTCTCGGACATTCTGGAATCCAACGGCTCCTCTTCCATGGCGACGGTCTGCGGCGGTTGCCTGGCATTGATGGATGCGGGTGTTCCCATCAAGGCGCCGGTGGCGGGAATCGCCATGGGCCTGGTCAAGGAAGGAAAAGACTACGCCATCCTCACCGACATTGCCGGAGCCGAGGATCATTACGGCGACATGGACTTTAAAGTCGCGGGCACGCAAGAAGGCATTACGGCGCTGCAGATGGACATCAAGATCACCGGCATTACTCCCCAAATCATGGCGGAGGCGCTCTCCCAGGCGAAAGCAGCGCGCCTGCACGTCCTGGGAAAGATGCTGGCAACGCTTTCTGAATCCCGCACCGCCATCAGCGCTTATGCCCCCCATATCTACACCATCCACATTAACCCCGCCAAGATCGGTGAACTGATCGGACCCGGCGGGAAAGTGATTCGCGGGATTGTGGAGCAAACCGGGGCCAAAATCGACGTCGAAAACGACGGCCGGGTGAATGTGGCCGCCGTTGACGAAGGGTCGGCCAACAAGGCGCTCAAAATTATCAAGGACATGATGGCGGAGGCCGAGCTCGGGAAAACTTACCTGGGCAAGGTGGTTCGTCTGGCTGATTTCGGGGCTTTCGTCGAGATCTTTCCGGGAACGGACGGGCTGCTCCACATCAGTGAGATTGCCGAGCATCGCATCCGGGAAGTTCGCGACGAGCTGAAAGAGGGCGACCAACTTCTGGTGAAGGTCATTTCGATTGACGGCAACAAGGTCCGGCTGAGCCGCAAAGCCGTCCTGCGCGACCAGCGCCAGAAAGCCTCGCGCGAAGATCCTCAGCAGCCCGGCGAAGTGGAACACTCTCACGAGGCAAGTTAGCCTCCCTTCCGAAGTTCTCTTGCAACCTGGCGCGCG
>DATKQU010000107.1:0-6890 GCA_035532595.1 Terriglobia bacterium | reverse complement strand
TGGAAAGCCCCTCGCAACCCTTCGTGCGGGTCGAACCGACGGTGTTCTATAAAGAGGAAAAGGGCGTGTTGCGCGAAATCACGGAGGTCACCGCAACCGTTCCAGCAAAATTCAGCAGCGGGAAGCTGGAGCTTTCCGTGGACGGCGAACGTCTCCAGGCGCCCTTGTCCGGTGAACGCGACTTCGGAGAATATCGCTTGGAATTAGGGATTCCCGCGTTGTCAAAACCCACGGCCGCCGCGGTCCGCATGAATTTGGACGGGAAAGAATCCACGTGGAATGTCACGGTCAATCCCAAACGGAAATGGACCCTTTATTTTGTTCCGCACGAACACCTGGACGTCGGCTTTACCGACTATCAGGCGAAAGTCGCCGACGTGCATAATCGGAACGTCGACAAGCTGCTCGGGGAAATCCGCGAGCACCCCGAGATGCGCTTCAACCTTGACGGCTCCTGGATTGCGAAAAACTACCTGGCAACTCGAAATGAGGCTGCCCGGAAGGAATTTCTCGCCTTGCTCCGCGAGGGGAAAATCGCCCTGCCCGCGCAGGAAGCCAACCTTCTCACCGGGTACGCGACCCTCGAGGAACTGATCCGCTCCAAGATGTACACGCATCGCCTGCACCGAGAGCACGGCGTGCCTTTTGATTATGCGAACATCACGGATATCCCCAGTTATAGCTGGTCGTACGCCTCGATTCTGAGGGCCATGGGCATCAAATATTTTGCCGCGGCCAGCAATAACGACCGCGCTCCCATCCTGCTCTACGGGCGCTGGAATGAGAAGTCGCCGTTCTGGTGGCAAGGGCCCGACGGCAACAAAGTCCTGATGGCCTACACGCGGCAATATTCCCAGCTCTGGTTTACTTGCGGCCTGCCGCCCCAGGCGGCATCGGCCCGGCAATCCTTTCCGACGTTCTTCCAGACTTTTGAATCGCCGGATTACAAACCCGATATCGTGCTCCTCTACGGGAGCCAGTTTGAGAACACCGATTTGATCCCCGGCGAGGCGCCTTTCGTCAAAAGCTGGAACGCCGAGTACGCTTATCCCAAATTCGTAATCACCACGTTCCCGGAGTATTTCCGCGCCATTGAGAAGAATTACGGCTCGGCACTTGAAACCGTCACAGGGGACGGCGGCCCGTACTGGGAAGATGGGATGGGGACGGACGCCTGGTATGGAGCCATTGATCGCAGCACCCAGCAGCGCGCCTTGTCCGCCGAGAAGAGTAATACGATCGCGACCTATTTGGTCCCGACCCTGGCGGCGCCCCGCGAATTAATCGACCACATGTGGTCCCAGCTCGTGCTCTTCGCTGAGCACACCTGGACGTATTGGGGCGGGTACTCCCGGCCCAAGAGTGAAGAATCCGTCGCGCAGCTTGAAACGAAGGATCATCGGGTGAGGGACAGCTACCAAATCGCCAACTCCATTATCGAACAGTCTCTCAGCGAAATCGCCAACCAGATCCACATGCCCGCAACCTCTCTGGTGGTTTTCAACTCCCTCAATTGGAAGCGGAGCGAGTTGGTGGAAATTGATCTGGATGATGGAATGACGCTTCAGGAACACCCCGGGATGCAGCCGGTCCCTGTCGAAACCCTGCGCCGCGGAAACGGGTACGATCATGTTCGATTTCTGGCATCGGAGGTGCCCTCGGTTGGTTTCAAGTGTTACCAGATCGCCCGCGGCTCGCGGCCCGCCTCCCACGCTTCTGATGAATCCTCTGAGTCTGATGAAAATGGTTTGATTGAGAACAACTTTTACCGCATCGAAGTCGATCTTTCCTCCGGCGCCATCCAAAGCCTCTATGACAAGGAACTGAAGCGCGAGATCGTGGACGCTTCCAGCCCCTATCGCCTGAACCAATACCTCTATGTTGCGGGCGGCGACGAAACCCGGACCCAGATCGTTTACATGAGCAAGGGCCTGCCGCATGCCAAGTTGAGCGTTAGCCCTTCGGCGGACGGGCGCATCCTGCGGAGGCGGAAAACCCCTTATGGGCAAGTCCTCACGGTTGCCGCCACCGGTCTCCACGCCCCTGCGATCGAGACCGACATCATTTTGTTCGATCATGAGAAGAAAATCCTGTTGGTGAATCGCCTCCAGAAACAACCCGTGAGCCGCAAGGAAGCAGTCTACTTCGCGTTTCCCTTTGCGATCCATGAGCCCGTCTTCAACTACGAGATTCAGAACGGCTGGGTGGACCCTTCGCGCAATATGCTGAAAGGAGCGGGGCTGGAGTGGTTCACAGCCCAACATTGGGTAAAAGTAGCGGGCCAGGACCTGGAAGTAGGGCTGGTTCCGGTTGACTCTCCCCTGGTGACGCTGGGCGATATCAATCGCGGAACCTGGCCGCAGGAGTTTTCTCCCAAGAGCGCCACGGTGTTCTCCTACGTCATCAACAATTACTGGCATACCAACTTCCGGCGCGTCCAGGGCGGAGACTTCACCTTCCGCTACGCGCTAACCAGCGGGCGCAGCTTGGCTCCCGACGCCCTGGCGCAGTTCGGCCGGGCCGCCATGACACCTTTGGAAATCAACGAAGTGATTACCAACGACAAATGGGAAAATCCCAGCCGCCCGCTCCCGCCTCAACCGACCAGCTTCCTGGAAGTCGATGCCGGCAACGTAGCGGTGGAGAATTGGAAGGTGGCTGAAGACGGGCAAGGGACAGTGCTCCGGTTGCTGGAGGTTGGCGGCCGTGCCGCGACCGCCCGCCTTCGTTTCCCTCTCCTGGAATTGCACCAGGCTTGGGTGACCACCGCCATGGAAGTCAATCAGCATGAAATTACCGTGCAGGGCCAATCGTTAGAGGTGAATTTAAAGCCTCACGAGATTGTGACGCTGCGCATCCTGGCCTCCAAGGCGGCCAGTTAGAGCAGCCCATCTCGAGCTGGAAAGCGGGTGGCCGTCCAGGCAATCGTTGCGGGATTCATGGGTCCGGGCAAGATCGCCGGCGTTCCGCCTGGACTTTCAGCGGACGACCCGCGCGGGCCTCGCGAGCTCTACGGGCGCAGGCTTAATAGTTTGGCAAGGCGATATCGGCAAGATCAAAGCATGGAAGTCTGAAGGAGGGGATCATGAAATCAAACTGGTTAAATCACTGGCAGGCTATGGCAATTTTCTTAATCATCCTGGTGGCGGCTGCGCAGCCGCAGGCCGCGATGTCGCAGAACGCCTGGCAGCCGGTGTGGACGATCGGGGTTTTCAATCAGTCCTCGGGCGAGTTTCATTCTGAATCGGCGCCCACGCTGGCTGCGCCCTATATCATCGGGAAGAGTGCGCCCGACAAGAACTGGTTTGCGTTCCAACCCGGTTCCGGCAACGGCGAGTTTGGCCACCAGCCCCACCCGGTCAGCATCGAGTTCAATCTGGGCGAGAAGCCCAGCGGCGTTTACCGGATGAAGATCGCCCTCCTGGTGGAACACCCGCGAATTTCCGCCCTGGACGTGTCAATCAACGGGCACACGGGACGGTTTTACCAGCATCCCAAACTCAATTACAATGCGGGTGATATTGTCTGTGTATTTTTCCCGGAATATTCCAGCGACACGATTACCTTCGAACTTCCCGCCCGGTTCTTCCTCCCGGGGACCAATCACCTGGTGATCACGGCGGTCGATGAAGCAAGTCCGGGCGATCAGCCTACGTCCGATGGGACGCCGGCGGGCGACTCCGGAGTTGTTTACGACGCGCTGGAACTCGAGCACCAGCCAGGAGGAGCGTTTCAGCCCAGGCAAATCTCGGCATCAGTCCTTCCCACAATCTATTACCGCACCGAAGACGGTCAATTGAGAGAAATGGTGAATGTCTTCGTCCGCTACCACGAACACCCGCAACGCGGGAGCGTGAAACTGGAAATCAAAGGAAAAACCTTCACGGAAGTTCTGCCCACCGACCGGGCTTTTGGGGAACAGAAAGCCCAATTCGCGGTGCCGGAGTTTGAGGGAACCACTCCCGGCAAGGTGACGGTAAACATCAACGGCCAGCGGCGAAGCTTTTCTCAGGAATTGACGCCCGGGAAGAAGTGGACCTTCTTTGTCGTCCCCAACGAGCACCTGGACGTTGGTTATACCGACTACCAGGCAAAGGTGGCGGAAGTCCATGCCCGGGTCATCGACGAGGCTATGGAACTGATTGAGAAGCACCCGGATTTTCGCTACAGCGTGGATGGCTACTGGGAAATTCAACAATATCTGGACACGCGCACCAAGGCTCAAAAAGAGAAGCTCTTCCAGATGATCGCCGATCATAAGATCTTTATCCCCGCGCAAGACTCCAGCCTGCTGACCGGCTTCCCGACCGCGGAAACGCTCATTCGTTCTCTCTACCCGAGCTACCGCTTCAGCCAGAAGCACAACGGACCTTTTGACTACGCCAGCATTACCGACGTGCCGTCCTACACCTGGTCGTACGCCTCGGTCCTGGCGGCGGCGGGCTTGAAGTATTTCGTGGCGGCCAGCGACAACTACCGGGCTCCCATCCTCCTGCTGGGACACCTCAACGAAAAGTCGCCCTTCTGGTGGGAAGGTCCCGATGGCGGGAAAATCCTGATGTGGTATTCCCGGCACTATCATCAGGTCCTGACGCTGTTCGGGATGCCGCCCCAGGTCGCGGCTGGACACGATGCCCTTCCCGTCTTCCTGCAAATGTATGAGCACCCCTCGTACAAGTCGGACGCCGTGCTGCTCTACGGCACGCAGCCGGAGAATCAGGATCTTTTCCCCCAGCAGGCGACCTTGGTGGCAACGTGGAATGAAATCTACGCGTATCCGAAACTCGAATACTCGGGTTTCGCGAAAGCCATGACGCACATCACCCAACAATTCGGCGACTCGATCCCCACCATCAGCGGGGATGGGGGACCCTACTGGGAGGACGGCATCGCCTCCGACGCGTACTACGCGGCGATCGAGCGGGAGAACGAGAGCCGCGGCCCCTCGGCGGAAAAACTCTCCACCATCAGCACGCTGGTCGATTCCCGCATCGCTCCTGACGATCACAAGCTCCACCAGATGTGGAACGACATGGTCCTCATGGATGAGCATACCTGGGAGTCTGCGATCAGCACCCGGGACCCGCATAGCGAGGAGTCCGTCCAACAGCGGAAGGTCAAGGACGCGCGGGCAACGCAAGCCCAATTGCTTGTGGACAACATCCTGCGGCGCAGCATGGGGTCGATTGCGAACTCCATTTACGATCCCAAGGGAACGCTGATCGTCTTCAATCCCCTGAATTGGCAGCGCAACGGGCTCGTCGAATTTGACCTGCCCAAAGGCCGGGAACTCGTCGATAAGACCACCGGCCAGCCCGTTCCGTACGAGGTGCTTTCCAGCGGCGAGACATACCATCACATTCGCTTTGTGGCCACCGATATTCCGGCAATGGGTTACAAAGCGTACATGCTGAAAGAGACCGAGTCGAAAGTAGCAGCGCCGGAAGCGACGTCCGCCACAACTCTTGAAAGTCCCTACTACAAGATCGAACTTGATCCGCAAACCGGGGCGGTGCGAAGTATTTTCGACAAGCAGCTCGATAAGGAACTGGTTGATCCTTCAAGTCCCTATCGATTCGACCAATACGTCTATGTTACGGGGGCCGACAAAATGCCCAATCGCCTGGTGCAGTACCGGGCCGTTTCCCCTCTTGCAGACTTGACGCCGCACCCGGCGGCGGACGGCCGGTTGGTATCCGTTTTCCAAACTCCGTTCGGGACTGAAGCGCGCATGGTCAGTTCCGCGGTCAATACCCCGCGCATTGAGACCACAATTTTGCTGTTCGACAAACAAAAGAAAATTGAATTCATCAACCGGATTCAAAAGAAAGAAGTCTTTACCAAGGAAGGAGTATATTTCGCCTTTCCTTTTGCCATGGACCATCCGGAGTTTCATTATGAGATTCAAAACGGCGTCGTGGACCCGGCCAAGGATATGCTGCCCGGCGCGGGCCTCGAATGGTTCTCCGTCCAGCACTGGGCCTCGGTTAATGAGGATGGAGTTACCGCCGCGGTGCTGCCACTTGACGCCTCCATGGCCACGCTGGGCGATATCGCGCGAGGCACCTGGCCGACCCAATTCGGGAAACGCAAGGGAACCATCTTTTCCTACATCATGAACAATTACTGGGATACGAATTACCGAGGCGGCCAGGGTGGCGACTTCACTTTCCGCTACGTGATCACCAGCGGTAGAGACATGACACCCGTCGCCTTAAGCCGGCTGGGCTGGGAAGAGATGACGCCGCTCGAAATCGACGAAATCGTTTCCCAGGACAAGGCCATCAACGCTCCCCGGCCGCTTAACGGCGCGGAAGGAAGCTTCCTCGAAGTCAGCGACCCCAACGTTGTCCTCAATACTTGGAAGCACGCGGAGAATGGCGAGGGAACCATCCTGCGATTCCTGAACATGGGAGGGCAGGCCGGCGAGGTGAAAGTCACTACTTCCCTGCTGGATGTTAAGTCGGCATGGCTATGCAACGCCATGGAAGCCAACCAACAGCAGATCTCGGATACAAGCGCGCACGGATTTTCATTCCCCATCAAACCGCACCAGATTGTCACCGTGCGGGTGGAGGGTTCTGCGACCACTCCTCCGCCGACGATGTGAGCAGGATGCTATTTCGCGGGGGGAGTCCGGTGTGCTAGCTCATTGATTCGTTACGTAACTCCGGATGTCATTCCGAGCGCAGCGAGGAATCTGCTTTTCGCTGTACCGGCGAGCTATGCTCGACGCTCCGGTGAACGCAGGTCGCCGCTGCAATAGGCCTCGAAAAAGCAGATTCTTCGGCCAAGAACCGGCCTCAGAATGACAGGTGATGCAAAGGCTCGTCATTCTGAAGGTGTCGGAATGACGACCTCTGTAATCTTCCAGTTTCTTTCGTGACATG
>DATKQU010000106.1:0-4567 GCA_035532595.1 Terriglobia bacterium | reverse complement strand
GCGGAGGGCATCGAGCAATTCCTGGAATCGGTATCGAGCAAGTTTGATCTGACCTTCGACCGCGCAGTCCTCGAGCGGATGCTGGATCTCTCCCCTTCGGGCCTGGACGAGGTCATGGCCCTGACACGCGTCACAGCCCTGCTCGCCTCGGGCCGTTATGACGTTCTGGTTCTCGACTCCGCAGCCACGGGTCACCTGATTCGGCTGCTGGAACTTCCCGAGATCATTGACCAGTGGATCAAGGTCTTCTTCGACCTGTTCTTGAAATACCCCCAAATCTTCCGGCGGACCGGGTTCTCTCAGGAACTCGTGACGATGTCGAAGAATCTCAAGAGATTGCGGGAACTGTTGAGCAACCCGGCCCGGGCCGCCCTCTATGCCGTCAGCATTCCAACGGATATGGCCCTGGAGGAAACGCGGGATTTGGTGGCCGCCTGCGAGCGCCTGGGCATCAGCGTTCCCGGGCTGTTTCTCAACCTCGTGACGCCCCTCAGTGATTGCGAGTTGTGTTCCGCCCTGTATCGGCGGGAGTCTCGGGTGCGCCATAAGTTTCAACAGAGTCTTTCGGGCAGGGACATCAGCGTGGTTTATCGTCGCGGGGAGATCCGAGGTCTTCGCCGGCTGGAAGAACTGGGGAAGGCCCTTTACCAAGGCACCCGCGCAGAATCAGGTGCTTATGCCTGTTGAAAGCAACTCGGGAAACCCACTACCCCGTGTTTCAGAACTCGCGCTGGATGACGCCGCGCGGGTCTCTTTGTGCGAGGTGCTCGACCGGGTGCTGAACAAGGGGGTTGTGGTGGCCGGGGAGGCAACGATCTCAGTCGCCGGTATCGACCTTATTTATCTCGGGCTGCAAATCGTGCTCACGTCCATGGAGACGGCGCGCCAAAGCCTCGGCCGGGCGCCCCTGGAAGCGGGTGCAGGTAGGGGCAATGGAAAGGAGAAAGAGAATGGATTCAGCGAAGCTGGTCCGGGTCGAGTCTGAAACCCTGGGTGACTTCGCCCGCGTGATGAAGGTGGGCCGGGTAACGCAGCCTCGACCTTCCGATGGCCGGCACGGCCAATCCGCCCGCCTCGATCTCGATGAGAACAATACCAAAAACGGGCTGGGACAACTGGTGCTGACTCTGGTCAAGCTCCTGCACGAATTGCTGGAGCGCCAGGCCATCCGCCGCATCGAGGCCGGCTCCCTGAGTGACCAGCAGATTGAAAGGCTTGGACTGACGCTGATGAGGCAAGGCCAGGAAATTGAACGCCTGCGAGATGAATTTGGCCTGCAAGAAGATGATCTCAACCTGGATCTCGGTCCGCTCGGCAAGGTTCTGTAAAAGGAGATGTTATGGCGCAGCAACGCAGCATGTCACACGCGGTGGAAACGTCAACTTTGTCGGACGTGCTGGAGCGTGTTCTAGACAAAGGGATCGTCATCGCCGGCGATATCAGGGTGAAACTGGTCGACATCGAGCTTCTGTCGATTCAGATCCGGCTGGTTATCTGTTCGGTCGACAAAGCAAAAGAAATGGGGATGGATTGGTGGGTGAACAATCCGATCTTTCGCCGGGGAGAAGATCAGGAGACGCTGGCAAGCTCTCTCGCGAGCATCGAGGAAAGGATGGCAAGGCTGGAGGCCTCTTTCACAAGGGAGGCAACGGTGAACCAGCCCCCGCCGACGAGCGCCTTTCGACCCTGATCGTGCGAAGGAACGATGAAGAAAACGCCAGCCGATAAGCCGCTTTCCTCCGCGCGG
The DNA here is from genome assembly GCA_035532595.1 of Terriglobia bacterium. Lineage (GTDB taxonomy): Bacteria > Acidobacteriota > Terriglobia > UBA7540 > UBA7540 > JAMCXS01. The sequence continues at coordinate 2,820 of DATKQU010000106.1, read as the reverse complement.
CACAGGATCACACCACACCGGGTGGGGTATCTCATTCGCCGGAAGCTGGGACTCAAGACCGAAAAACATCATGGGCATTTTGTCATCGCGGTTTCAGAAGGGCCGAAGCTCGCCCGCTTGTTTGAAAAGTACGGGATCAGCTCTGTTCAGGGGGACTTGGGGGACTCTGGGGACTCCGTTGAGGAAGATAGCAAAGGGACTGACGTATAAGGTCCGCAAGCATTGCCTTCGCTTTAACAGGCAGCCTCACTGCCTGGTGTCAGAAGCTGGTCTGCATGTTTCAAGTTCTTGTCGTGGTCGGGAGTTCAGAACAGCTTAGCTCCCATTCTCCTTATTGGCGGAATAGTGCCAGACCATCACGATGTCATCAATTGCAAAGGGATTGAGGTGCTGGAAGGCATTTCCGCCACTCGTAACGATGTTTTGAAGAGCGGTGGCAATAATCTTCTGGATGTCCCCGTTATTTGCCATATGAGTCCAACCGCCCAAGCCCGACCGGCTTCCGGAGGAAAGCGTGATCACCGCAAAAGGCAATCCGTTCAAGAAGGTGGTACACGTCTGCCTGCCGGTTTGAGCCGGCTCCGCTGGCGGGGTAAGGGAAATGACAAGCGGCGCCCCAGCAGCATCTTCGTCCAGGGGAGTGCGATCGTGCGCATAGGCCCCAGGATCGTTAAGATCCTTGAACTTCAAGAATCGCTCAACGCGCGAGATTGTGATTTTCATGCCCCGACACCGGTACGCAATGTTCACAACACCAAGCCTGAAAGGAGCGCGCGTCGTTGAATGAGGGGTGCCAAATTGTTTAGCCCGTCTTTGACAACTGGGCATCTGTTTTGGCGAATTTCTGCTGTTTCGTGTCCCTAAGTTTATTCCTTTCATCGACCGTATCCCTGCCAGGCGTTGTAGTGAAGACCTACCCCCTTGATCTGCGGAGCGGAGCGTGCACAATGGCGGCATGTTTCTTCGCGCGACGCGGCGGGTGAAAGATGGCAAGGAGCATCGCTACTGGAGCATCGTGGAGAACCGGCGCGGCCCGCGCGGGCGGGTCGTGCAGCGGCAAGTGTTATACCTGGGGGAGATCAACGATAGCCAGAAAGCCGCCTGGTGCCGATGCCTTGAAGTTTTCGAAGTCCCCCGCGGTGAGGGGCGGCAGGTGGTGCTTTTCCCGGAGGACCGGGCGGCGCCGGAGTTGGCGCAGGAAGTGGTTCATGTCCGTTTGAGCGAACTCCAAGTCGAGCGGCCGCGCCAGTGGGGAGCGTGTTGGTTGGGCAGCGAATTATGGCGGCAACTGAAGCTGGACGATTTCTGGCGAGAGCGGCTCGGGGTAAGCCGCGAGGGGACGGACTGGCTGGAGGTGCTGAAGACGCTGGTGATTTATCGGCTGATCTCGCCGGGCAGCGAGTGGCGTTTGCACCGCGAGTGGTACGAGCGCAATGCCCTGGCCGATGTGCTGGGCCGATCCGGTGAGGCCATCGAGTTGCAGTCCTTGTACCGCTGCCAGGACAAGTTGCTGGCGCACCAGGTCGCCCTGTTCAGTTTTCTGAGGGAGCACTGGCAGGACTTGTTCCGGGCCGAGTTCGAAGTGCTGCTTTACGACCTGACGAGCACGTATTTCGAGTGCGATCCGCCGGCGCGCGGGAAACGGCGCTTTGGCTACAGCCGGGACAAACGGCCAGACTGTGTGCAAGTGATCATCGCGCTGGTGGTGACGCCCGACGGTCTTCCTCTGGCCTACGAAGTGATGGCCGGCAACACCAGCGAGAAGACCACCTTGAAGACCTTTCTGGAGAAGATCGAGCGGCAATACGGACGAGCGAAGCGAACTTGGGTGATGGATCGGGGCATCCCGACCGAGGAGGTGCTGAAACAGATGCGCGAGGCGTCCACGCCCGTGGCCTATCTGGTGGGAACGCCGCGGGGCCGGCTGAGCCAGATGGAAAAGGCGTTTCTCCAACAGCCCTGGTCAAAGGTCAAGGAGGCGGTGGAAGTGAAGCTGCTGGCGACAGAGGGAGAGCTCTACATTCTGGCCCGCAGCGAGGGGCGGCAGCAGAAAGAGCGAGCCATCCGCCGGCGCCGGCTCAAGCGACTCTGGCAGCGGCTCCAGGAACTTCAAGCTCAGCCCCTCACGCACGACGAGCTGCTGCTGAAACTGGGAGCCGCCCGAGCGGAGGCGGGCCGCGCCTATCGCTTGGTGGAAGTCCGAGTGCCGGCGCCCGAGCAGCCCGTCAGCGCCGAGACTTTCACTTTCGCCCTGCGCAAGGACAAGCTCCGGCAGGCCCGCCGCGCCGAAGGCCATTATCTGCTCCGCTCGAATCTGGCCGGGGAAGATCCGGCCCGGCTGTGGCAACACTATGTTCAGCTCACGGAGATCGAAGCGGTCTTCCGCGCCCTGAAAAGCGATCTGGCCATCCGGCCCATTTATCACCAGAAGGACTCGCGCATCGAGGCGCACATCTTTGTGTCGTTCCTGGCCTACTGTCTGTACGTCACGTTGCGGCAACGCCTGCGAGTTTTGGCGCCCGGACTGACGCCGCGAGCGATCCTGGAGAAGATGGCCGCCCTCCAGATGGTCGATGTGCGGGTGCCCACGACGGATGGCCGATTACTGATCCTACCGCGGTTCACGCAACCGGAAAAGGAACACCGGATGCTGCTGTACCAATTGCGCCTGCACCTGCCCGCTCAACCGGCTCCGAGGATTATCCAGCAGGGTGCGGAATATGTGGCTGAGGTGAAAAGCTTGTAGTGAAGACCTTTTGAGACCGGGAACGTGAAATCAATACCTTGCCGTAAAAATGAGCGCCAGTTGGCAAAGTCGGG
>DATKQU010000105.1:0-3248 GCA_035532595.1 Terriglobia bacterium | reverse complement strand
GATCCGCGCGCCTTGGGGAATCGCTACCTTGCCGTCAACCCAAACCGGCTCGGTCAAGGTCGCTCCAAATTGGTCGCCCGGCTTGCTCTGGTTGCTGGCAAGCGACTCATCTAATCGAATCTGGACGGTGGTTCCGCGCGCCACGGTCAGGCTGGTAACACCGGAGGGCTTGGCGATCCAAACGCCCGCGAGTCCAGTAACAATGGCCAGCGGCGCGCCCATGGCGATATATCGCAGTCTTGGCAGAGTCATGACACCTCCGAAAAAGGGGCCCATTGACAAAGGAGCAAGCGAGTTTCCAAAGTGGACATCGATAATCAGTTGATAACATGATGATTGCCCAGCGAACGGTAAGAGTGCGGCCGGTAAAATTTACATCAGCCCTCCCCAAACTTAGGCTGCGCCTCTGCACCAGCAATTGCCGCAGGCGACTCCCGCAGATCTCTCAAAACTCTTCGAAGGAGCGTGAGTTTACCTTCTCCGCTCTGTTTTTTGCAAACTCAGTGCTACAATTTCTTGGCGTGTCGGGAATCCTGGCCAGTTCATTGCGAGTGATTGGTATCGACCCCGGTTTGAATATCACCGGCTACGGCATCATTGAGCGCCAAGGCGTCGGAACGGCGCTGGTCGAGGCGGGCATCATCCGTGTGCCGCGCAGCCAGGGAAACAATCTTCCCTTGCGCCTGGAATCGCTCTTCAAGGGAGTGCAAGAGGTCATCGCGGAATTCCAGCCGGCGGCCCTGTGCCTTGAGGAGGTTTACAGCCACGCCGAGTATCCGCGGACGGCGATCCTGATGGGGCACGCGCGCGGCGTGATCTGCCTGGCCGCGCGGTTAGCGGGAATACCCGTCTTTCACCTTTCGGCCAAGCGGGTCAAGCAATCGGTGACCGGGAACGGAAACGCATCCAAGCTGCAAGTGCAGCGGGCCGTTCAGCAGCGGTTTTCCCTGCCCCGGCCGCCCAAGCCGCCGGACGTGGCTGACGCGCTGGCCGTGGCTTTGTGCTACGTCAACTCGCTGCAAGCTCCGGTGAACGGTTTGCGGAGAAAGAAGAACTCTTTACTGACAACAAAGCCGGGCCGAAAAGTGCAAAATTCTCTCCAGGAGCAATCCCCTGATCTCAGAAATTACCGGTGAAGTTCTTTACGACCGCATCGCGCACAATTCGCTGCTGCTGCGCGTCAATTCACTCTGCTACGAAGTCCATGTCCCGTCGGGCATCGCCGCCCGGCTGCGGCAGTCGCCGGAAAGCGAGCGGAAGAACCCGCTGACCTTTTACACGATTTACTACATCGACGGCGGGCTCGCCGGCGGCCACCTGACGCCCAAGTTGGTGGGTTTTCTCGACCCCCTGGACCGCGAGTTCTTCGAAGCTTTCACCAAGGTGCCGGGCGTGGGATTCATGCGGGCGCTGAAGTGCCTGGTGCGGCCCCTCAACGAAATTGCCCTGGCCATCGAGCGCGGCGATACCCAGTTTTTGAAGGAGATGCCCTACATCGGCACCAAGACCGCCGAGCGCATCGTCACCGACCTGCGGGGCAAAATGGCCAAGTTCGCGCTGGCGCGAAGCGAACAGCCGCTTTCCATCGAACCCGAATCGATTTCAGAACTGAGGATCGAGGCCGTGCAAGTTCTCCTGCAACTCGAGTACTCGCGCTCGGAGGCCGAGCGGATGGCCACCGAGATCTTTGCCAAGTATAAGAACCTGAAATCTACGGAAGAATTCCTCCGCAAAGTTTTTGAGCAGCGGCAGGAAACAACCAAGAGTTGAAAGCCGCGCCGAGATCAGTAAGACTTGGAAATCATGTCCAGAGAGCGATTAGTATCCCCCGACTTAATCTCGCAGGATGATGAGAGCTTTATTCAAACCCTGCGCCCCCCGTCGCTCGACCAGTACGTGGGACAGCGCAAGACTGTTGAAAAGCTCTCCATCGCCCTACAGGCGGCACAGCAGCGCTCCGAGCCCGCTGAACACACGCTCCTGTTCGGGCCTCCGGGGCTCGGAAAGACCACGCTCGCCTACATTATCGCCAACGTCATGGGAGCCAAGATCACCACCACCTCCGGCCCGGCACTCGAACGGACTGGGGACCTGATGGGAATTCTCACCAACCTCGGTGAAGGCGATATTTTGTTCGTTGACGAAATCCACCGCCTGCCGGCCAATATCGAGGAGTTCCTTTACCCCGCGATGGAAGACTTCAAAGTGGACTTTGTCGTGGACAAGGGCATGTTCGCCAAGACCATCAACGTGCCGCTGAAAAGATTCACCCTGGTCGGCGCCACCACCCGCGCGGGCAGCCTCTCGGCGCCGCTGCGGAACAGGTTCGGCCTGTTCTTTCATTTGGAGTTTTATTCCGTCGACGACCTGGAGCAGATTATTTCCCGCTCGGCCCGAATTCTGAGCGTGCCAATCGATGACAATGGAGTTTACGAAATTGCGCGTCGCGCCCGCGGGACTCCCCGCATCGCCAACCGCCTGCTGCGGCGCGTGCGGGACTTTACCGACGTCAAGGCGGACGGGAAGATTACCGACGAGATCGCGCGCCAGGCCTTGAAGCTCGAAGGCGTGGACGAGCAGGGCCTGGACGAACTGGACCGCAACTTCCTTTTGACGATCATCCGTCTCTACAAAGGCGGCCCGGTGGGAGTCGATGCCCTCTCTGCCACCCTGAACGAGGAAGTGGACACCCTCGTTGACATGGTCGAGCCCTATTTGCTCCAGTTGGGATTTATCAGCCGCACCAAGAGCGGGCGCACCGCCAACGAGCCAGCCTATAAGCATCTGAAGATACCCATGCACGGGGGCAGCCCTCAAACGCTATTTCCCTGATCGCTCGCAGGCAAAACACCGGAACATGAAACAAGCCTTTCTTTCCTTTGGCTCCAACCTCGGTTCCCCGGTTGAAAACATCCAGAGAGCGCTCCGGGCGCTTCCGGCTGCGGGGATTGAAGTGCGCCGGCTTTCATCTTTTTATCGTACGGAGCCGGTGGACTTCCGCCGGCAACCTTGGTTCGTGAACTGCGTGGCGGAGGTCGCCACGGACCTGATGCCGCTGCAGCTCCTGAAGGCCTTGCTACGAGTCGAGCGGGCGCTCGGGCGGCGCAGGAGGATTGACAAAGGTCCGCGAACGATTGACATTGACATCCTGCTCTATGACAATGTGGTCGTTCAGTCGAGAGCTTTGCATATTCCACACGAGCGGATGAGTGATCGCCAATTTGTTCTGGTGCCGCTCGGTGAGCTGG
>DATKQU010000104.1:0-8189 GCA_035532595.1 Terriglobia bacterium | reverse complement strand
CCATCCGGAGGCAGATCGCTTCGGCCATCGATCTGGTCGTCCAGGTAACCCGGCTAAGTGACGGAAGGCGCCGCGTCACCAACCTGTCTGAAGTCACCGGCATGGAAGGTGAAGTGATCACGATGCAGGACATCTTCGTGTACAAGAAGATGGGCATCGGCGAGAACGGAGAAGTTTTAGGGAAGTTTATGTCCACGGGCATCCGTCCAAAATTCGCTGAGCGCCTGATAACTTCGGGCATTCAATTGCCGGCAGCGATGTTCGAACAGGCGGAAGCCCTTTATTAAAAAGGAGATGGGGAATGCCCCTGCTACTTGCGGCGCTAACATTCTTGATCATTATTGTGGTCGCGGGGGGACTTGTCTTCTTTGTGACCGGGAATCCTGCGCCGCAAAAAATGGTTGCCCGCCGGCTGGAGGCCATCGAGCGCAGTTCACGCCGGGGAAACGATTCCCTCGAGCTTCAACTGGTTCGCGACGAGCTGATGAGCGAAATACCGTCCATCAACCGTTTGCTGCTCAAGTGGCGCTGGTCAACTCGGCTCCAAAACTATATTGGCCAGGCCGGTTTGAGAATTAAACCGGGCAAGCTCCTCCTCATCAGCCTGGTCGCGGCCGTGGGCGCGTATCTTCTGGTGGACCAGTTGATGGGCAGCTTCATCTTTGGCATCTTGGCTGGCGTCGCAGGCGCGATTGCTCCGATCTCATTTGTCGCCATCAAACGCACGCGCCGGCTCCATGCCTTTGAAAAAATATTCCCCGAGGCCATCGACTTGCTTGGACGCGCTGTCAGGGCCGGACACTCCTTTTCCACCGGACTCGAAATGATTACCACGGAACTGCCCGAGCCGGTGTCGGGTGAATTTCGAACGACCTTTGAAGAGCAGAACTTCGGCCTGCCGTTGCGGGACGCCCTGCTCAACCTGACGGAACGCGTACCCATCATCGACGTTCGCTTCTTTGTAACCGCCGTGCTGATCCAGAAGGAAACGGGAGGCAATCTGGCGGAAATTCTGGATAATCTCGGGCACGTGGTTCGGGAACGCTTTCGAATTCTTGGAGAGGTCCGCATCCGCACCGCGCAAGGCCGGATGACGGCAGGAATTCTCATTTCCTTGCCTCCCATCATGGTTATGGTTTTGCGGACCTTGAACCCCGCTTATATGAAGCCGTTGTTTAATGACCCGTTCGGCCCCATCGTCCTGGGGATAGCGGCCTTGTTACAAGTCCTTGGCTCGATCATGCTTTGGAAGATCGTCAATATTGAAGTTTAGGGTTTACAAAGGGGAAGTACCATGATTTGGGTGGCAACCGCGCTGACGTTCTTGGCAGTTGGGGTTATTGCAGGGGCTTTGGTTTTCGCCTTCTCGCCGGCCGAATTGCCCATTGCCGACCGCTTGGCCAGGCTCTGGCAACCCCGTGCTGCCCCTAAAAAGGTCACTTTCCGCGAGAAGCAGAAGCAAAAAGCGGCCAGGGTTCTGGGTGACCTCGGCAAGTTCCTTCCAGTCTCTACCAAGGACCTCTCTAACACCCAGCGCCTCCTGGTGCGAGCTGGCTACCGGCGTCCGGAAGCTGTGATGGCAATGCGCGGCGCCAAGGTCATCCTGCCCATAGCCCTTTTATCCGCAGTTTACTTCACCGGCATTTACGCCGCGAACCCCGTGTTCACTCTGGCTTTCGCGGGTCTGGGCGGCTTTGTGGCGCCCGATATTTGGCTAACCTGGGCCGTCAGGAAGCGCCAGCACGTGATTCGCCTGGCTCTGCCGGATGCCCTCGATCTGCTGGTGGTTTGTATCGAGGCAGGTTTGGGATTGGACCAAGCGTTCATGCGCGTTTCCCAAGAACTGAGGATTACCCACCCGGAATTGTGTGAAGAACTCGACATGGTCAACGCCCAGATCCGCGTGGGAAGAACTCGGATTGAGGCTTTGCGGGAGTTGGCCTCTCGAACGGGCGTGGATGATATTAAATCGCTCGTTGCCATGCTGATTCAGACCGATCGTTTTGGCACCAGCGTCGCTCAGTCCCTGCGCGTGCACTCCGAGGATATGCGCTTGAAGCGGCGACAACGAGCCGAGGAAATGGCTGCCAAGACCACGGTCAAGATGGTGCCGCCTTTGGTGTTTTTTATTTTTCCGGCCTTGTTTGTGGTCATCCTGGGCCCGGCGATGATTACCATTTATCGCCAGTTTCTCATGATGAAGAAATGAAGACGCACACCCAACGCCGGAGGGAGTTCAACCGAGGCAAGTCAGAAAAGCAAGTCAAATAACAATTGTCAGGGAGGAGAAAATCATGGATGTAACGACTATTCGCATCATCGCTGGAATCGCAGCAATTGTCGTGCTGTACTTCATCATCTGGCGGCGGAAGCGCCAGGCATCCCGGGACTAGTAGGAAGTCCGCACCTTCGGACATGGAGCACCTGACGTGGGCAACAATGGTTCAAAGCGGGTTTACGTGTACAACAAGACTCGTGAGACGTTCGTCGCAACGAGTGCTACTGTCGCTGACACGTACACAAGCCGGCTGGTAGGTCTGTTGGGAAGAACGCGCCGCTGGGCGCGTCCGGGGCAGGGACTCTGGATCGTCCCTTCCTACGGCGTGCACACCATCGGCATGTTGTTCTCAATCGATTTGGTCTTTCTCGACCGGACCGGCCATGTGGTCCATCTCGAAGAGCATGTTCGCCCGTTCCGTATCTCCAAGGTCATCCTAAAAGCCGATAGCGTGCTGGAACTGCCTCCGCACACCGTCTTTCGCACCAGGACGCACGTTGGAGATCTGCTTGAGATCGGCCCGTTGCCCACGCCTGTCGAGGCCCACTCCGCATCCGCGCAAGCGACCTTAACTCGCGCCCCGAAGTACGTGCCCAGCGTCAGGGCATAAAAGGTCTTTGGCCAGGGGCCGGTTGCGGAGGGGCGCGTACTCACTCTTCTCGCCGTGGGGGGGAGTAGGCAATTAAGCTGGCCCGGTTGAGAGGGGATCATTATGGCGTCACGTTCGGGGGTTGTACCCGTCGGTATCGTCGTTCTTCTGCTTGTAGCTCTGGCGGTCTTTGCGCCTATTCTTGCTCGGAGGCAAGGCATTACGTGGTTGCCGACGCTCAGTGCCACCCAGGAGGGTCCGCAGGGCATGGCACACAGGGTTTGGGTTAACCGGCGGTCAGGTTTCTATTTTTGTCATCACAGCAAGTTCTACGGAAAGATCCGGCCCGGTTTCTACTTGAGGCAGGGCTCAGCGCTTCAGAGGGGTTACCGCCCGGCTGAAGGCGATTTGTGCCCGTAGGGCTGACCGACCAGATGTCGCCTCACCGGGATGCCAGCCTTCGCGAAGCCTCCGCGGAAAACGCAGCGAGGGTTGTTGCGTCATTGGGCCAAGGTCAGGCTCGGCGCATAGGAGAGCATGGAAGATGATCACCGCTGAAATCACAGTACCGCAAAAACTAAGCGAACTCGGCATTCGCAGAAATCTGATGGAAGAGCTGGCCACCAAGATCCTCTACCTGATAGGAGAAGTCACGCTGCTCGATCTAGGCAAGCGGATCTGCCTGAGCTTGTCGATTATCGAAGAAATTTTTGAACGGCTCCGGAAAGAGCGGATCTGCGAAGTAACCGGAATGCTCGGAACCATTCACCGCATCGCCATCACGTCTGAAGGGCGCAAGCGGGCCTTGGAATTGCTGGGCTTGAATCACTATAGCGGCCCCGCTCCCGTATCTTTAACGGATTATATTGACCGGGTCCGCGCCCAAACGATCCGAGAAGCAGACGTCCACCCCGCCAATGTTGAAAAAGCGTTTCAGCATTTGGTGCTGACCGAGGAAACGTTGAATCAACTCGGCACCGCGGTTGTGTCCGGCCGGTGCATCATCCTCTACGGCCCCTCCGGAACGGGGAAGACCGCCATCGCTGAGGCCCTGCCCAGCATTTATTCCGACCGCGTGTGGATTCCGTATGCCATCGAAGTCGACGGACAAATCATCACCGTTTATGACCCGCAGTTGCACGGACGTTTTGAAGATGAGGGGCTCGGCGAATATGACCGGCGCTGGATCCTTTGCCGGCGGCCACGGGTGGTGGTGGGAGGCGAGTTGACCCTTGAGTCGCTCGACTTGCAGATGAACCCCCTCACCAAGTTTTATTCCGCCCCCCTGCAAATGAAAGCCAATAACGGCGTCCTCATCGTCGATGACTTTGGACGCCAGCGCATGCGGCCCGAGGACCTGCTGAACCGCTGGATTGTCCCCCTGGACCGCAGAATTGACTTCCTCAATCTGGCGGGAGGCCGGCAGCTTGAAATTCCCTTTGACCTGTTCGTCGCCTTTGCCACCAACCTCGACCCCAAGTCTCTGGCGGACGAAGCCTTCCTGCGAAGAATTCAAACCAAGATTAAAGTGGACTACGTGCCCCCGGGGCAGTTCCACCAGATCTTCCGCCGCGTCTGCGACGAGTACAAGCTTGTTTACGATACCGGGGTGGTTGATGGGGTCCTGAGCCTGCTCGCGGCCCTGCAGCAGCCGCTCCGCGCGTGTTATCCACGGGACATTGTTCAACACATCTGCTGGGCGGCTCGCTATCAGGGTAAAGACCCTCACTTGGATGGGCCTGCGGTCCGGCAAGCTTGCCGCAACTACTTCCTTTCGTAGGTGCCCGCAAACACCGGTCGAGAGACTTTTTAAGTCTCCTTCCCGGCCACCATAAAGCTTTCCGCCGAGGCTCGGACAGCCTTATCGATATCCGCATCCGAATGCGCCAGCGAGAGGAAAGCTGTCTCAAACTGCGAGGGAGGGAGATAGACTCCTCTTTCGAGCAGAGCCCTGAAGAAGCGTCCAAACTGGGCCGTGTTGGACTTTCGCGCCGAAGGGTAATCCGTGACGGGCCCGGCAGTGAAGAACGGGGTCAGCATGGAACCCACCCGGTTGACCGTGAGTGGGACTCCTGCACGGCTGGCCTCCTCGATCAGGCCGCCGGCCAGTTTTTCGCCCAACTCTTCCAGTCGCGCGTAGGTCCCGGGACGCCGCAGGACTGCCAGGGTTTTCAGCCCGGCAGCAACCGCCAGGGGATTTCCAGAAAGGGTTCCCGCCTGATAAACCGGCCCGGCGGGCGCTACAAGGTCCATCAGCGAAGCCTTTCCCCCGTAAGCGCCGACGGGAAGGCCGCCCCCGATCACTTTGCCCAGGGTTGTCAAATCCGGCCGGATACCATAAAGTTCCTGCGCGCCGCCGTAAGCCACCCGGAAACCGCTCATGACCTCATCAAAAATCAGCACCGTTCCCTGTTCTATGGTCAGCGCGCGGAGCCGTTCCAGAAAGCCGGGGCGCGGCGAAACCGTTCCCATGTTGCCGGCAACCGGTTCGATCAGGGCTGCGGCAAGCTGATCGCGATGAGTTCGGAAGGCTGCTTCAAGAGCTTCAAGATCGTTAAAGGGCGCCGTGACAGTCAGGGCGGCCAAGGCCCGGGGAACTCCCGGGCTATCCGGCAAACCGAGCGTGGCAATTCCGGAGCCGGCTTTGACCAGCAAGCTGTCCACATGGCCATGGTAGCAACCCTCAAATTTTAGAATTTTCTCCCTCCCGGTGGCCGCGCGCGCCAATCGCAGGGCCGAGAGAGTGGCCTCCGTTCCGGAATTGACCAGGCGTACCCGCTCGATCGACGGAAACGCCTTTCGGACCTCGGCCGCCAGTTCCACTTCACCTGGGGTTGCGGCCCCAAAGCTCGTTCCAGTCTCCAAAACCGCCGCGAGCGCCTTCATAACCTCCGGATGACAGTGCCCCAGGATCAGCGGGCCCCACGAGAGCATAAAGTCCACGTATTGATTGCCGTCCACATCGGTCAGATAGGCGCCTCGTCCGCGGGCTATGAAAATGGGCGTGCCCCCCACGGCTCGAAAAGCTCGAACAGGAGAATTCACTCCTCCTGGCATGACATCATTCGCTTGGCGAAATAGCTTTTCGGATTCTCGATACACAAACCCGTCCTTGATGAAATTTATTAGTTACTACCAGACGCCGGCTATGGCATCTCGACACGGACTAAAATCCCACCCGTTCCAGCAGCGTCCGCGCGGTGGCCTCGATAAGAGATTTCGGCAGGCTGCATAAAAAGCGGGCCGGGAGTCCGTGGTAGGTCTGAGTTCCCTCAACCAAACTTTGGAAGAGACTCCTAAAAGTCTTGCTGCGCGCCGCGAACTGGATCGTCCGGGTGGTAACAGCGTCGCCCAGGAAATCTCCACGATAGAAACTCGGACACATCCTGGCCCCCAACATCAGCATGGAACCGAATTCATCCCACACCTGTTGGGGATACCGGTCAGGAAAGCCGCTCAGCAGCGCTTCCGCAAGCAGTTCCCCGGAGCGCAGCGCAAAGTAGATTCCCTCCCCCGTAACCGGGTCCGCCAAGCCGCCCACATCTCCCACCAGGGCCCAGCCAGGTCCCGCCAGCCGGAGGTCGCCCCAACTGTCGGCCACCAGCGAAGGCAGCAAGTGGCTAAAAACCGGAGCGGAGGTGGAGGAATATCCGCAACGGTTCATAAACGCGCCGAGATTTTGCTGGAGTTCGGCCATGGTGGTTTGCCCGACTTTGCCGCAGATTCCCACGGAAAGGTGGCCCAAGCGAGGAAAAGACCACGCATAACCTTCGAAGTCCTCAAAAAATTCGATGCGCAACAGGTCTTCGTTTCCAGGAACGTAATACCCGAACGTCAGCATGAAGTCACGAGGCTTGAGATCGTCCACCAGGTGCTTCCGCAACCGGCTGCGAGCCCCTGCCGCCAAAACCAGGTGATCCGCCTGATAACGCTCCTCCCGGCCCTTGAGCTCCCACCTTTCCCCCACGCGCGTAAAACCCACAATGCGATCCTTGATCACTTCCGTTCCGGCTTTCTCGCTCCTCTGCAAAAGAAAGTGATTGAGTTCCCGCCGGGTGTAAATCGCCAGCGGTTCGCGCAGACGAAGGCGCAGGACCGCCCCGCCGGGCGCCCACACTTCCATGTTCTGTACAGGTTTTCCGAAGCCCTCCGACTCCAGGAGAAAGGGATAGCGCCGCAGCGCCTTGTGGCTCAATCCGCCGCCGCAAGGTTTCTCCCAGCCAAATTTCTCTTCAAAGACAACCACTCGCGTGGGGCCTTGGCCATTGTGATTGGCAGCGAAGCCGCGCGCAAGCTTCTCCCCCGTCATGGCCCCGGCGGGGCCGCCTCCGACGATGGCAATGGTCTTCAAGCTTGGAACTCCTCCTTGGCCAGAACGTCAGGATAGCATGGGATTTTCAAGAGTGTAACCTCTTCTGGCAGCCGCCTCGCGCCGATCCAGACACTATGGCGGTCACCTCCGCGCGACAGAGTAAATTTTACCCGCCGTTCAATTCTGGCACAATATTGCTCATCATTACCGATTGTTCGAGCTTGTGATTTCTGTAATGTACTGATACAACAGCAGTTGTTGTTTCACTCGATTTTCGTCTCAAACGTCCCAGAAATCCCATTTGGAAGGCTAGGCCGCTCCCGATTGGAAACGTTACTAGCCTAGTGTACGTAGAACTTTATTTGTGCGCGCGGGTCGTCACCGCGCGTTTTTGCAACCTAGCGCGGGTTTATCCCGCTATGCCGATGACGCATGGCGGCCTTAAGCTGCTACGCAAACGGGGCTTGAGGACACGGCCCCTATAGCCGGAAAAGAGCAGCCCTTCATCCCGCCGATTATGGTATGCTTCTGCGCAAATGGAGTGGAAAAACAAGCTCTACTTCGGCGATAACCTCGGGATTCTCCGTGAGCACGTCGCGGACGCCAGCATCGACCTGATCTACCTCGACCCGCCCTTCAATTCCAGCGCCACTTACAACGTGCTCTTCAAGGAAAAGAGCGGAGAAGAATCCGCCGCGCAGATCACGGCCTTTGAGGACACGTGGGGTTGGGGGCTCGAATCCGAAGCAGCGTACAACGAACTGGTGACCCAGGGACCAAAGAAGCTCGCCGACTTGATGCAGGCATTGCTTGCGTTTCTGGGCCGCAACGATATGATGGCCTACCTCGTCATGATGGCGATTCGGCTGGTGGAATTGCACCGCGTACTCAAACCCACTGGCAGCATTTATCTGCACTGCGACCCCACGGCCAGCCACTACCTGAAATTGGTGCTGGATGCGGCATTCGGCGGCGAAAGGTTTCTCAACGAGATAACCTGGAAGAGAACT
>DATKQU010000103.1:0-9019 GCA_035532595.1 Terriglobia bacterium | reverse complement strand
CACTTGCGAACGGCCCTGAGCGAAGCGAAGGGGCTCAGGGTAAACTCCGCGAGCAATCTGCTTTTCGCTGCGCAGGGGACTTTCCGCGACGCGTCTGATGTGACTTCCTGAAGACGAACAAAGCAGATCCTTCGCTGCGCTTAGGATGACGAGTGGCGTTCATTAGCAACTTGCTAGAGAGCGCCTTTGTCGAACATCATCAGGCTGAAAATCAGAGGAAGGTAGATGACCGAGGCCAGCACCAGGCGTCTGGCCAACGCGTTTGTCCGGCTCTTGGCCAGGCGTGCCCCTTGCAGCAGAAAGAAACCGCCCAGCGCCACCGCTCCCAGCAAATAGATCATCCCTGCCTGTCCCATCAAGGCCGGAATCATGCTCACCACCATAAGGGCTGCCAGCAACACAAGAATGCGGCGGCTGGTAACTCTCCCCTCTAGATCATCAGGCGGCAGCATCCGGAGTCCTGCCCGGGAGTAATCTTCCCGGTACATCCAGGCAATGGCCAGGAAATGAGGGAACTGCCACAGGAAAAGTATGGCGTAAAGAACCAGGGATTCGGCGTTCAGGCTGCCCCGCGCCGCCGCCCAGCCGATCAAGGGCGGCATGGCGCCCGGGAAAGCGCCACTCAGCGTGCAAAGGTCCGTCTTCTTTTTGAGTGGAGTGTAAATCAGCAAGTAGGTTGCAAGCGTCAGAAGCGCCAGAATGCTTGCGAGCGCGTTGACTTCCAGCCAGAGGAGAAGTCCGCCGCCGATGGAAAGCAGAATTCCAAAAATCAGGGCCTCAGCGGAGTGAAGACGCCCGGCCGGAAGAGGACGGCGCGCGGTGCGGCGCATGGAGCAGTCGGAATCGCGCTCCATGTATTGATTCAGGGTTCCGGTTCCACTGGCCACCAGCAGCGTTCCGAACAGCGCGTTGAGCAGCAGGGGAAAGTTCAAGGGCCCGCGCCAGGCAAGGTAGAATCCCGCCAAGGTGCTCATCACTACCAGCAGGTTAACCTCCGGCTTGGTCAGGACCCAATAGTCCCGCAGCCTGGCCAGGGCCGCTTGGCGCAGGTTTTGGTGAGCGATCGCTGAGGTTGGAAATTCCTTCATGTTCTGTGCTGCCTTGCTCACGTCGTAACTCTCAGTTCTACTTTGCTTGCCGCCGGAGAACCGGAGAGACCCCGATAAGTCTGCAGGGCCATCACCACGGCCGCCGCCAGCACCAGCGCGCCGGCCACCGCATGAATTGTGGTGGCGGTGACGACAGGAGGCTCGGGCTGTGGATAGCCCGCGAACTTTAACATCTCCATGTAGGAGCCTACGCCGAGAACAACCTGCAAAGCCACCAGACCGCCCAGCCAAAGCGCAGACCGCACCAGCCGGGCCTGATGCGCGTAATCCGTCAGAATCCTTTTAACCAGCCAAGCAGCCAGGACCGTGACCACAACCGCGCCCGCCAGGTGCGGACCGATGGTCATCCCCCCATGTCGGAAGGCTGCGCCCAACAGAACCTGCAAGAAGATTGCCCCGGCCGTCCACACCGCCAGTTGCCTCGCCGAAGGTTTGGAGGCGTCCTCCAACCTCGGTTCGTCCCACTTCCAGCCCGGACGCACCATGATCGCGAGACTGACAGTAACGCAAAAGAATACCTGACCCAGGCAGGCGTGCGCAACCGAGATCAACACCGGCAAATCAGAAAGGACGGTAATTCCGCCCAGAACTGCCTGGGCAAGCACCAGCAGCACGGCCGCTCCGCCCAGCCAACGCAGCCAGGGACGCGGCTCCCGAGCCCAGATCCAAAGGGCCAGGATCACGGTCAGCAAGCCGTCGAAGCCGGCCACGATCCGGTGTCCCGCTTCGTACCGGATTCCTCCCACCATGGGAGGAAGGTGAAACGACCCAAAAAACGTCGGCCAACTGGGCACCGAGAGTCCTGCGTCATTCGAGGTCACCAGCGCCCCGGCAATCACCAGGAGGAACGTGCAGAGAGCAACGAAGATCGCGTAGCGATCAAGCCAAGGGTGTTCTCGTGTCCGATTTAAACCCATCTACCGTCAACCTAAGGAAGGCCCTGCTTCGCGGTCCGCCTCATCCCCCGAAGCTGATCCCTCCTCACTCTCCACTGGCTGGCTCAGCCTTCGAATGGCAAATAGACAGATCGCGCTGAAAAACAGCACCGCCGGGATCGTAAGAATGAGGATTCCGTGTCGAAAGGCCTGATTGGCACTCGCCTCAGCAGCCGCTGCGGAGACTGGACCTTGCCCCCATAGAATGCTCAAGCTCGCTAACACGCCCACACCACCGCCAGCCACTGAAATTCGATATTCTATCATCTTTCGGGCCATTTTAGGGGCATCATCTTAGGGAGCGCCCCTAGCCAGCCGAATCGTCTGCGGCCCCGTACCCGGGCTTTACGCGCCGCTTCTCTGCCGGAAAGTCTCTTCACCGCCCGCGGGCCGGCGAAAGGGCTCTCCCGCTCCATCTTCCCTTCCTGGCGGGATTCCGCTGCCAGAACGCCACTCTTACAGCTTCACTTTCAGCAGGATCAGAATGTAGATCCACAAGACGTCCATGAAGTGCCAGTAAATAGCGGTCACATCCACTGCAATACGCTTTTGGGGCGTCCCGAAGATCTTCCTGGACCGGAAAACAAGGTAGAAAAGAGCAAGCACTCCCCCCAGCAGGTGTACTCCGTGGGCCGCCGTGAGCACATAAAAGAAGGAACTGCTCGGATTGGTGGTGACGTAGATCCCGTGGGCCGCGAGTTGGCGCCAGGCGAGTAACTGGCCGGCGATGAAAATGATTCCGAGCGCTGTCGTGGCGTACAACCAACCCGTAAATCCTTTTTCCGCCTCCTTGCGGAGGGACCTTCGGGAAAACTCCAAAGTCAGGCTGCTCAAGATCAGCACCAGGGTATTGAAATAGAGGATCGAGGGAATGGCGCCGTGCACCCAGTCGGTGGCGATCTCTGCCCGTACCAGCATGGCGCTGGTCAGTGCCGCAAACAACATCGAGATCGAGACGATTCCCATCCAGATCGCGATGCGGTACGCTCCCGGCGGAAGGGACCAATTCGGAGGGTGCCGGCGGCCACCCCGGCCCGAGCCGCCCGGACCTCCTGATCCTCCCGAGCCTCCGGGCCCGTCGTTGCCCTTTCCGGGCGGAGGGGTGGAGTCCTCCGGAGGTTTCGCTTTGGGCGGTGTTAAAACCGCAGATCCCATGTTGATGCCCCTTTGCTCTAGACTAACACGCTTGCTGCCGCTTTAGCCGCCCGCAATCTTCTCGGGTGAATTTTGCATGACGTAATCCTTTTCGCTCCCCGGCACTCCGTATTCGTAAGGGCCGTGGTAAATCACCGGCGTTCCCCCGGAAAAATTCTCGGGCGGCGGCGGAGAGGAAACAGTCCATTCCAAGGAAGTTCCTTCCCAGGGATTGTCGGGTGCTTTTTCCCCTCTAAACATGCTCCAGAAGAAATTGCTGACAAAGAGGAGCTGCGCCGCGCCGGTAATCAAAGCAGCGATGGTTATGAACCGGTGCATGGGAATCAGGGGTTTCAGGAAGTTGTCGGTCAAGGCCGCGTAACGGCGCGGATTACCCTCGAAGCCCAGAAAATGCATGGGCATAAAAATGGCATACGCGCCGATAAAAGTTAGCCAAAAATGCATCTTCCCCAGGAGTTCACTCATCATTCGGCCGAACATCTTTGGAAACCAGAAGTAAGTGCCGGCAAAAATAGCAAACGTGCCGGCAAGCCCCATGATCATGTGGAGGTGAGCGATCACAAAGTACGTATCATGCAGATAAACGTCCAAGGGAGGCTGAGCAAGGAAGAGCCCGCTCAGTCCACCCGTAACAAACACCGAGACAAAGCCAATCGCAAAAAGCATCGAGGTGGTAAAGCGCAGCTTGCCGCCCCACATCGTTCCCAGCCAGTCGAAGATGGTGACCGCCGAGGGAACGGCGATGGCCATGGTGAGGACAGCGAAGGCGAAACCGGTGTACGGGTTCATCCCGCTGACGAACATATGGTGCCCCCAGACCATGAAGCTTAGGAATCCGATCGCCATCATCGAATAAATCATGCTCTGGTAACCAAAAGCCGGTTTTCGGGAGAAGCAGGACAGGATGTGGGAAATGATCCCCATCGCGGGGAGGATGGTAATGTAGACCTCCGGATGCCCGAAAAACCAGAACAAGTGCTGCCACAGGAGAGGCGCCCCCCCGCCGCGATGAATAAGATCGCCGCTGATCACCATGCCGGCGGGGAGAAAGAAACTGGTGCCCCCCACCCGGTCCATCATGAGCAGGAGGCAGGCGGCCAGCAAAACCGCAAAGGAAAGGAGAATCATCACGGCCGTCAGAAACCACGCCCAGCATGTCAACGGAAGGCAATGAAGCGTCATGCCGCGCGCCCGCGAGCCCAAGGTGGTGGCGATGAAATTGACGGATCCCAGCACCGCCCCCAGGCAGAACAAGGCAATCGCCAATATCCAGAGGCTCTGCCCCATGCCTTCCCCCGGCCCTGTAATGGATCCTGCCGCGCTCAAAGGAGCGTAAGCGGTCCAGCCCGTAATGGGCGGGCCGTCGCTGATGAAGAAGGTGGAAAGCAAAACACCTAAGGCCGCAAAAGTGGTCCAGAAGGACAGCATGTTCAGCCGCGGCAAGGCCATCTCACGGGCGCCGAGTTGAAGGGGCAGCAGGAAATTGCCGAATCCGGCTTGCGGCGCAACGGTTAGAACAAAGAAAATCATCAGCGTCCCGTGGATGGTCAGCAGGGACAAATAGTACTCGGGCGTCAAAACACCGCCGGGAGCGCCCGCCGGCGAGAGCGTGCTGAGCAGTGGGAGTTGAACATTCGGCCACCCCAGGTGAAGCCGCATCACCCAGGAAAGGAGCATGGCGACCAAGGCCGCGAAGAGCGCGAGGAAATAGAATTGCCGCCCGATGACCTTGTGGTCGACGCTGAAAATGTATTTCCCGACGAATCTTTTCCGCTGCTCTGGTCCCCTCTGAACTTCCCCCATACGCTACCTTTCGCTGCCCGGCCTCTGCGGAACTACTGCATCGCCGCTTCTTGCTTCAGCCATTGCTCAAATTTCTTCTCCGTCATCACTTGGAGAAAAGCTCTCATCTTGTAATGCCCCATGCCGCACAACTGAGTGCAGACGATTTCGTACCGCCCCCCATCATGATTGAGTGCGTCTTCGGTGGCCGTAAAATGAATGGGCATTTCCATGCCAGGAACCAAATCCTGCTTCATGCGGAGTTCAGGAACGAAAAAAGAGTGGATCACGTCCTTGGAGCGAAGAATCAATTGCACCGGGCGGTCCGCCGGAATCCCCAGCGTGGCGGTCACAATATCGTCTTTGGAGGCTTGATCATGCGGGCGGTCAAGGCCGAGGTAATTCCCCATTGAATCGTCCATCAGGGACGGGTGGATGGGCCCGAAGCGTCCATCGGGCCCGGGGTAACGGAAGTACCACGCAAATTGCTCGCCCCAAACCTCAATTCGCAAGGCCCCTGGCTGCGCGCCCGTATAGTGCATGTGAGCCCAGGTCCGGTGGCCCATAAAGGCCAATCCCACGAACAGGATCAGGGCAATTAGGGTCCAGGTGACTTGCAGCATGGCAGGTTCGTGCAAATAGGTGGCCTTCCCGCCTTGACCCCGGTCTCGATACCGCCAGATGAGATAGGCAAGGCCAAGCTGCGCCAGAACAAAAATCGCTCCGGTGAAGATGAAGGTCAGCGTAAACAGATGATCGATGGCCGGCCCGTGGGTCGCGACGTCTACGGGAAACCACCAGAAGTGGGCGGAAATGAGCGATACGGAAACTGCGGTGATCAAGGTTAGAACTACGGCAATGGCCAGCCCCATGTTTTTATGCTCCCATGCGTCTTTTGCCGCAACGCCCTGTTTCAGGCGCTAACTTCGCCGCTGTTCGAGAAAGAGGGCGGAACAATACGAAAAGGCTTCTGGGCATCAGCCGGATCGACAGAAAATCAGTGCCCTCCCCTTCAGAGTCTGTGTGACAACTAGCTTTTTCGCGCTGTAGCGGCGCTCTATGAGCGCCGAAAGTATTGAAAAATCCAGCCCGGCGGTCATAGACCGCCGCACAACTTCAGTTCTCACACAGACTCTTCAGCCCCATGAAACCCTATTCGTCCCGAAGTTCGCGCAGGTCTCGGCGCAACTCGCCAAACTCCCCCTGCCGATTATATAGCCCTCTCAGTTGCTGTTAAACGTAAAGTCGAGCATCGCTTCCTCGCTCGGCGCGATGCTGATTTCCTTTTCTTGCGTCCCGAAGGTGGCCGTCCAGGCCGCCACCGTATAACGGCCGGGTGGCAGCCCTTTGATCGCGTAAGTACCCTCGCTTCCGGTCACGGCAAAGAATGGATTCGCGGTGACTCCGAGGTAAGCCTTCATCCAAGGGTGCTGATTGCACTCGACCGGAATCATAATCTCCGGCTGCGAAAATTCCCGGATGATCGGCGGGGTGCCGGCAAGCTGGGATAAGTTCCATTCGCGGTTTTTCTCAGGCCTGATGTGGACATTGTGGATGGTGTTATCGCTGTTCACCACCTGCAAGGGCTGCCCCGCCATAAGACCCAGAACATGCGGCTGGTACATGCAGCCCGCCTGATCGAGCACCGCGGGTTGAGTTGGCGGGGCAAAAACGTATTTTTCGGCCCCTGACTTCACATAGACGAAGACATTCGGCAGCGTTCCGTTGGCGTTCATCTTGCCATCTTCGGCGTAAACCGGGGCTGAATTCCCTTTGGTGCAAGCAGGATCTGCGTCCATCCTGATGACGTGCACCTTAGGCTTGCGGCCCGCAAAGCTGACTTGGCCGGCAATCGTCCCCACGATGGAGGGATCAATCGGAGTTGGCTTCACCGGGGCCGCGGCCCGCGGGCCTTCTGTGCGCTCCGGCGTCGTTTTGCCGCAGCCGGTGATCAGCAGCGGCAAAAGGCAAACCAGCATTGAGAGCCCTACGCGTTTCATTCCTTGCATACTCACGTATCCTTGGTTGGGCAGGGTTCAATGGTTGCGAACCCGAATGGATTTGACTAACTCCTCATTAACGGCCACCGCAAAACATTCAAAAAGTCCTGCCTATTCTACCAGCCTAGGAGAGCGATTGGGGCTTTCTGATGACTTTTGCGCTGAGAGGAGCGGCCGGTGCAGTGAATACAGGGCCTCAGCCCAGGCGGGTGGGGGGGGAGCCGCCGGCCCCTGTGGACAGAGGAAAGTATATTACCAGTAATTCTTTATTACGCAACAGTATTTATTAGAAGATTATCTATTTAATCACGCTTCTGCCTTTGAGCTCGCATGCCCCGGCCAAGTTCCCGCAGAGACGCCTTCCCGAGGGCCCTCGGGGACAAGGTTTCACGTGAAACATTGCTGGCAGCCGTGTCGTGCTGCAAAGTGCGACTCCGCGCGAATTTCCATTGCTTCTTCCGGCTCCGGCTTCTAGAATATCCCACCATGCTGTCCGGTCTTAGCGTACGCGAGTTGCTAAAGCCCTTTGCGGTTGATCTATCGGATGATCAGATCGAGCAGGTTCTAACCTACCTCGACCTGTTGCTGCGCTGGAATCAGAAAATCAACCTTACGGCGATCCGAACGCCTGAAGAGTGCGTGACCCGGCATTTCGGGGAGAGTTTCCTTGTCTCCCACAGCGCTCATTTGACGGGGAGCCTGCTGGATGTGGGGAGTGGTGCCGGATTCCCGGGATTGGCGCTCAAGATCCTTCGCCCGGAAATGACCGCCCTGCTACTCGAACCCATAGGGAAAAAGCGCGCCTTCCTGAGGGAGGTCATCAGCGCCTGCGGATTGGCGATGATCAAGGTCGGCGCGTCGACAATCGAGGAACTCTCTCGGCAGCAGGGATGTGAAGTTTTTGACCTTGTTACGATGAGGGCGGTAGGGAAATTGGGGCAGTTGCTGCCGCATGCTCTGAAATGCCTGAAAGCTCGCGGACACCTCTGCCTCTGGCTCGGAAGCGAACAAGTTGAAGAAGTGACGCGCGAAAAAACGCCGGTAGAGTGGAGGGACCCTATCCTCATTCCGCTCAGCCATAAAAGGCTGATCTTGGTTGGAACAAAGCTTGATATTTGATTATCTTACAAGCATTAGGCGGGCATCTTCCCCCGCCGCGCAGAGGCGGCCGTGCAGCGATGTTTCACGTGAAACCTTCCTTTTAATCTTGCCTAAACTGCCGCTCTCTGGTAGTTTCTGTTCCTCGTACGAAGGATTCGCAGAGATGGGACGTATCATTGCCATAACCAACCAGAAGGGGGGCGTCGGAAAGACGACGACGGCCATCAATCTTGCCGCCGCCCTAGCCACCCAAGAAATGGCGACCCTGGTGGTCGACTGCGACCCGCAAGGCAATACGACCAGCGGCTTGGGTTTCCCAAAAGATCCATCTCGCCTCTCTCTTTATAGCGCCCTGGTGCTCACTGCTTCTCTCGAAGAGCTTATTCTCGCCGGGCCGCTTGAGCGCCTCCACTTGATCCCATCTGACAAAAGCCTGGTGGGCGCCAATGTTGAGCTGGTTGCGCGAGATGACAGAGAACAAATTCTTCGTCAAAAACTGGAGCCGCTGCGGGAAAGGTTCAATTATATTGTGCTCGACTGCCCTCCGGCCCTTGATTTGCTGACTCTCAACGCGCTCGTGGCCGCGGACTCTGTTCTGGTTCCTATCCAGTGCGAGTATTTCGCTTTGGAAGGAGTCTCGGAGCTCTTGGACACCCTGATCCGGGTCCGTCGCGCCCACAATCCTAAACTCGCTATCGAGGGCATTCTGCTCACAATGTTCGATGAGCGGACCAATCTTTCCCATCAAGTCCGCGATGACCTTAAGGACTTTTTTGGCGACCAAGTCTTTGACACTATGATTCCCAGAAATGTTCGCTTGGCCGAGGCGCCAAGCCATGGCAAGCCCGTCATTCTTTATGACCCGGAATGCCGGGGATCTGAAAGCTATCTGCAACTTGCCAAGGAGGTTATCAGCCATGACCAGAAAGGCATTGGG
>DATKQU010000102.1:0-4912 GCA_035532595.1 Terriglobia bacterium | reverse complement strand
CTAAGGCATGGAGACGCGCTATGATCGACCTTCGCGAAGTTTGTTCCGTTACCGATTTTCAACGCAATCTCAAAGGATAATCATGTCTTTAAGAACCGACACCATCATCAGGAGAGATTGCTCCAAAGGAATTCACCTTGCGTTCCTGGGACTCCTCTGCCTGTTCTGTTTTTGCTGTCGCCGAAAAGAAACCGGACTGTTGACCTCCGTTACCATCAACGCAAACGGAACAGGACGCGTGTTTCAGGGGATTGGCGGGGTGAGCGCGGGAGCTTCCTCGCGCTTGTTGATCGACTACCCGGAACCCTATCGCAGCCAAGTCCTTGATGCTCTCTTTAAGCCGGATTACGGGGCCTCTCTGCAACACTTGAAGGTTGAAATCGGCGGTGACGTCAACTCCACCGACGGCTCTGAACCAAGCATCGCTCATACCCGCGCGGAGATGGCCCATCCGAATTTCGACCGGGGTTACGAATGGTGGCTGATGGAACAGGCCAAGGAACGGAATCCCCGCATCACTCTCGATTCCCTGCCCTGGGGAGCGCCGGGATGGATTGGGAACGGAAAGTTTTACTCCAGGGATATGGCGAACTACGCGGTGAAATTCCTGGAGGGCGCCAAGAAGACCCACGGGCTCACGATTGATTACACCGGGGTGTGGAATGAAACGAGATACACCCCCCCATACGTGAAGATGCTGAAACGCGCTCTTCTCGCCAATCATCTGCCCACCAAGCTCGTCTGCTGCGACCTTACGGAGGGTGATGATCGATGGAGCCCCATCGCCGACATAAAAAAAGACCCGGAATTTGGTAAGGCTGTCGACGTTGTCGGCGTTCACTATCCGCGGGAGAAAGGCCAGGTCATCGTTCCGGAGGCCGCTAAACAGAGCGGCAAGCCCTTATGGTCAAGTGAGGATGGCCCTTGGCGGGGCGATTGGAAAGGGGCCGAATACCTGGCAAAGTTTTTTAACGAGAATTACATCGAAGGAAGATTTACCAAGACGGAAATCTGGAGCCCCGTGACCTCCTATTATGACATTCTGCCCATTCCGGGCTCAGGTCTGATGTACGCCAACACGCCGTGGTCCGGCCACTACGAAGTTCAGCCGGCCATCTGGGCCACCGCGCACACCACGCAGTTTGTCCAGCCCGGATGGCAATACATTGACAGCGCCTGCGGGTATCTGAAAGGCAAAGGCAGCTATGTGACGCTCGTATCGCCCTCCGCGGCTCCCAAGGATTACAGCGTTGTGATCGAAACCATCGACGCCACCCAAAGCCAGCAGATGGAATTTCATCTCATGGGAGGTCTGTCGCCAGGATCAGTCCACGTATGGCGCACCAACGCCCACAGCATGTTCCAGCACATCGCCGACACCACCCCTCGGCAAGGCCGGTTCAGTCTTACGCTCGATCCCCGGTCCATCTATTCCTTGACCACGACTCAGGGGCAGCACAAAGGAAACACCACGCCGCCGCCCGCGCAGCCCTTTCCCTTCCCTTATGCGGAAAATTTCGAAACGACACCGCTCGGCCAGTCGCCAAAATACTTCGCCGACCAGGATGGAGCGTTTGAAGTTGTCCCTTGCCGGGGGCGCAGCGGGCGCTGCCTTCAGCAGGTGGTGGACAGGCAGCCGATCTGGTGGATTCCCCGGCCCGATCCCTTTACGCTGTTCGGCAGCAGCAAGTGGGCTGACTATCAGGCGAGCGTTGACGCGCGGCTCGAGGGCAAGGGAGAAGTCACGCTTCTCGGCCGGATCGATTCGGCCAGCTACATGGTGAACAAGGAGGCGAGAAAGGCGCGCTGGCCGAGCTGTTACGTTCTACGAGTTTTCGAGAACGGGCAATGGGAACTCGATGATGCGAGTTATACGGCTCACCTCAAGGCGCTCGCAAAAGGGAGTGTGCCTTTCCGCCTCAAGGCGTGGCACCACCTGGAACTGAACTTCAAAGGAAACTCCATCCAGGCATCCATCGACGGAGCCGTCGTGGCCCGCGTAAATGACACCAGCCACGCGGCGGGCATGGTCGGAATCGGCTCGGCTTGGAACCCGGCGGAATTTGATGACCTCGAAGTCCGCTAGTGTCATGAAACCTAAGTTCGTTGATGAAACGATGCGCGGGGCGCTGTCATTCCGAGCCCCGCGCCCCGTCATTCCGAGGGCTGATGTTTTTGATCGGCCCGAGGAATGTGCGTTTCCCCTGTACCGGCGATCTATGATCGCCGCAAATCTGGCGTCGAGCATAGCTCGACGGTACAACGAAAAGCAGATCCTTCGTTTCACTCGGGATGACGGCGCGCGGGGCTCGGAATGGCATTCGGACTTATGCAACGAGTTAACCAGTCAGCACACCAGGATCACGACTAAGAATTTAGGAGGTAATCGCCAAGATGAAGACTTCGCGCCGAAATTTTCTGGGTTGCGGAATTGCTGCGGTGGCAGCGGCGGGCTCGCTCCGCGGCGCAAAGAACAAGGCATCTTCAACTTTTCTGGACATCCTTCGCCCGCCCGACTTCCTGACTGCGTACGCCGAGGAGGGAACAGCAATTCAACTCAAGCCGTCGGGTGATCGTTGGCGGGCGCGGGATGTGGAGGTCATCACCGAACTCAGACAGCGCGGCAAAAGCCGCGAGCTCGCCATCAGCGTTCGCTCTCCAAGAACTTCACTGACCCGCCTTCACCTGCGATGGTCCGGCGCGCTTCCCGAACAATTTCAGTTCCTCGGCGACCAGTGGGAGCGCTCCTACGGCGACCTCGAATGGCGTGGCTTCGATGGCGACCGGGTCATGCCCTGGTATTTCATTGCTTCAAACGGGCGGCTTACGCATGCTTACGGGGTGAAGACGGGCGCAAACGCCTTCTGCTTCTGGCAGGCGGACGCAGCGGGAATTTCGCTTTGGCTCGACGTTCGCAACGGAGGAGGCGGCGTAAGATTGGGGGCGCGCCAGCTCGCTGCCGCCGAAGTGGTGGCGGAGGAAGCCCGGCCCGGCGCTACACCCTTTCAAACAGCATGGGAATTCTGCCGCAGGCTCTGCACCGCTCCTCGCTTGCCGGATAAACCCGTCTACGGCTCGAACAACTGGTATTACCTTTACGGTGAAAATATGACGGCAGACAGCGTCCTGCGCGACATGGAACTGCTCGCAGAACTCTCGCCACCAGGAACCAATCGCCCGTATATGGTAATCGACATGGGATGGGGGAAAGCGCCCCAGGGCGCCGGCCCCTGGACGCAGGAGAATAGCCTTTTGCCCGACATGTCCGCGCTCACAGGGAAGATTAGAAAGCGCGGCGTGCGGCCCGCCATTTGGGTGCGTCCGCTTCTCACCGTCGAAAAGTTGCCGGACGCCTGGCGACTCCACGTGAATCGCCCGAGCGGCGCAAACGCGCCTCCCCTGCGGGTCATCGATCCGAGCGTGCCTGAGGCCCTCGAACACATCCAGGAAGGCCTGCGCCGTGTCACGGGCTGGGGATTCGATCTGATCAAGCATGACTTTTCCACCTTCGATTTGCTCGGCCGCTGGGGTTTCCAGATGGGCGCCGAAGTGACCTCCGAGGGCTGGCACTTCGCCGACCGCAGCAAGACAACGGCGGAGATTGTGCTGCAATTTTATCGGGCGATTCGCAAGGCTGTTGGAAACACGATCCTCATCGGCTGCAACACGGTGGGACATCTGGGCGCAGGGATCTTTGAAATCCAGCGGATCGGCGATGATGTCAGCAGCCGCGACTGGAATCGAACCCGCAAGATGGGCGTGAACGCTCTGGGGTTTCGCCTGCCCCAGCATCGTACGTTCTTCCTGGCCGACCCGGACTGCGTGCCCGTCACCAAAGCCGTGCCGTTCGAGATGACGCGCCAATGGTGCGACTTGGTCACGCAGAGCGGAACGGTGCTCTTTATCTCAGCCGATCCGGCAACGGTGGCGGCCAAAGAGAAAACCCTGCTGAAAACCGCCCTGGCCGCCGGTTCGCAGCTTCAAGCTGAGGCTGAACCACTGGACTGGATGGAAACGATGTCACCGCACCGATGGAAGTTTGCGCGCAAAACTACAGATTTTCACTGGTTCGGCGAGGAGGGCGCAAATCCGTTTTCGAAGTAGGATTGAGAAAACTTCCCCGGGTGGCGCATACATGCCGTTGTTCGGCATGTGTGCGGTGACCGGACGAGTGGTAGCCACGGACAGCGCCTTCCTGTCCGCGGGTGGCGCAGACGCTTGCCTTGGAGCGTCTGCGATCTCGCCAAGCGAGAGGTTTTCATGGCCGCACATCGGTCCCACCGGGAAATCGCAGACCCCAAAAATCAGGGGTCTGCGCCAGCCCCGCCTTCCTGTCCGGGGCCGCCAACTCATCACCAGGAACGCCAACTCTGCATCCGTAATCTGTAAATCGTAATTCGCCATTGCCTCGCAACTCGCGCGACAACGTGGCACAAACTATATAGGTAACGAGCCTACTATAGTAGCTACTTTATCGCCTTTTTGACCCGCCAATGGGACGCATGGGATTTGGGGCCCTCAAAATGCCAATCCATCAAGCCCTGTATTATCTGTACATTACAATCAATGCGAAACTGGAAAATGGAAATTTTAGCCAATTGTGTACCATTGTTGAACAGCCGGTAAAAACTACACGCCTCAGCCCCGGCGCATCGCCGCGGACTTAAAAGCCCTCCCCGCGGCCTCGCTTCAAAATGGCGCAGGCGCTCGCTCTCCGCCTTCGAGTGATCCCTCGCTTCTCTACTTCGTGACAATGGCCTGCAAGGGAAAATGCAGGTCAGGTGTTTTGATCACGACCGCCCGTGCATTGTCATCGTAGGCAGCGCCTTCCGTCAACTTATCAAGCAAGTCCGGTGAAGGCACGACGTTCAATTCTTTGCCGTTCAGTTCCACCCGGCGCGGCGGACATTCG
>DATKQU010000101.1:0-4612 GCA_035532595.1 Terriglobia bacterium | reverse complement strand
CTTCTTCTTGGAAGGCTGGAGCCTTGAATTTTGCCCGAAGTCTGATGATCTCAGCAAGGACAGCCGTCCTTAGCTTGTGGTCAACGCGACTTGCTGTGGTGTCGCCGAACGGCGTGCAGTCAATAGGTGCGGGTGTTCTCTCGGCATCTTCGACAACTGACACGATCTTCTTGAATACTGTCTCGCCCTCCTGCTTTTGCCGTCCTTCGTCGTAGGTAATCTTGAGCAGATACTGGCCTTCGGCGGCGCGCGCAAGTCCTAGGAGCCCATGTGCCGAGAACCCGAGCGCGTACCCAGCACCCTCCGCTCCATAGCTCCGCCACTGGCTCAGCAGGTCGTCGTGCTCAGAAAAGCAAAATACGTACACGTGTGGTCCTTGAGTCCCGTATTCATTCATAGCCCAGTCCCAGCAGCCGCTCAAGGCCCTCTCTGCAACGCTACCCGGACGGAGGTTGCGTAGAACCTCTTGGAATGCAGACTTGAGGACTTTCAGAGCGTGAACAGGTTCGCTCGAATCGTTTAGATAGTCAGCGTTTGAAGCCCAGAGCCTCCCGCTCGACACGACTCCAACTGTCCCTTGAGGATCCGTAAAGTGGAAGAGACGCGCTGGAAGGGCCGGTTCGGGCTTTCGAAAACCGAGGTAAAGCTCGTCCAGCCGTCTTCCAATCTTATCGAGTTTTCTATCGGCTTCTGCGTCGAGCACCGTGGTCCTCCGTCCTCGTTTCGCCCAGTCCAATGCTACGTTGAAGCCGCGAAGTGATCCCGAATCTTGTGAAAGCTGCGTTCGGGTCCCTCGACCGGTGCGGTAAGCTGAGGACTGGCGATGGTTCGCCACTTCACATTTGCCGATTGTAGTTGGATCACGGCGTGCCGGCAAGTAATCCGTCTTTCAGTGTCGCGTCCTATCCTTCGAAGTGCGACCCCTAAATTCTCATGAAGTACGCCTGGGGCAGTTACTGAGTGCAGCCGTTGGCCGAGAGTCGACAACTCGGAAGCCAGCTTACGACTGAATCGTCGGTAGACTAGGCTGGCTTCGCGTTCGGCTATCATGCGGTTGCTTGCGTGCGGCATCCCTCCTCAGGTATCTTCAGCTTGGACTTTTCCGAGTGGCCGAACACTGAAAACCTAAGGGCAAAGGAAAGTTATTGATTACGTTGCACGTCGACCTTGGCGAGGAATGGCGCGGGGGGCAGCACCAGGCGCTCCAACTGATGCGCGGGTTGCGATCTCGCGGCCATGTCGCAGAGCTCGTTGCTCTGCGAGACTCACCCCTGGCCCGCCGCGCCCAGGCGGAGGGAATCGCTGTGCATGAGGCGGGGCGCCTCGCTCCGCAGCTCCTGGCGGCACTTCCACTGAAAAAACTGGCGGGGCAGGCGCGGTTTGAGGTGGTCCACATCCATGACGCCCACGGGCTCACGCCCGCCTGGCTCGCCGGGGTGCACAAGCGCGCGCGCTTGATAGCTTCCCGGCGCGTCATTTATCCCATCCCGCAAAACCCTTTGGCGCTTGCCCGCTACCGGGCCGTGCACCGCGTGGTGGCCGTTTCACGCTTTGTAAAGGAGACACTTTTAACTTCGGGTCTGGCACGCGACCAAGTCGAGGTAATCTATGACGGCGTTGAGGTGCCGCCCGTGCCTGGGCTCGAGGAGCGCCTGGAGGCGCGCCGGCGCTGGAACGTTCCTGATTCGAGTGACGGCCCGCTGCTTGGCTACGCCGGCTATTTCCTGGCGGAGAAGGGCCAGGAGTCTCTGATCCGCGCCTTGCCTATGGTGCAGGAACGATACCCGCATTGCCGCCTCTTGCTGCCGGGTGACGGACCCTGCCGGACCCGCCTGGAACAACTGGCTCGCCACTTGGGCGTGCAGTCCGCCGTAGTGTTTCCGGGCTTCGTGGACGATATCGAACAGGTTTATCGCGCCCTCGATGTCTATATTTTTCCATCCCGCGCGGAGGGCCTGGGCAGTTCGCTTCTGTCCGCGATGTCGTATGGTTTGCCGGTGGTGGCGGTGGCGCAGTGTGCCGTGCCGGAGGTCATCCAAGACGGGAGGAACGGCTTGCTGGTTCCCTCGCCGGACACGGAAGCCATCGCCGCAGCCATCCTTCGTCTCCTCGATGATTCCTCGCTCTCCGCGAGCCTCGGCGCCGCCGCGCGTGCGACCATCCAGCAGCGCTTCAGCGCTGACCGCCTGGTGCAGGACACCTTGGGTCTTTATGAGCGGCTTTGCGCCGGGCCGGAGAGCGCGAGGTGAGCTTGGCGATTTCGCAGTGCTATGGGTAGCCGGCGGCCGATTCACACATCTTAAGTAGTACTTGAGGTAGGGCGGCTGCCTGCGCCGCTCAGGCTTCATTCGGAGTCGCCTCACAAGCTGCTGATCCCCGGCCCCTAATCCCTAATTCCTGGTTCCTAACCCCGGCGGGCGACTGCTAGGCTGCCTGGAGTTCCGAAGTGCATTGGGGGCAGCGCGTAGCCTTGGCAGGAACGCTGGAAACGCAAAAGGGACATTCCTTCAACTCGGGCGCAGCAGGGGCAGGGGCCGGCTTCCTCAGCCGGTTGATCTGCCGGACTACCAGAAAAACCGCAAAGGCCACAATCACGAATTCAAAGATCGTATTTACAAACATGCCATAGCCAATGACGGCTGCTCCGGCCTTCTTGGCCTCCGCCATCGTGGCGTAATGGGTCCCAGACAAGTTGATGAAGAAGCTTGAAAAATCGACGTGCCCGAGCAGCATGCCAATAGGCGGCATGAGGATCTCTGTCACCAGGGCGGTAACCACTTTCCCGAACGCCGCACCCAAAATGATCCCGATGGCCATGTCAAGCACACTGCCGCGCATCGCAAACTCTTTAAATTCTTTCAGCATGCCGTTTTCTCCTTTGTGAAGTGGCAACGAAAAACAGATCGATCGGATGGCGCGTAGTCTGACCGAACCTGCGCACCTCGTCAAGGGCATTCGACTCAGGCGTTGCGAGGCGGGATGGGAAGGAACGCAAGCGTGACTTTAGCCTCCAGGGAATCGCGGGGTCAGGCGCTGAAGGCAGCGCCGAATGGCAAACTCCGGGCCCCGCAAGAGCGGTGGTCGCTTCTTAAGGAATTACTTGAAGGCTATGGCCGGAGATGGGTTGATGGCGGGATCAATGGTCGATCTCGCTGGGAGGAGTAACGCCACTTTTGGCCTCGGCCACTGGTTCCGCATTATTGTCGGGAGGCTGGTGGTAGAAGAGGATGCCCAGGAAGCAGCCGACGGCGGTTGCCACGAGCAGGAAAAAAACGATCGAGACGACAACGCCGAAGGGCGTGCCATGGACCGACCGCGCTCCCGCCAGGGTACCTGCCACAAAAGCCACCGCGCCCGCCGCCAAGGCCAGAAGCGCATAGATCGGAACGCTCAGCCTTCCTCGCCACGCCGCCGCCGGCAGGACGACAATTAGAACCAGGCAAGCCAGAGCCAGGGGAATGACCACCCCGGTTTTCAAGGCCACAAAGGCCCCCGCGGAGAGGGCTGAATAGGAGATCACGTACATGGTCAGAGCAGCGGTCCGGATGGATGAAAGCATCATCCGCCGTGGCAGGATATTTTAAGCGGGACGCGTCTGGAAGTCAAATTCTATTGCACCGCGTGAGGCGCGCGTGAGCCCGCAGGGTTGTGGTAAACGCGGCGCAACTCAGCAAGGAAGTCGTCGGCGGGCTGCCGCACCGGCGGAGTTTCCTCCATGATTTCGAGCCCTGCTTCGGCGGGCCGATCGCCGCCCCACCCATGCGCCCAAACGACTTGGCAGAAAGCATAGGGTTTGGTCACGCCCCGCAGGAAAACGTCCACCTTCTGGCCAGGAATCAGAGAGAGGCGCGTTTGAACCTTCAAGCCTCCCTTTGAGACATTCATGGTGGTCCCAAGGTGCTCAGTCCTTACCGAGCTTGAGGTAGCGACCAAATCCAACGGAAGCCTTGCATAGGAACGGTCATAGTGTCTTGGCATAATTGTCAACTCTCCTCCCCAACCCTTACCCGTGCACCGTCCCTTTTACAAGTCGGCCGACCACAGCCAAAACTTGAAAGGAATAAATCCTGGAGCCCTTAATGCCGCTTTAAGGGGTGCGAGGCATGAGCGGGCAGGGAAGAGGCATTCGGCCCCAACTCGCCGGGCACCCAATCTGGAAGCGGGGGGAGAAAAAACTAAAGTGCGGAGGCGCGTTCTCCGCCGGGGATCTTTTCCACACGCACGTCTGATAATGTTTGGGGCGGGGAGCCCTGGTTAACATAATTCGATTTGCACAGCATCCTCAGATTTATCCACAGCTTGTGGGCTTTGCCGGATTGCCTCGCTGGGTTAAAGCGGGCTTTGAGGTTTGATTGCCGGAAATTTAGCGTGGTCGGCCGGTGGCTCCAGCGTTCCTTTTCGATCGAAAAGTTTCGGCCCGCGCTGGCGTCTTGAAACATCGGATGAGGGAATTGGAGAATGCCGCTTAACTCCAACACTGTTCACTTTGGGCCATTGTGCGCTTTAAGTGCGGCCAATCCGGATGTCATGCTGAGCGAAGCGAAGCATCTGCTTGTAAATCGTCGTGGAAAAGCAGATTCTTCGCTTCGCTCAGAATGACGGGCGCTTGAAA
>DATKQU010000100.1:0-9120 GCA_035532595.1 Terriglobia bacterium | reverse complement strand
TTGGCGTTAGCGTCGGATCATGCCAACCCGGCTTTCGCTCCGGAACCCTTTTCTCCGGATTATCAGCGCTCGCTTTATGAGTCGATGCGAAACCTGGCGGTGCAGAGTTTTCAACTGCTGGGGCAACGGCTGCGGACATTGCCGGAAGTCGTGCAGGAGGAATCCAGAAGGGTGCAGGCACTAGAGCCGCGGGTGCTCGATCGATTCCGTTCTGTTCAAGACCTAAAAGTGACGGCCCTGCGCACTCGGGTGCATGGCGATTATCACCTGGGGCAGGTTCTCTACACGGGCAGCGATTTTGTGATCATCGACTTTGAAGGCGAACCGGCGCGCTCCATCAGCGAGCGAAGGATCAAGCGCTCTCCGCTGGCGGACGTGGCGGGCATGCTGCGTTCCTTCCACTATGCGGCTTATGGTGCTCTGATGTCGCGGATGTCCGGCGGCGTTGAGAAGCCGGAAGACTTTTCCACCATGGAGCTGTGGGCCGGCCGTTGGTATGGGACCGTCGCTGCGGCCTTCCTGAAGGCTTACCTTGACGTTGCCGCTCAAGCTCCCTTTCTGCCCAAGGGCCGGGAAGAGCTGATGGCGTTGTTGGAGGCTTACCAGCTTGAAAAGGCCGTCTATGAAATGGCCTATGAGCTGAACAACCGGCCGGATTGGCTGAGGATTCCTGTGCAGGGAATCCTTCGAATGCTGGGGGATTCGCAATGAGGGGGCGGGAGAAAACATGGTTGGAAAGCAGGCGCCTTGAGGTCTAAGCAGGAGGCGACAACCCGGTCCTTGCACGAGCTGGCCACTCTGTACGGTATCGAACTCAGCTACCGGAATATGCTGGATGGCCGCCGCCGCAGTGCGTCTCCGGAAGTTCTGACGTCCCTGCTGGGCGCTCTCGGGGCGCCGATTTCCAGTGAGAAGGATGTTTCCGGCGCGCTGCGGGAGCGGCGGCAGCAGATGTGCGGTCGCGGCGCGGAGCCCGTGGTGGTGGCGTGGGACGGCGGGAGCGCAAGAATGACGGTCCGGCTTCCTGCGAGCCCGGCGCGCCGGCCGTTCCGGTGTTCTCTCGCGCTGGAGAATGGTGAAGAATTGGCGTGGCAGATCAAGCCGGAGCGCTCTCCGAGAGTGGCCAGTGCGCGGAAGATGAAAGTCGAGGGCAAACGCGGCTGGACCGTGGAAATGCGGTTGCCCGGAAAATTACCCTTGGGGTATCACTGCTTGTCTGTGGAGTCGGGCACGGGCGTCGCGAAGGTTCTGGTTATTTCTGCGCCTCGCACCGCTTATGTGAATGCCGGCCGGGCCAAAGAGAAATCGTGGGGCATTTTTATTCCCGTTTATGCTTTGCAGTCTGACGCGAACTGGGGCGTGGGCGATCTGGGCGACCTCAATCGGGCGCGGGAATGGGTTCGAGGGCAAGGAGGCGCCTTGGTCGGGACTCTGCCGCTGCTGGCGTCTTTTCTGGAGGAACCTTTTGATCCCAGTCCTTATTCGCCGGTAAGCCGGATGTTCTGGAACGAACTTTTCCTGGACATGGGTGATATCCCGGAACTTTCGCGGTGTCCGGCGGCGCAGCGATTGGTGGCCTCGAGCGCTTTTCAGGCGGAACGCGAAGCGTTGCGGTCGCGGCGCCTGGTGGATTACCGGCGCGCCATGGCGCTGAAGCGGCAAGTGCTGGAACTCCTCGCGCAATCGATCTATCAGGATTCCACATCGCGCCCGGCGGAGTTCTTCCAATACGTGAAATCCCATCCCGACCTGGAGGATTACGCGCGGTTTCGGGCGACCTGCGACCGGAGGCAAGCTTCCTGGTGGACGTGGCCGCAGCGGTCGCGCGATGGAAAGTTGAGCGCTCGCGACTACGATATGGAAGCAATGCGCTATCACCTCTACGTTCAATGGCTGGCCGAGGAGCAGATGCGCAGCTTTGCCAAGGGCGGCTATGAAGACGGCGATGACTTGTATTTGGACCTGCCTTTGGGTGTCAGCTCCGACGGGTATGATGTTTGGCGTTACCGTTCCTCATTTGTTCTGGATGCCAGCGCCGGCTCGCCGCCGGATGATTTCTTTACCAAGGGGCAGGGCTGGGGCTTTCCTCCCATGCACCCGGAGAGGATCCGCGAGGACGGCTATAACTACTTCCGCAAAGCGCTCCATCACCATGTGACGCACACCCACGTGCTGCGGATCGACCACGTGATGAGCCTGCACCGGCTGTTCTGGGTGCCGAAAGGGTTCGAGCCTCGCGACGGCGCCTACGTGCATTACCACTCGAACGAAATGTACGCCATATTGGCCCTGGAATCGGCGCGAAACCAGGCCCTGATCGTGGGAGAGGATTTAGGAACCGTTCCGGGCTACGTGCGGCCGGCGATGGCGCGGCATCGGGTGCAGAGGATGTACGTTTTGCAATTCGAAGCCGCTCCCCAAAAGAAGAAGGCACTGCCCACGCCGCCTGTCGATTCGCTTGCGACACTCAATACCCACGATATGCCGCCCTTTGCGGCTTTTTGGGACGGATTGGATATCCAGGACCGGGTGGAGCTGGGGTTGCTGGACGAGGCGGGCGCGATCAATGAATTGAATAATCGGAGCAGGCTGCGAAGCGCACTTCTAAGGTTCTTGTGCGAAGGTGAGGGTTCCTCCCTCGTCGACGTTCTCAAAGCTTCGATTAAGCATTTGGGTTCCAGCCGCAGCCGTATGGTGATGGTGAATCTGGAAGATCTCTGGTTTGAGAAGCAGCCGCAAAATGTTCCCGGGACCTGTGAAGAACGTCCCAACTGGAAGCGCAAGGCGCGATACAACTTGGACGAAATTACCAGGATGGAGCAGGTTGCGGAAGTGCTTCGGATGCTGGACGCCGCAAGGCGGGGAAAGGAGGCGCAATGAATACACCTGAGAACACTTCGATACACACCGGGACATCCGCGGGCGAGGTCATGCCTGTGCGCTACGAGGCTTCGATGCTGACGGACGAAGATCTCTATCTTTTTAATGAAGGATCCCATTATCGCCTTTACCAAAAGCTGGGTGCTCATGCGGGAACGGTTGACGGAGAGGAAGGGAGCAGTTTTGCCGTCTGGGCGCCTAACGCAGAGCGCGTGACGGTGATCGGCGACTTCAACGGCTGGGACAAGGGGAGTCATCGCCTGCGTCGGCGAGGCGAGTCGGGAATCTGGGAAGGGTTTATCCCCAAAGTTGGACGCGGAACGCTGTACAAGTATCACGTCGCGTCTCGCTACCATGGGTATCGAGCGGATAAGTCGGACCCCTTCGCGCTGTTCCGCCAGGTTCCCCCCGATACCGCTTCCATTATTTGGGACCTGCAATACGAGTGGGGTGACCGGCATTGGATGGAAAACCGCCACCAAAATAACTCGCTGGCAAGCCCGCAATCCATCTATGAAGTCCACCTGGGCTCCTGGGCGCGCGTGCCGGAAGAAGACAACCGATACCTTACTTACCGCGAACTGGCGAAGAAGCTGACCGACTACGTCCTTCGGCTGGGATTCACCCACGTCGAGTTTCTTCCGGTGATGGAGCACCCGTTCAGCGGGTCGTGGGGTTATCAAACGACCGGCTATTTTGCTCCCACCAGCCGCCACGGGCCTCCTCAGGATTTCATGCATCTGATCGACTACCTTCATCAGCACGGGATCGGGGTCTATCTGGATTGGGTCCCTTCACATTTCCCGACGGACGAACACGGCCTTGGCTACTTTGATGGCACGCACCTTTTTGAGCATGCGGATCCCCGCCAGGGTTTCCACCCCGACTGGGGAAGTTACATTTTCAATTACGGCCGCAACGAGGTTCGGAGCTTCCTGATGAGCAGCGCCTTGCTGTGGCTGGATATGTACCACGCCGACGGCCTGCGCGTGGACGCAGTCGCGTCGATGCTTTACCTGGACTACTCCAGGAAAGAAGGCGAGTGGATTCCCAACCAGTACGGCGGGCGGGAGAATCTGGAGGCGATCAACTTCCTGCGCCGCTTCAATACGGATGTGTATGACGCCCATCCGGACATTCAAACCGTGGCGGAAGAATCCACGGCGTGGCCCATGGTGTCCCGCCCCACCTATGTGGGCGGCTTGGGGTTTGGCATGAAGTGGGATATGGGCTGGATGCACGACATGCTCGAGTATATGAGCCGGGACCCACTTTTCCGAAGGTACTCTCATAGCGAGCTGACTTTTCGGATGCTCTACGCCTTTACGGAAAACTTTGTGCTGCCTTTGTCGCACGACGAAGTGGTGCACGGCAAGGGGTCGCTGGTGGGAAAGATGCCCGGCGATGAGTGGCAGCGGTTCGCCAACCTGCGTTTGCTCCTGGGTTCGATGTACGCACAGCCAGGCAAGAAGTTGCTGTTTATGGGCGACGAATTTGGCCAAGTCTGCGAATGGGGCCACGACAGTAGCTTGGAGTGGCACGTCCTCCAGTATCCCAATCACGCGGGAGTTCAAAAGTGGGTGGAAGACCTCAACCAGGTTTATCGGCGGGAGCCCGCGCTCTATGAGCTTGACTCCGACCCGGCCGGGTTTGAATGGATCGACTGCAATGACAGCGATCAGAGCATTTTGACGTTTCTGCGCAAGGGGAAAGCCGGGCATGAGGTTGTGGTCGTGGCCTGCAATTTCACCCCGGTTCCGCGCCTGAACTACCGCGTGGGCGTGCCGCGGGGTGGATCCTGGCGAGAGATTCTTAACAGTGATGCTCCCCAATATTGGGGAGCTGGATGGGGCAATCTTGGAGGCGTCGAGGCAACGCACATTCCTTGCCACGGGCGTCCCTATTCTGTCTCCCTGACGCTACCCGCCCTGGCCGTCGTTTTTCTCAAGAGCGAGGGACACCAGGGATGAGCTTCCCGCTGGGAGCAACTTATTTAGGAGAGGAGCGCTGCCATTTCCTTTTGTGGGCTCCGCGGGCCCAAAAGGTTGAAGTCCATATCGTCGCTCCCAGTGACCGAACCCTTGAGATGCAGCCGCAGGAACGTGGTTATCATCACGTCCTGGCTGAGGACGTGGCGCCGGGAAGCCTGTATTATTACCGGCTGGACGCACAAACGGAGAAGCCGGACCCCGTATCCCACTTTCAGCCGGAAGGCGTTCATGGGCCGTCAGAAGTTGTCGATGATACCTTTCAATGGAAAGACGCTTTGTGGAAAGGCGTCGAACTTTGCGATTACATCCTCTATGAAGTTCATGTAGGAACATTTACTGAACAGGGAACATTCGAGGCAGTGATTCCATACCTTGACGGTCTCAAGAGCCTGGGGATCACCGCTATTGAATCGATGCCCGTGGCGCAATTTCCCGGCGCTCGCAACTGGGGTTATGACGGCGCTTATCCATTCGCTGTGCAGAACTCTTACGGTGGTCCGCCGGGCCTGAAGGCATTGGTTGACGCGTGTCATGCGCGTGGAATGGCCGTGGTGCTTGACGTGGTCTACAATCACCTCGGCCCGGAAGGGAATTATCTGGCCCTCTTCGGCCATTACTTCACCGATCGGTATCGCACGCCTTGGGGCCCCGCCATCAACTTGGATGGCCCGGAAAGCGACGAAGTGAGGCGTTTCTTCATTGAAAATGCGCTTTACTGGGTTAAGACTTTCCACATCGATGCGCTCAGGCTGGATGCTATTCACGCCATCGTCGACCCGTCGGCACGGCCATTTCTCGAGGAACTTGGCATCGCCGTTCATCAGGAGGCGGAGCGGCTCGAGCGCAACGTTTATGTGATTGCGGAAAGCGACAGAAACGATTCCCGGATCATTCGCGGGCAGGCGCAGGGCGGTTACGGTCTTGACGCCCAGTGGAGTGATGATCTTCACCACGCGTTGCACGCACTCCTTACCAGCGAACGGAACGGCTATTACTGTGATTTCGGCGAAGCGCGTCAACTGGCCACGGCCTACCGGGAAGGGTTCGTTTATTCAGGTCAGTATTCGGCCTTTCGCAAGCGCCGGCATGGCAATGCGTCAAAGGACTTGCCTTCGGAGCGGTTTGTGGTGTTTGCTCAGAACCACGACCAGGTGGGAAACAGGATGCGAGGCGAGCGGTTGAGCCGGCTTCTTTCCTTTGAGGCTTTGAAACTGGCCGCCGGGGTGGTGCTCTTGTCACCCTTTATTCCCCTCCTTTTTATGGGCGACGAGTATGGGGAGACCGCTCCCTTTCAGTACTTCGTCAGCCATTCTGATCCTAAGCTGATTGAAGCGGTTCGGGAGGGGCGGCAGGAAGAGTTCGCCGCCTTCGAGTGGACCGGGAAAATTCCAGACCCCCAGTCTGAAAGCACTTTCCAAAGCAGTAAATTGAACCACGACCTGCGCCGGGGCGGTGATCATCAAGTCTTGTACAACCTTGTCCGGGAGCTGATCCGGCTGCGCAAAACGCTGCCCGCATCAACCCGGCGGAGCAAGGAAGAAATCGAAACGGTTTCCTGTGAAAGCGAAAAGCTCTTGTGGGTCAAGCGATCGAGTGGAAGCGAGCAAGCGATTGCCGCTTTCAATCTGGGCGATGCGATGCTATCTGCGTCGTTGCCTTTTCCCGCCGTGGGGCTCATTAAGATTTTGGACTCTGCGGATCAACGGTGGCGCGGGGGCGGAAGTTTAAGCCCCGACACGTTGGGGGCCGGGAGGGAAAACTCCCTTTCGATTGTCGCAACATCCTTTGTCCTTTATCATTCGAGCTAACGCATAAACTATGGCAGAACGATACATCTGTATCCACGGACATTTCTACCAGCCGCCGCGGGAAAACCCCTGGCTGGAAGCGATTGAGATCCAGGGCTCCGCGCACCCTTACCACGACTGGAATGAGCGTATCGCCTCCGAGTGTTACGGGCCCAATGGAGCCTCCCGTATCCTGGACAGCGAGGGGCGTATCGAAAAGATCGTCAACAACTACTCAAGGATAAGCTTCAATTTCGGGCCGACGTTGCTGGCCTGGATGGAATCCAAGGCCCCGGAAATTTACCGCGCCGTCCTGGAGGCGGATGAGGAAAGCCAGAAACATTTTTCGGGACACGGATCGGCCCTTGCCCAGCCTTACAACCACATGATCATGCCTCTCGCGAACGTCCGGGACAAGGAGACGCAGGTGGTTTGGGGAATTCGCGATTTTGAGCGCCGTTTTAGACGGCGCCCGGAAGGAATGTGGCTGCCGGAGACGGCTGTCGATCTGGGAACTCTGGACGTTCTGGCTCAGCACGGCATCAAATTCACGGTCCTTTCTCCCCACCAGGCTGCGCGCGTGCGTACCATTGGAGCGCGCGGCTGGCGCGAGACATCGGGCGGACGGGTCGATCCTTCCGTGGCTTACCGCATACGACTTCGCTACGGCCGCACGATGAACGTTGTTTTCTATGACGGCCCGATTTCCCGCGGGGTAGCCTTTGAAGGATTGCTGGCCAAGGGCGAAACCCTTGCCGAAAGATTACTCGGGGCTTTTTCGGAAGAGCGCGACGGGCCGCAACTGGTTCATATTGCCACGGACGGCGAAACTTACGGCCACCATCACGCCTATGGCGATATGGCGCTGGCTTATGCCCTTGACTACATCGAAGCTAAGAACCTGGCCAAGTTGACCAACTACGGGGAATTCCTCGAACACCATCCCCCGGCGCGCGAAGTAAGAATCATCGAGAACAGTTCCTGGAGCTGCCCCCATGGCGTCGAACGCTGGCGGAGCGACTGTGGTTGCAACAGCGGCATGCATCCCTCCTGGCATCAGCAATGGCGCGCACCTTTGAGAGAGGCGCTGGACGCGTTGCGGGATGAGATTAATCCTTTGTTCGCCAAGAGAGGGAAGGAGTATTTCAAGGATCCCTGGGAGGCGCGCAACGACTATATTGACGTTGTTCTGGATCGCTCCCGGGGAAATGTGGGTCAATTTATCGCTCAGCATGCGAGTCACGAGTTGGGCGAGAGCGAAAATGCTGAGGCATTGAAGCTGATGGAGTTGCAGCGGCACCTGATGCTGATGTACACGAGCTGCGGATGGTTTTTTGATGAGCTATCCGGCATCGAGACGGTGCAGGTGATTCAATATGCCGGGCGCGCCATCCAACTGGCGGAGGAGCTGTTCGGCAGGTCTTTCGAGCCGGCGTTCCTTGAACTCTTGGAGAAGGCGAAAAGCAACATTCCTGAACCCCGGGATGGCCGCGCGATCTTTGAAGCGTTTGTGCGGCCCGCAGCCGTCGATTTAAAGAAAGTGGGCGCGCACTATGCAGTAAGTTCCTTGTTTGAACCATACAATCAGGAAACGAGGATCTACTGTTACACCGTCAACCTTGCAGACTACAAGCTTCTGCACGAAGGCAAGACCCGGCTGGCGGTGGGTAGGGCGGCCATCCGCTCGGAGATTACCTGGGAATCCCAGCAAATAACCTTTGGGGTTCTGCACTTGGGGGATCACAATCTGAGCGGGGGGGTGAGAGAGTTCCTTGGCCAGGAGGCCTATCAGGCTATGGTGGAGGAAGTTTCCGCGGTCTTCGAGCGCGGGGACCTGCGGGAACAGCTTCGCATCGTGGACGAGCATTTCGGCTCGACAACCTACACCCTGAAGCTGCTCTTCCGCGATCAGCAGCACCACATCCTCAAGTTGATTCTACAATCCTCGCTGGCGGAGGCCGAGGCGGCCTATCGTCAGATTTACGAGCACGGCGCGCCCCTGATGCGCTTTGTGACGAGCCTCGGGCTGCCTCAACCCCGGGGTCTTCAGATGGCGGCAGAATTCACTCTCAACGCCGAACTGCAGCGCCTTTTGCAATCTGACGATCTGGATGTCAATCACGCGCGCGCACTTCTCGATGAAACCCGCAGAGCGGGTGTTCCTCTTGACTCAGCCACCTTGGAATTTTCACTTCGCCGCAATATCGAGGAAGTCGCAGCACGGTTCCACGCTCAGCCAGAAGACTTGGCCCGGCTTCAGGCGTTTGAAGCAGCCGTGGACGTGGCGGCCATGTTGCCGTTTGAGACGCGGCTCTGGCAGCCCCAAAATGTGTTTTATGATGTCATGCAAAAGCGGTATCCGGACATTCAGTCTCGGGCCGCAAAAGGCGAAGAAAGCGCCCGGGCCTGGAGCGATTCCTTTTATTCGCTTGGTGCAAAGCTGAGCGTTCGCGTGACCTAAT
>DATKQU010000099.1:0-6558 GCA_035532595.1 Terriglobia bacterium | reverse complement strand
TCCATACTTTCTGGATTAGTGATCAAACAATAGATCCTGATATTGTCCGTTTCCATCTTGAAGGAATGAACTATTTTTTGCCCGGCAACTACGGGTACGTCTGCTACGCGCTACCATTGCCGGCACAGAAGGAGTTTCAGGCCACGGATTTTGGCTTTCAGAGCTTTTTTGGCGGGGCATTCGGTACGGGAGGGCGAATTGACAACTGGACTGGAAAAATGAAAGGCCAGGCACAGAGGCACGTGGAGGTGTACAAGAAAATTCGGAAGTTCCTTGTAGAAGATTATTACGCGCTAGCGCCAGAACCCCGGGACCTCTATGGTTGGGAGGCATGGCAGTTCCACGACCCGAGCACGAGCGAGGGATTTGTCCAAGTGTTTCGAGCCAATTCTGCCGAACCTTCCAACCACTTTGCTCTCCAAGCACTCAAACCCCATGAGTCTTATCAGTTTACCGATCCGTATTCGGGGAAAATGTTTCAGATAGCTGGAGCAGATGTAATTTCTGAGGAATTAGTGTTTAATATTCCCAAGAAGTCGTCGAGAATCTTGATTTACAAACCGGTGCGCTAACGACCAGATTATGAGCACGGATTCTTGAGGAAAAGAATGCTGGGAGGGATTACGGTTTTCCCGACAGGGGTTCGTAGTTTAAGTTCGGGCCGACGATTCTCGAACCTCATTCAGCCCCCATTACGTAGATCGGATAATTTTGACCTGCCGGACGAGTACACTTGCGGGAGTGGGAGCTAAAACGGAAATTTCGGATCACAGGAGAATCGTCCATGAAAAGGCGGCATTTCATAAAGAATTGTACTCTTGGGGCAGCGGCAACCCTTGGTGGCTCGCTGGCAGGGACTCCCGTTGTAGCGGGAAGCATTTCAGCCGAAACCGCGGAAAGAAAACACCCTCGCCGCGCGGGAGAGCCCTCGCTCTTTCCAATCGATGTGCCAGGCAAGCTGTGGGCGCATTTTGACGCGCTGGGATACTCGCAACCGGTTTGCGGAGTCGTCTACCGCCTTCAGGATGAGGTTCCGCATGGCATGCCGCTGGGAGGCGTAGCTACGGGCTCGATCGATATCGATACGGACGGCACTTT
Organism: Terriglobia bacterium; assembly: GCA_035532595.1. Taxonomy (GTDB): domain Bacteria; phylum Acidobacteriota; class Terriglobia; order UBA7540; family UBA7540; genus JAMCXS01. The sequence continues at coordinate 5,460 of DATKQU010000099.1, read as the reverse complement.
CGGCTTCTGCACGCTGTTCAATTCCGGAGTTCCCACGCGCGGCCCCATGCAGTACGGATTCCTGGGCTTGAGCAGTGAGGGCCGCACATGGATTCTTTCTTCGCGCTCATTGCCCGGCATCGAGAACGCCAAACAAATCCACTACTGGGGACACTATCCCATTGTGGACGTCGAATATGAGCTTGACGCTCCCCTGAGCGTTGGCCTGCGGGCATGGTCGCCGTTCATCCCGGGCGATGCGCATACGTCCAACGTGCCCGGCGCCATCTTGGAAGTGCATGTACGCAATCTCTCTTCCGCGCCGCGCAAAGCGACCGTGGCCTTTAGCTTCCCCGGGCCCACGCAGGCCGAAGCGCAAATTTCACCCACCAGTCTCCGCGCCCGGCGATACTTTGGTTTCCCGGTTAACGAGCCTGTTGCAGAAGGTCTGATTTCCCCGACTCGCGACCAGGCGCAAACCGGCGAACTGACTTGCCTGACCGTCACGGCCCCCGCGACCCGTACCGGCTACACGATCGGCGCCATCGGGGAGAAGCAGGTGCGCTTCGGCGGGGGACTCTGGGTTGGTGGATACGACTACGTGTCGGGCCAGCATTGGTCCAAGATCTCGAATTATCTGCAACGGACAGCGCCGAACGATTTGGACAGCGCCGTGTCTGTGGATGTCGATCTCGCCCCCAAGCAAGATCGGGTGATTCGCTTTGTGCTGGCGTGGTACTCGCCGCTATGGAAGGGTGAGAAGACCAACGTATTCTCCCGCATGTATACCGACAAATGGAGTGGTTCGCTGGCCGTCGCCCAGGGGTTGACGCAGAACCATGCTGCCCTGCTGAAAAGGATAATTGCCTGGCAGGAAGTGATTTACGGTGAACAGAGCCTGCCGGATTATCTGCGTGACTCGCTGATCAACATCTTCCACCTGATTACCAAGACCGGTTATTGGGCCATCGCCAAACCGCCCATTCCCGCGTGGTGCCGTGAAGACGAAGGCCTTTTCGGCATGAACGAGTCACCGCGGGAGTGTCCCCAAATCGAATGTATCCCTTGCAGCTTTTACGGCAACATTCCACTGGTTTACTTCTTCCCGGAGTTGGCGCGTTCCACTCTGCGCGGCTATATGGGCTATCAGTACCCGGATGGCGGCCCGCCCTGGCTCTTTGGGGGCATCACCGCCGCGGAGGTTGACGGCGGCGTGGCTACGGACCCGTGCGACATGGCATCGCCCACCCCCGGCTATCAGAGCACGATGAATGCTCCCGCCTATATCGACATGTTCGACCGCTACTGGCAACGCACCGGTGACGATGACATTCTCAAAGATTTCTACCTCTCCTTGAAGAAAGCCGTGGTTTACACCGTCAACCTGCGGCCCGGCCCCGAAGGCCTGATCAGCGTGCCCGCCGGCGACCGGAACCCCACGCAAGCCCATCGCACTCCCGGGCTCCTGCTGGAGTGGTTCGAGAGCAACCCCTGGTTCGGCATGACGCCTCACGTGGGCGGCGTTCACCTGGCGATGTTTCGCATGGCCGGGCGCCTGGCGGGAAAAATGGGCGACGCCGAATTTGCCGCCCAGTGCCGAGAGTGGCTGGAGACGGGAAGCAAAATCATGGAATCCAAACTCTGGGCTGGGAATTACTATCTTGCCTACAACGAGCCGGAAAAGAACAAAAAGTCGGACCTGGTCTTTGCCTTCCAGTTGGACGGCGAATGGATGACGCGTTATCACGGACTACCAGGCGTATTCCAGAAGGATCGAGTGCCGGTGACTCTGAAGACGATCGAGGATACCAACGTAGCTCTCAATCGATACGGCGCGGCAAACTTTGCGCAGCCCGACGGCAAACCCGTAAAGAGCGTCGCCTACGGAACCTATGGCTACTTTGTGCCGGAAATTTTCATCCTGGCCGCCACTTACCTTTACAACGGCCGGCGTGAATTGGGCCTTCGCCTCTTGAAAAGCTGCCTGGAAGGCATTGCCGTAAAGAGCGGCGATTTGTGGACCCAGCCCAACGTGGTGAGCGGCGACACCGGCAAGCGCATCTACGGTTCCGATTACTATCAGAACATGATTTTGTGGTCATTGCCCGCCGCACTGGCCGGACACGATCTGCGCCAGGCCTGCGCTCCCGGAGGGCTCGTGGACCGGATTCTTAAGGCTGGGAAGGGAGCGGCTTTGGTGTAGGAGCCAGTTTGCTATCACTTCCGACACTTTGAAAAGTTTTTTGAGGCGACATTGAAACGCGCATTCCTATTCTTTTCGCGAATCCTTCGCGCCGCACTTTGCGGTCTGCTGGTTTTGTTGTGCTGGCCGTCAAGTTCGCACTCCGGGCCGCCAGGCGATTCCCCCACGGCCCCGCGGGAGCGAATCTGGAAGAGCACCGGATCGGACGATGGCAGTGTCCACTGCCTTGGCGACGGAAAGCTGATTGCCTATGAGCAAGGGCCGGAAATCATTCAGGTTTTTGGACCTCCGTATGTCGCGCCGACGGCGCTGTCGGTTCGGTTGGAGGCTTCGACGCCTACTGTTACCCATTCGTGGCGCGAGCCCGGCGCGGCCATTTGGCATCACGAAATCTTTCAGGATGCGAAGAAGTCCGGAGCATTGCTGGACTTCGCCGATTCCGAATCGCCCCTATTCTTGCGCCGCATTCAAGCTGACGCGCCTCTTCACTTTCACCTCCATTGGGCCAAAGGCACGGCCGTGGTACAAAACGGAGACCGCTATGCGTCGCGGGGTGCGGCGGGCGGTGCGCTGATTGAAATCCCGGCGGGCAGGCCGATCTTCATGAACTATCTCACCCATTTGCCCGAATGGTACCAACTCGTGTGGACGGGCAAGGTGCAAGCGAAGCAGCAATCGCCGACCGATCTGATGCTTACCGTTGAGCCGGGTGAATCGTCACTGGCGGTGGTTAGCGGTGACGACTATCCCGCGGTTGTCCATGATACGGAAGCGATGTTGGCGAGCGGCGTCAATCCAATGCTCGAACGCACACGCGCGCATTGGCAAAGGTTTTCGCGGGCGCGGACGGATTTCGGGTCGCGAATCAATTCCAACGTGCCGGACCGCGATCAGTTGTTGCGCACGGTGGATGACGTCGCGGTGCTGCTGGCGGCGCAGCGATCGGATGGCGGTGGAGTTCTGGCGGGCCACAATTATCACTGGTTTGGAGTGCGTGACCAATACGGAGTGGGCCGCACGTTGCTCTTTCTCGGCGAGCCGGACCGGGCGCGGGCAATCTACGACTTTTATTGGAGTCTCTGGCAGCGCTACCACGTTCTTCACAATGGGCAGGGCATGGAGCCCAACATGTTCTTCCATGTCCACGAAAATGATGGAGTTGAAATTCCCGGTTACCTCATCATGGGCGCATTTGACATTCTGGCAACCACGCATGACGAGCGGTACGTGGAAAAAATCTTCCCGATGCTCGAATGGGCCTGGGAGGTTCAAAAGGAAAACCTGGTTCTCGACATGTTGCCTTTCAATGGCGACGAAACCTATGTGGCGGGAGGCCTGTTGCCGAGAAGCGCTCTGAATGATGGGTCCGCGGAGGCGACGCTCCTTTTCCTCGAGAGCGGAAAGAAGCTGGTGAATTGGGCCGAGCAACATCATAAGTGGCAGGCGGCGCGCCTGGCTGCGGCGCGCGGCGTGCTCGATGAAGTGCAGCGCAATTACCGGAAGAATTTCTGGCGCGATGGCCGCCTGATCACCAATAATCCCGAGCGCGCGGCTCGAGCGCCGTTGCCGCGATTCCGGCACGGAGTGTGCGAGCGCTGCATGGCCGAAAAGCGATTCAAGCACCTCACCTGGAACGAGCGTAGCTCCACCGGCCGTTATCTGTGTCCCGTCTGCATGGCGAAGGGACCTTACCCTGCTGCTCCCGTGAAGATTTATGCGCTGGCTTCAGTGAGCTTGTTGCCGTTTTATTTCCACAGCAGCCTGTTTCGCAAAGAAGAATTGGCGCCTATCGTCAGGAAATTGGCGAATGACTTTTTGGAGACGGGATCCTTCCGGGGCGCGGATGCGCCCGCGGTGCCGGGAAAGATTGTTGGATACGATCTCGGCATGTTGCTTTACGCGCTCACGGAGTTGCACGACCCTCTTGCGGGGCCTGTCTACAGTCGGGTCCTCCAGATGGTTGACCCCACGGGCGCCTGGGCGGAGTACTACCTTGATGGCCAACCCCGCGGTACCCGCTGCCGTCCGTGGGAAAGTGCCATTAATCTCGAGGCGTTGCTTCACTACGGTGCGCAAGGTAAATGATCGGTAAGCGTGCGCTGATGACCGTCTTGCAATGAGGAGGGGAGGGGTTATCCGATTTTGGAGGGAGGTAGCGGGGGATTGATCTCGTCGGTAAAGAGGTTTTCGGTGTAGGCTTTGGCGATTGCCTGATCCAGGCGTGTCAGCAGCTGTACCAGGGTCTCGCCCTTGCGGCGTACCAGCATGGCCAAGGCCTGGCCTTCGTCGCGGGCAGTGGCCACGCACCCAACCGGGCGGAGCACGCCGACGGTGATCTCGCCATGGCAAAATCAGTTCGGCGATGTTGGGCCAGGAGGCGGCGGAGTGTGTTCCAGTGGCACTCCCTCCTACGCTGCGGGCTGCCTTGCGAGTGTTCCGCTTGCGGCGATGTTCCATGGCAACAGCTCCTCGATGCGGTTGATGGGATGATCGGCGATACGCGAAAGCACGTCGCGCAGGTACGCTTCGGGATCGAGACCGTTGAGCTTCGCGGTGCCGATCAGACTATAGATGGCTGCGGCGCGCTCGCCGCCCGCATCAGAGCCTGCGAACAGGTAGTTCATCCGGCCCAGCGCGACCATCCCAAAGCCTCTCTCAAACTTCCCCCCCCGATGCCGTGATACACTCATTCCGTCACACCTTCGGCACACGTTTAGGTGAGGCCGTGGCGGGTGCATTCACGATTTTGCGGGCGATGGGTCACAGTTCGGTTGTTGTTTCTCAAAAGTACATACACCCGACGCCGGAAGCAATGGAGCGGGCCTTTGAGCGTTTGAACGCGGCCAATGAAAAAGCAATTGCCAGCCTGCCCGGAAGCGCAACAACGACCCTGCCTACTGCGGTTTCTACTACGGCGGATGAGAACGAATTGGAGACTCTAGAACAAGTTCTTTAGAATCAAATATGCGGGGGTGGCGGAACTGGTAGACGCAAGGGACTTAAAATCGCACTTCTTAATTTTCTAAATCATATCAACTACTTGCTATAAAACAACTTATTGACATAATGCCCGCCTCTGATACTCTTACACAACTCTTTCACGGTTTCGCATTTTTGAAGGAGTGAGGAGGGCATCAGCGATGCCCGAACAATACAGCATCCTCGGCGGCAAGGTTCACGTCTACAAACGCCCGAACAGCAGCCTCTGGCAGTGCTCCAGCTATTTCGCCGGCAAGAACCGCCGGACCAGCACAAAGGAAGAGAGCCTCTCCAAAGCC
>DATKQU010000098.1:0-5886 GCA_035532595.1 Terriglobia bacterium | reverse complement strand
GGAATCCAAGAAGGCTGCGCAGCGCGCCCCCGCTTCCGGGTGGAAGGCAGAGGCTCAGGAAAACTTTGCCGAGGGCAAAGAGCTCCAGGCAAAAGGCCTACTGAACAGCGCCATCTACCATTATCAGCAAGCGGTCCGCGTAGAGCCCAACTGGGCAGAGGCCCACGATGCCTTGGGCGCCGCGCTCGATCAGCAACAGGACCTGAGCGGCGCGATGCTGGAATATCTGCTGGCCGTTCGCCTGAACCCGGGTTACGCCAAGGCCCATTCCGACTTGGCCACATTGTTGCGCCGGGAAGGAAATTTGAAAGGGGCCGAGGGTGAGTTCAAGAAATGCCTGGACTTGGATCCGACCGACGCGGAAGCCCGCAACAATCTCGGATTGACCTATGCCCTGGCAGGCAATCTGCCCCACGCGATCGCGGAATTTCAAGAGACGGTCAATTTGAAACCCGGCTGGGCCCTGGCCCATGACAATCTCGGGAACGCGTTGGCACTGCAAGGCGATCTTCAGAAGTCGATTGCGGAGCACCGGATCGCGATTGCTTTGCAGCCCGACTGGCCCGAACCGCACAACAATCTGGGCAACACCTTGCGGCAGTCGGGAGACTTGGCCGGGGCGGTTGCCGAATTTCGCCGGGCGATCAAGTTAAATCCCGACTACGCGGCCGCTCACAACAACCTGGGGCTGGTGCTTCGGCTTCAGGGAAATCTGAAAGGTGCGATCACCGAATATCTCTCGGCACTGCGTTTGAAACCAAATTACGCCGGGGCACACAATAATCTGGCGGCGGCTTATTACCAAGAACATGACTGGAGAGGGGCCAGTGTTGAATACGGACAAGTGCTGCGGCTTAATCCCAATGACCCGGCCGCCCACTTCAATCTGGGTTTGACCCTGGAGGCTGCGGGGGACCGGCAAGGGGCGCTCGCAGAGCTTCAGAAGGCTCATCAACTGGATCCTGGGAATGCCCAATATACTCAGACCTATCAGCGAATACGGAAGGACTTGAAGACTTCCGCGCCATCAGCGGTTGCTCCGCCCGCGAACAACGCCACTGAGGCGAGCGCGAACAAATCGAAATAATGAGGCCCGCGAGACGCCAGGGCAGGGCGCCTCGACGTGGATCAAAGAAAGGAAAATGCGATGCTTAAGATTGGAGACAAGGCGCCGGATTTTGCGCTGCCTTCCGATTCCGGAAAGGCCGTGAGCTTGAGTGACTTCAAGGGAAGCACCTTGGTGCTCTTTTTCTTCCCCAAGGCGGATACACCCGGCTGAACCCGCGAGGCGAACGAGTTTCGTGACGCCAAAAAAGAATTGGAAAAGCTCGGAGCCAAGGTGATGGGGATGAGCGCTGATACTCCCGAAAAGCTTGCGAAATTCCGCGAGAAATACCAATTGAATTTTCCCCTGGCCAGCGACACCGAGCACAAGACGCTTGAGGCCTATGGCGTCTGGCAGGAAAAGAACCTTTACGGCAACGTCAGCATGGGCATTGTGCGAACGACCTACCTGATCGATCCGCGCGGCAGGGTGAAGGCCGTTTTCCCGCGCGTCAAGGTGGACGGCCACCTGCTGCAGGTGCTGGCGGCTCTCAGATTGTAAAGGGAAAATTACTCCAGCATCGAGGCAATGGAAGGGCTTCGCTCGTAGCCCAGCGAGGGGTGGTGGCAATAGAATATCCGGAACTCCCGATTATCCAGGAAGGGAATCCGCACTGAGTCCGCTGCCCAGCCTTGTGTCCCCATCACGGTGCGAAACGGCTGAATCTCCGGGCCGTCGCGGCCCAGAAGATAACGCTCCACCCCTATGTAGGCATCTTCCCCAAGCACCACGAACGTATCAAGATTGGGAAACAGCTGGAGTTCGTTCCGCAAGTGCCGCGCACAGTTGCGCATGGCTTTCTCCGGGGTGTGCGGGCCCGTCGCATGGCAGCGAATGAGGTCCGTCAAGATGAACCGCTCCTTGAACGAGGCAAAGTCCTTCACTCCCAGCAGTTCATACAAGGCGTTGACAAACCGGTTCGGCCTCCCGCCGTTGCGATAGTAAGAATTGTCGGGGCGGCTGGCGGCATGGCGCCCGATCACCGCAATGCGCACCGCATTCAGGTCGGGATAATCGCGTTTGAGATATTTGGCCATGAACTCCCGGGGCGGCAGTAGGATCGTCGTCATCGCGGCGCAATCGCGGCACCCTTCGATCCTGCGCATGATGGCTTCCGCATCGAGCCCGGGTATTCGGGCATGGGTATCGCTGACAGCCGGCGCCGACAAAGCCATCTGCAGCCGGGCTTCGGGGCTGGCTCCCGCCGGGCCGAAAATGGTGTTATCAATCAGCCGCACGGCCCCCACGCGGGCGGCCACCACGGCCACGTTGCCGGCGGTCACCCGCTCGACCGGATCGAAGCGGCTGGGGCTGATGATGGCGGCGTAATCGAGCTTGACCCGCGCATCGGCAGTCAGGATGCTCCGCATTTCATCCAGGATGCTGCCGGCGCCGCATTGGCCGGCGTGTGCGAGGTCCTCGGCTTTTTGGAGGCTCCGGCTGAGAGCCAGCGCCGCCTTCCGGTCACTGTTCTTCAAAAGGACATTCCGTGAACTGATGGCCAAGCCGTCTTTGTCCCGCACAATAGGACAGAAGACCAACCGGACAGGCAGGTTTAGATCCTCGACCAGCCGGCGAATCACTATGGCCTGCTGGAAATCTTTCTGCCCGAAATAAGCCATGTCGGGCAGCAAGATATTGAGAAGTTTCAAGACGATCGTTGCGACGCCGCGGAAGTGGCCGGGGCGCGATGCTCCTTCGTAAACCTGGGCCAGGGGGCCGGGCTCGACAAAGGTCTGGAACCCCTCGGGGTACATCTCGTCGGAGCTGGGGGCAAAGACGGCATCGATATTGTGAGCGCCGAGCAGATCGAGGTCCTGATCGAGTTTGCGCGGATAGCGATCGTAGTCCTCGCCGGGACCGAATTGCGTGGGATTCACAAAGGCTGAAACCACCACCACATCGCACTGGTGTTTGGCCTGCACCACCAGACTCAGGTGGCCTTTGTGCAGAGCCCCCATCGTGGGGACCAATCCCAGGGACTTGCCCCGGGCGCGGGTGTCGCGCGCCAGAGACTTCATTTCGCTGATGGAGGTTATCAGGCGCATGGACCTTCTCGATGCGTCAAGCCGTGTTCAAGATAGAACCGCCTGGCTGCTGTTGTGCGAGTCGCGCGCCTCAGCAGGAGGAGGAGGAGGTGGTCGCCGCGAGCAGCAGGAACATTATATGCAAGACGCTGTCTAGCGTGAAACCTCCTTTTCAAACTGTTCCTGGAGGGTGGGCGACCAGTGGTAGGATTCGGAGTCGCTTGGGTAGCGCCCTTCCAGAACGTCCCCTCTGTAGCGGGTGAGAGCATCGTGCAGAGTCTCGTGGAGGCTGGCGTAAGGCCGCACAAACTTGGCCCGCCGTTCGAAAGTGAGCCCCACAAGGTCGTGGAAGACCACCACCTGGCCGTCGCATTCGGGCCCCGCGCCGATGCCGATGGTCGGAATGCGCAACCGGCGGGTCACAACCGCCGCCAGTTCACGCGGAATGGCTTCCAGCACGATGGCAAAAACGCCGGCATCCTCCAGGGCCTGGGCGTCGGCCAGCAGTTCGTTAGCGGATTCCAGGCTCCGGCCCTGCACCGCGTAGCCGCCCAAGCGGTGGACCGATTGGGGCGTGAGCCCGATGTGGCCCATGACGGGAATTTCTGCGTCCCTTAAACGGCGGATGAGGCGAGCGCGCTTTTTGCCGCCTTCCAGCTTGATAGCTTCAGCGCCGCCTTGCTTGATGAAGCGCAGGCTCGTTTCGAGCGCTTCTTTCTCGCCCACGTGATAAGAGCCGTAGGGCAGGTCGGCAACCAGCAGCGCTCGCTTCACGCCGCGCCGCACGGCCCGCAGGTGATGAAGCATTTCTTCCGTGGTGAGGGGAACCGTGGAATCGTAGCCCAGCGCCACCTGGGCCATCGAGTCCCCGACCAGCAGAATGTCAATCCCGGCCTCATCCACCAGCCGTGCCGTCGGGTAATCGCAGGCGGTGAGGGATGTGATTTTTTCCCCGTGGAGCTTGCGCTCCAGGATGGCGGGAACGGTAACTTTGCTCACGGCCGCTGACTTTGGGTCCATGGCGATACCTCCTCAGGATGTTATTAAAGATAAAACTTCTTTGGGGTGGGATCGTTTACTAACAATGAAATCCCTCCCCGTTTCCAATGCGCTACGCCAGGGCGCGTGCAAAGCTCGCATTGGCGGCCCCGCACGGCCTCCACTCGTCTGGACGGAGAGGGTCGGAACAGTTGGTTCAACGCGCGGCGCGCTTCCCGTACAGGAACACTTAGCTCGCGCCGCCGTTTTGCGACCGTCTCAGTCCGTGTGCGCGGATCCAAGCGGCAAAAAATACTGAGTCCCGTGCACCGGCTGACTCAGGCGCTTCAGTAGCTGCTTCAAATCGTCGTTCCGGTCGACGAAGTCGATCTCGGACGTTTCAATCACCAGGAGATTGCTCGCGTGATAATGGAAGAAGAAGTGATCGTACGCGTTGACCACGGCCATGAGATATTCTTCTGAAATGCGGTTTTCGAAGGCCACATTCTTCTTCTCGATCCGCTTCTTGAGCATCTCCGGCTTCGCTTGCAAGTATATCACCAAATCGGGGATGGGCACCTGCTCGACGAAGAGCTCGTAGTACTCTTCGTAGAGCCGCAGTTCGGCGTCGTTGAGGTTGAGATAGGCGAAGAGCTTGTCTTTGTCGAAGATGTAATCGCTGACCACCACGCGGTTGGCGGAGGCGGAAAGGTCGAGCGCGTGGAGCTGCTTGAAGCGCTCCAGCAGGAAGTACAACTGGGTGGTAAAGGCGGAGCCGGCCTTTTCGCCGTAAAAGCTCCGGAGAAACGGGTTGTCGTCCACGTCCCGCAGGCGCTCGGCGCCCAGGCGGTCGGCGAGGATGTCGGCGAGCGTGGTCTTGCCGACTCGGATCGGCCCTTCAACCGCGATGAAGCGGGGTGTTTCGTAGAGTGGAGGGTTGGACATGGAGCAATCCTCGATCAGCGTCCCTTCTCAAAAACGATCGCAAGCTCTTTTTACCCGCCGGCCGCGGGCGGCAAAGATGCCTTGTTGGCCGAGATCTCCTCCGTATCGATGCGAATCACCTGGCTGCGGTCGGGCGTTTCACCGAGCATCTCCTGTACCGTGCGTTGCGTGACGGGATGCCGCAGGTTCGGCGCCAGCTCACCGAGCGGCACCAGAACAAATTGGCGATCACTCATCCGCTCGTGTGGAATATGCAAAGCTCTCGACTGAACGACCACATTGTCATAGAGCAGGATGTCAATGTCAATCGTTCGCGGACCTTTGTCAATCGTCCTGCGCCGCCCGAGCGCCCGCTCGACTCGTAGCAAGGCCATCAGAAGCTGCAGCGGCATCAGGTCGGTTGCGACCTCGGCCACGCAGTTCACGAACCAAGGTTGCCGGCGGAATTCCACCGGCTCCGTGCGATAAAAAGATGAAAGGCGGCGCACTTCGATCCCCGCAGCCGGAAGCGCCCGGAGCGCCTTCCGGATGTTTTCAACCGGAGAACCGAGGTTGGAGCCAAAGGAAAGAAATACTCGCTTCGATTTGGAGGATGCCTGCACCATAAGAGGTAATCTGGGTTGTGAATCAGACGACATCGTCGAAGAAGAGGCTAAACAAGTTCTCTCCTACTCAAAGAGCTTGGGATGTGTCTCCCGCTTCACAGTTGACATCCCTCGTCCGCTAAGGAGTTCCTGCAATTGCTGGCCATCAAGGAGTTCGATGGGAAGGTCCCGAGCGAACGCAAGGGCCTGGGTCGTGAAACCGGAGGTCGTGACCAATATTCCCTTG
>DATKQU010000097.1:0-11472 GCA_035532595.1 Terriglobia bacterium | reverse complement strand
GGGGACGAGGGTTGGGCCTCGAGAATTTCTCCGGCTTCGCCTCCAGCCTCCCTCCTGCCCCGAAGCCCCAGAAATCCTCCTTCCCCCTCGCTTCCGCCGTCTGCTACGCTAATGCCTGATGCCCAAAAGGCCAAAGTCCAGCCCCAGGGCTTACGCCCTGGGCTAAGATCTTCCGCCCCTCCCGGGACTTTCGAAGTTAATAAAGTCTTTCAATCGCTCGAGATAACGCTCTCCCGCAACCTCCAGAAGATCGTTGTGCCCGGCGCCCTCCACCGCGTAAAAGCTCTTCGGTTGGGAAGCGTTTTCAAAAAGCCGCCGGCCCATGGAGAAGGGAATCATGTCGTCCCGGGTTCCGTGGACAATCAGAACAGGCGCACGAACTCGCGCAATCTTTGATAACGAATCAAAACGCGTGCGCAGGGTATAGCCAAGCAGCGGGATGCGCAGAATTCTCCGCGCCATCTCCCGCGCCGTGGTCAGGGAGCTTTCCACGATTAAGCCGCCGCAAGGGCGGCGGGAAGCGAGATCAATGGCCACCACGCCGCCGAGCGAGTGGCCCAGCAAGATGATGTCTTCCGGCTGGAGATGCCGCTGCTGGACGAGATAGTCGTAGGCGGCGTCGGCATCCCGGTAAAGACCTTCCTCAGAGGGCGAGCCTTCACTTTTGCCGTAGCCGCGATAATCCACCGCCAGCAAATTGGCTCCCAGCGCCGAGTAAACTTTCAACCCGCCGGCAGCGGTGCTGAGGTCTTCGGCATTGCCGTGGAACCAGAGGATGACCTTGCGGGATGGTGGATGTGGCAGGTACAAGGCGTTCAGCTTCACGCCGTCGGCGGCGGTGAGCCAAACCTCTTCCGCGCCCGAGCCGTACTGTGCCGCGAGGTCAATGCCCGTGGAGTGCTGGGGTGGAAAATAGATGAAGCGATTCTCGATGGAGCGGATTGAGATATCAAGGAAGGCCAAGATTGCAACGACTCCGACACCAACACTTACGACCACCCGCTTGGCGAGCTTGAGGCCGCTTCCCATTTCCGCTGGCTTCGAAGGTTTTAAACTGAAGGCCCCCGCCCGGCGGGACTTGCGCTTCCCACGGAGCGGGGGCTATTTCCAGAGTTGGCCCAAGGCATTCCGCCCCAGGCCGTTATGGCATCATTCACCGGCACCACTGCCGGGGGAGATCACCACGTAAGCGCCCGAGCCTTGCCGGTTGATGCGCAGCAAGACTTGGCCTTTCGCCTGCCCCGCCAGGGTGTTGAAGTCGTTCACGTTGTGCACGGGATGCCGGTCGAGGCTCTCGATGACATCTCCCTGCTGGAGTCCGGACTGTGCCGCAGGACTATTGGGGTCGATATTCGAGATGACCACGCCTTCTACCTCGCTCGGCAGGCCCAGTTGGTTCCGGAGGGCGGGGGTGAGATTTTGCACTTGAACACCCTCTAGCGCGCTGCCCGAGGGCCCCTGGCCTTCGCCGGCTCGCATGCCCAGATTCGTGGGACGCTCCACCAAAAGCACCTTGACCTCGAGCGGCTTGCCATTCCGCAAGATGCTCAGGGTGACGGTGGCGCCGGGGTTTGTATTGGTCACCAGGGAAGTCAATTCATCGGCTCCTTCCACGGTTTCGCCGTTGAACTTGCGGATCACATCGCCGTTCTTGATTCCTGCCTTCCCCGCGGGGCCGTCCGGCGATACGTTTTGAACCAATGCCCCGGAGGTATCCGGGACGCCAAACTGCTTTGCGAGGCCGCTGTTCAGGTCGCTGATCTCCACGCCCAGGTAGCCCCGGGTCACTTTGCCCGTCTTGATCAGATCCTGCATGACGTGCTTGACGGTATTGGCGGGGATGGCAAAGCCGATGCCGATGAAGCCTCCCTCGCCTCCCGGTCCCGATCCCCCGCTCAGGATCGCGGTGTTAATGCCGATCACCTGCGCGCGCACGTTCACCAGCGCGCCGCCGGAATTCCCGGGGTTGATGGCGGCGTCCGTTTGAATGAAATTCTCAATCTTTTCGATATCCAGGCCCGAGCGGCCCAGGGCGCTGACCGTTCCCCGCGTGACTGTAAAATTCAGCCCGAAAGGATTGCCAAAGGCCATCACCGTGTCACCGACGTGCAGGTCGGAGGAGTTCCCCCAGGCGGCCACCGGCAACTCTTTGGCTTCAACCTTGATCACCGCAATGTCCGTCATGGGATCAGCGCCAACCAGTTTGCCTTTGAAGGTGCGCTTGTCTGAAAGCATCACCTCGATGTCCGTGGCGTGAGCGATCACGTGGTTGTTGGTAACAATATACCCTTCGGGAGAAACGATCACTCCACTCCCCAGAGCATGTTCTTTCTGCTCCTTCGGAATCCCCATGCCCGGAACATTCCCGAAGAACTGTCGAAAAAACGGGTCCGAGAAAAACGGCGACTGCTTAACTTTGATGACCTGCGTGGTCCGAATATTTACAATCGCAGGCGTCACCGTTTGGGCGATTCTTTCGTAGGCCTTGTTCATCTTCACGAGGGTGTCAATGTCCGGCCCATCCAGCGCCTGCCCGTTCGCCAGCGCGATATTGGTATAGCTGCGCTGGCCAAAATACATAATCGACGCGAGAGCCAGACAGAGCAGGCCCACCATCGTCAGACTCAATCCCAGAAGGTTCTCGCGCAAAAACTGCTTTGAAAGACGCGGCATGAAAAACTTTCTCCTTTCGCTTATTCCTTGGCTGAGGAATTAGTGCGTATGAGGACAGATCGATATTGCCATTAATTAGGATGCGCCTGCAATACCCAAGGGTTTTCTATTGCCTCATCTGGCAAGATCCCCAAAAGGGTGCCAAATCACCCCTGGCCCCTGCCTGGAAGGCAATCCCAAGCCCTTCCGGCCCAGTTGCCTCAACAGGTTCGGGAAACAAACGTCCGCTGCTCGCTGATCAGCGGTCCCTGGAGACTTTCCCCCCGAGGCGACACCGGTCTCGCCACCCTCGAACCGTTGTCCCTTAACCAATAGATTAACCTGAAAGGAGGCGGAAAGAGAAATAAACCTGTGGGAAGGTGGTGGGTCAATTTGGAGTCGTAGCGGCGAGTTTACCTCGCCATGTGGCGGCATAAAGCCGCCTCTACGTCAAAATGACCCACTAACTGTGGGAAGGGTTATCCCTGCGAAGGCGGGGCCCAGAGACGCGGCGGGCCGGACTTCCACTCACATCTTCTTTCGCCCGTAGGCCGAGGTCACCATGACCCCCATCACTCCCCCGGCTTGGCTGAGTTGAACGTCATAGTGAACAGGGTAGCCGCCTTGCACGTTCACGTTGTTGGCTTGGATGGCTCCCACGAAGTAACCGCCGCTGCCGCCGCCCCCCAGGCTGACGGTTGCGTTCGGAGCATTGAGAACAGCCGAGACCGCCCCATTGCCGCTAATCGAAACGCTGTTGGTTCCGGCATAGTTGATTACCACCGCTTCGGGCGGGATACTGGCGGCAACGCCGTTGGAAATTCCCAGGCCGGCAATGCTGAAGCTGCTTTTAATGTTGATGATGACATAGCCTGAGACGTCGATTTCCCCCTGATTTTCACTCAAGCTGTCGATATCGTAATAAACGGGATTAAGCGGATTTGACCCGCCCACGAGCTCTAGCACGGGCGCGTTGCCGCCTCCACCGCCGCCCGTCATGGAAACACTCGAAACCTCGTAAGGATGGGCTGCCGTACCGTTACAGGAGGTGTCCATGCAGGGCGAAGCCGTGGCCGGCGTAATTCCTGTGGTTTGCGGAAAAGGACTGCTGGACCACGTGGCCCCTACCGGCAGCACCTGCACGCTGCCTGTACTCAAAGCATAAGAAGGCGCTCCGGTGGGAAAGCCGGACCGGAAGGTGGGCACCGGCGGCGGGTCTTTGTGCGGGCCGTTGATCACCTGTCCCAGCACGGAGCTGACGCTGCCGCTATAGCCGCTGGCGGCGCAGCCGGATGTCGGGTTGGCGCCGATGATGACATTCCCGGCGATGGTCACGTTGCTTCCCAGGGTCACGCCCCCGTTGGCGCCCACGCCGGCGCCCGAGCCTATCACATTGCTGGCGGTGGTTGAATCACATTGCCCCGAAGCCACGCTGGGGTTCCCGCCGCCGTAAGCCCCGAGCGTGGAGTTAAACGCGTCCGTGCACGTCCCGGAGCTTCCCTGCATGGAAACGGAGCAGAAGCCGTAGAGTGCATTGCCCCAGGTGGGAACATAAATGGGCTGGATGATGGCCTCTTCTTCCGCCGTGGCCACTGCCGTGCTCGATCCTGAACTGCCCGTCCAGGTGGCTTTGGAAGTAATCAGCCAGGTTTCAACGGCGGTAAGAGTATAGGGAGGCGCATAGCCCACATTAACGGTTTGATAATTCAGCAGCACGGCGTTCACGTTGAAGAAGCCGGAATTGTTCGCGTCAGCCGTCACGCGCGTATTGGCGGGATCATTCAAGTCGGAGGCAAAGGCAGCCGCCACGGCCCGCGCGGTGCTCTCGGTGTTGTTGATGCCGGGGTAATTGGAGGAACCGCTGCCGTATCCCAACAACTGCACAGGGCTGTTGTTGCTGGAACACCCGGACTTGCAGGTGACCGGAGAGGCGTTCGACGTGTAGAGGTTATAAGGGCTTCCGGTGGAGGTCACAAGGTAATACGTATTGGCTTCACCCTGGCTGACGGCGCGATAGTGCGAGCTGCGAAACCAGTTGATGGACCGCTGAATTCCGGCTTTGGCCAGATAGTCGGCTTGCGTGTCCAGTTTGTAATTGTAGCTGGCAAAGGTTTCGGACCGGGCCGTGAAGACAATGGCGGCTGCCAGCACCGATAAGACCAGCATGGCCAGCAGGACGAGAATCAGGGCAACGCCTTGCTCGCGTCCCTTCCGTCTCCATTCAATGTTCTTATCATCTTGGATTCTCATCTCGGATTGCTCCTCACGGGTAATAATTCGAAGGGATTGTCATCGGCAAACTCTTGGGCATGGGAGGCAAATAAATTGCTCCTCCCGCGTTATTCACGCTGATGGCAGCGGACAGGTTCAGGGGGCGAATCCGGGTGGCCATGGTAAACCACTGCACCTGTGCAGTTTCCAAGGCCTTGGGGCTTATTGCCACACTCAAGGTCACTTTTACCGTCCCAACCACCGTGATCTGATTCGGTACCACCCCGATCACCACCTGGTAAGGATAGGCAAAAATCGCCTGGCCGGTCGGGCCGGCCTGGTTTGTGGCGTTGTAGAGAACATTGGTCACCAGGGGCGAAGCCTGGCTGTTGGCCGGCGGGGCGTAAGTGGACGGGGCAGGAAGATTCGTGAAGGTCACCGGCGTGACCGACCGGTACAAATTGTAGAGCGTGTAGGTGGTTCCATTGATGCTGACTGACGCGGCCGGGCTGACCGGAGACAGGCTATAGACCACATAGCGAATGACGCCATCCTGATTGATGTCGCCGTAAAACTCCAGAGTTTGGTCGGTCGAAGTGCCGGTGGTCCGCAAGATACCAGTGCCGTAAGGCATCTTGTAGCTGATGAGCGGAAAGGGAGTCGTGGAGCCCTCGTGCTCCATCAGGAAGACAGCTTGAATCTGACTGGACGCTCCGCAGGGGGTCCCTGAAATATTCGACGTTGAAAGAACCTGAACCAATTCATTGGTCGGTCCCGTGTCCACGGAAAGCCAGTCACCCGGATTGATCTGATTGATGTCGCTCAAGGTAACGCACTGAGCGCTTGAACTGGAATCAACCTCAGCCGAGGACGTCTTGTTGGCGGTGAAATTGGGATTAAACCCCGCCTGCCCGATTTCCTGCGTCAAGACTTCGAGCGCCGCGCGGGCGCTCTGGTTGGCCTCCGCGATCACAGCATTTCCCTGGTATCTCTTCTGGGACTGAAACAGAAACGGGAAAACGGCGGACATCAGCAAGACAATGATGGCGACGCTGACCAGCATCTCGATGAGTGAAAACCCCGCTCCCAGCGCTTTCCTCAAGGCGGGTTGCCGATTTGAACCTGAGTACATCTCCGGCCCCCTTTAATTCGGGTTCGACAGCAGGCTCGTCAAAAGCACGATGGGCTTGCCTGACCCTACGTTCATCGCGGATTGCGAATAAACCGCTACGGAAATCTGTTTGAACGCCGGTGCGCCCGTGGAGGCCAAGTCCGTGATCTGCCACATCCGGACGTAGGTAATATTCGACGGCGTAATCGCGGAGCAACTGGTTGCCGCCGTGGCTCCCGGAAGTTGGATGCCGTTGTTATCCAGAAAATCGATGTACCCGACGGAGGCTCCCGAAGTTGGGCAGGTTGCCTGCAGGGGACCGATCGTCCCGGCGGCGAGCAGACCCTGCGTCCATCCCGTCGCGCCGATATCAGTCGTATTGCAAGTGACCGGCTGGGAGGCGGCGGATTGGGTGCAACTACTGAAGTCGAGCGACAAGAGCTTTTCCATTTTGTCCTGAGCGTAAATCGTCGCCCGGGTGACTTCCGTCCCCTGATTCTTGTTGGTGACGGTTCCCTGAAAGATGAGCGCTCCCAAACTGAACAGACCAATGACCGCAATCAAAACCGCGATCAAGGTTTCAATCAGTGACTCGCCGCGTTGCCAATCGCGCGCCTTTATGGGTATTCCTCGCGGGGCCATTCGCAATTCCCCTATCTTCGGCGCCAGATGCTGCCGGCCGTGTCCCAGTTCCAGGTGGTGGCCGCCCCGCCGATTGCCACGGTGACGGCATCAAGAAGGTTGTTTTGATTGCGGACGTAAACCGCCGTTCCTCCACTGCCCAGCGGGTTGCCCGTATTGTCCACCGGTGCGCCGCGCGTGTTGAAATAGACATAGAGTGGGCCGGAACAGGAACTCGGGTCAGCCAGGATCGTGCCGGGGTAGGCGCTGCTGATGGAGGCGGGACGGCAGATTGCATACACGTCACCCTCCATGGCGTATTGCGTTCCCCCTTCGATCACCGGCGTGGATTGGGCTTCGTAAGGTGACGTGCAGGCCGCATCGACGCTGGCCGAGGTCGCGCCACAAAGCGCTTCCCGCCAGTACGTTCCGGCCGCGATATTGACGACCACGCGGTAGGGTTTGTACTGGGATGCCGCTCGCATGCGGGCTACGTTCATCTGGGCCGCCAGTGATCCCGCATCCGCGTGCAGGCGATAGGCCTTGACGGCCTGATAAGCCTGCGGAATGGCCATTGCCACGATCGTCCCGATGATAAGGACCACGACGAGGAGCTCCATCATCGAGAAGGCGGAATCTTTGCGAAGCATAGCTTCCCCTGCTCCCCAGACCGACCGCGCGGGAGCCTTACTTCAACTAATCGGCCGCCAAGGCGCACGCCTCCAGGGTTTTCTTGTCTCTACCATTCAATCAGCATGGCTTGAGAAGGGGGGAGAGTAGAAAAGGTCAGGCTTCGGGTCCGGAGGTCTTGCTCTTTGTTGTGGCGGGCAAAGGGGAAAGTTCACGCAGGCTTTTCACGGTTTCGATAACGCGCTCAATGGTGAAGTCCACTTCTTCCTCGGTATTGAACCGCCCCAGGCCAAAACGGATGGAACCTGCGGCCGTCTCTTCCGATAATCCAAGTGCCTGGAGCACGTAGGAAGCTGCTTCGCCCGCCGAGTTGCAGGCTGAGCCGGAAGACAAGGCAACATCTTTTAGGGCCATCAAGAACGATTCCGCGTCAATCCCCGCAAAGCTGAGATTCAGGTTGTTCGGCAGGCGCTGATCGAGCGAACCGTTAATGGCCACGTCTTCGAGCCCGGCCAGGATGCCTTCTTTCAGGCGGTCGCGCAGAGCCCGCAGGCGGTCCGGCTCGCCGGAGATTTCCTCGCGGCAGATTTCGCAGGCCCGGCCAAGGCCGACAATCCCGGGCACGTTAAGCGTTCCCGATCGCAGCCCGCGTTCGTGCCCGCCGCCATCGAGAAGCGGCGTCAACTTCAAACGCGGCTCCTTCAGCCGGACGTAAAGCGCGCCCGCGCCCTTGGGCCCATAAATCTTGTGCGCCGAAAGGGAAAGCAGATCAACACTCATTGTTTCCACATCGACTTCGATTTTGCCGATAGCCTGCACAGCGTCGGTGTGAAACACAATGCCGCGCGCGCGGCACAGCTTTCCAATCTCGCGAATGGGCTGGATGGTTCCGATCTCGTTGTTTGCCGCCATCACGCTCACCAGAATGGTCTGATCGGTCAACGCCCTCTCAAGGTCTTCGAGGTTCAGCAACCCGTCCCGCTCAACCGGCAGGTAGGTAACTTTGAAGCCTTCTTCTTCCAGGCGCCGGCAAGCGTCCAGGACGGCGTGATGCTCGATCGCCAGGGTCACAAGATGATTTCCCCTCTGGCGATTCGCCCGCGCCGCGCCCTTAATGGCGAGGTTGTCGGACTCCGTCGCTCCCGAAGTAAAAATGATTTCTTCGGGCTGGGCGTTGACGAGGCGCGCAACCTGCTTCCGGGCCTTTTCCACGCCCGCCTGGGCATCCCAGCCGTAGCGATGGGTGCAACTGGCCGGGTTGCCGAACTTCTCGGTCAGATAGGGCAGCATCGCTTCCAGCACACGCGGATCAAGCGGCGTGGTGGCATGATGGTCCATATAAACAGGCAGTTTCATCGGAACCTTAATTTTAACCCTTTTCCTCAGTTGAAGAAACGAACTCAGCGGGACGGTAGCGGGTCAATTTGACGTAGAGGCGGCTTTATGCCGCCACATGGCGAGGTAAACTCGCCGCTACCTCAGCCAAATTGACCCACTTCAAATGGCCTTACCAGATCCGGCAGCGCTCGCTCGGAGGGCGCACCATGGGGTCGCCGGTCTTGCAATCAAACGCTTTGGCAAAGGCGGGCATATTCGAAGGCGGCCCGATGGCCCGGAAGCGAGGCAGCGGATGGGGGTCGATGTTCAGCAGGAGCCGGGCGAACTCTGGCCGAACATTCTCCGCCCAGTTCTGCGCCCAGGCAATAAAGAAACGCTGCTCGGGGGTGAAGCCGTCAATAATTTCCGGGCGAGGCTTGCCTTCCAAACTTTTTTCATAAGCCTTGTATGCCAGGGTTAAGCCGCCCAGGTCGGCAATACTTTCTCCCAAGACCAGCTTGCCGTTTTCGTGGACCTTCCCGATGGCCACGTAGCTGTCGAATTGCTCTCGGATGCAGTTCGCGCGTTCGTCGAAATTCTTGATGTCCTGGGGCGTCCACCAGTTTTTCAAATTGCCCTGCGCGTCGAACTTGCGTCCTTCGTCATCGAAGCCGTGTGTCATCTCGTGGCCGATCACGGCGCCGATCCCGCCGTAATTGGCCGCATCATCGCCGTGATCGTCAAAGAAGGGAGGCTGCAGAATGCCCGCCGGGAACACGATCTCATTCTTCAGGGGATTGTAGTAGGCATTGACGGTGGGCGGGGTCATCTCCCATTCCGTGCGGTCAACGGGCTTGCCGATCTTGTTCAGGTCGCGCCGGAAATCAAACAGATTACCCTTGAGAACATTCTTGACATAGGGGCCGCGTGTCACATGGAAAGCGGAATAATCCCGCCACTTGTCCGGATAACCGATCTTGGGCATGAAAGTGTCCAGCTTGGCCAGCGCCGCCTGGCGCGTTTGCGGTCCCATCCAGGGCAAGGTTTCGAGATCCTCCCGGAGGGCCGCCATCAGGTTCTGCACCATCTTCTGCGCGTGCGCTTTGGCCTCAGGAGGAAAATATTTTTGGACGTAGATTTTGCCCAGGGCAAATCCCAACTCCCGGTCCGTCGCCCGCACGCAGCGCTGCCAGCGAGGAAGAATCTTCTTGGTCCCCTGCAAGACGCGGCCGTTGAAGTTGAAATTTTCCTCGACAAACTCTTTCGACAACGCCGGCGCAGCCGCATCAATCAGATGCCAGCGAAGGTAGGTTTTCCACTCCCCCATGGGGACGGACTTCATCAGCCCATTGACTTCCTCAAGGAACTTGGGTTGGGCAACGTCAACGGCAGGGATGCCGGGATGTCCCACCTGCCGGAAATAGGCGGGCCACGCAAGGTTGGGCGCGAGCGCCTCCAATTGCGCCAACTCCATTTTGTGATAAGTCTTTTCCGGGTCGCGCCGCTCCTCGGGGGTCATGGAAGCCTCCGCCAGCTTCGTCTCAATGCTCATGACGGTCTTTGCCTCGGAAGCGGCCTTGGGGGAACTGTCGCCCAGGAGCTCGAACATTTTCTGGACATGTTCGACGTACTGTTCGCGAATCTTTTGGGACTTGGCGTCCGTCTTGGTGTAGTAGTTGCGGTCCGGCAACCCGAGCCCGCCTTGCTCGGCGCCGGCAATCACCTCGGTGCTGTTCTTCTCGTCCTGGGTTGACCCGAACTCAAACAGCACATCCACGCCTTCGCCCTGCAAGCGCGCCACTTCCGCTTGCAGGCCGCGAAGGCTCCGGATGGCCCGGATGCGCTTGAACTCTGGCTCGAGGGGTTTCGCGCCTTCCGCTTCAACCTTTCGGGCGTCCATGCAGCTGGCATAAAAGTCGCCAATCTTTTGCAGGTTCGACCCTTTGGGAGCGTGGTGATCGGCGGAGGCCTTTTCCAGGATTTGGTGAAGGATTCGACGATTTCGTTCCTGGAGTTCGTTGAACGTGCCCCAGCTTGGGTACTCCGGGGGAATGGGATTCTTGGCGAGCCACTCTCCGTCCGCGAACTGGAACAAGTTCACGCAAGCCTTGGCGTTTTTGTCCAGCATGTTCACGTTGAAGGCCTTAATGACCGGTTCCGTTTCCGCGGGGGCGGCGGACTGGCCGTTGCCGGCTGCTTTAGAGGATGCGGAAGCAAAAGACTCCCCGGAAGGATGAATTCCCAGAACCGCCAGAGCAATCAGCGACACCGGCACGATTCCCAGCAACCACTTTCCCATAAAGTTCATGAAGGCTCCTTATTAACCTTGAGAGAGTTTCCAATCCGAGAGGCGTCTGTGCCAATGCCCCACTACCGCCCGCGGAACTCGAGAAAGCTCCATTATAATGCAGACTGATTCTTGGTGCGTTCACTGTCACCGTGCGTTTACTGACTCTTGCAAAATATAGTGACAACGACGACTGTAGCGTGGGTCTATGGCCCTTGTCTTTCGCTGTTCAGGGAAGTAGCGCCGGCTTTACGCCGGCATGCGACGAGGAGGGTAGCGCGTCTTTAGATCCGCGGTTTGTGATCCTAATCGGGCTCGCAAGTCGGACGGCAATCGCACCCGGGCCATGCGCAGAGGCATGACCCTCTGGGCCATGTTCATGCACGAGCGGGACACTCGTGCCGCGTCAACGGGCGGCGGCGATGAGTTCCTGGGGGGAAGCGGTTCCGGTGCCTTTCTTCATCACCGTGACGGAGGCGACGAGGTTGCCAAAGCCCGCCGAGGCCACGGGATCGCGGGTTACCGCCATGGTCATGGCGCACCCTGCAGCGAAGCTATCGCCGGCGCCGCAGATATCCACCGGGTTTTCCACCGGATGCGCCTCCGCCCAGCGTTCTGCCCCCTCCTCGATCACCACCGCGCC